>NZ_QWKY01000057.1 GCF_003574035.1 Meiothermus hypogaeus | reverse complement strand
CCAAGGGGCGGTATCGCCCTCCGCTACGCGGATAACTTCCAAGGGGCGGTATCGCCCTCCGCTACGCGGATAACTTCGGTCGGGTTAGTTCGTCACCCTTTGGTGACGAACTAACCGAATCTGGTATTACGCATGGCACTTGACAAAGATTTAGTCTTGCCTAAAAATAAAATCCTATTTATGAAGGCTCGCCTAAATACACCGGGCGGGTCTTGAGGGACAGCACATGCACAAGTTGACCAACCGAACCCCACTCTCTGAAGCCCAGGAAGACTACCTGAAGCAGGTGCTGCTCCTGGGCAGCGGAGGCGAGGGCCCTGGCCGATTGGAAGATACCCATCCGGTGTCCACCCAGTCGCTGGCCGATCAGATGCAGGTCAAGCCCGCTTCGGTAACCGGGATGCTGAAAAAACTGGCCGCGCTGGGGCTGGTGGAATACGAGGCCTACCGGGGTGTGCGACTCACCGAGGCGGGTTACCGGGTGGCCCTCGAGGTACTCCGCCACCACCGGCTGATCGAGGCCTATTTGCATGAGGCCCTGGGCTATGGCTGGGAAGAAGTACATGCCGAGGCAGAAAAGCTCGAGCACCACATCTCCGAAGCCTTCGAGGAGCGCATTGCCGAGTGGCTGGGCCACCCCTCCCACGACCCCCACGGCGACGCCATTCCCAGCGCAACCCTCGAGCTGCCCCCCACCACCCCCAACCGCCGCCTGAGCGCTTTGGAGCACGGTGTACGTGGCCTGGTGGCCCGGGTCGCTACCCAGGATCAGGACTCGCTCAACCTGCTGGCCCACCTGGGCCTCAAACCCGGCGCTGCTCTTCAACTGCTGGAGCAGGTAGCCGAGGGCAGCCGCATCCAGGTTGGAAAAGAGCGCTATCTGCTTCCCATGAGCCTGGCCCAGGTGCTGTGGGTGCACCTCGAGGGAGGCCCCCATGACGGATAAACAGCGGTGGCTTTCTGTGCTGAGCCTGCTAATACTGACTACCTGTCTTTTTCCTCAAGCCAGGGCCCAGCAGGACAAAATTGCCCAACTCCAGCCGATGCGGCAAATACCCCTCCAAATCGTGGCAACAGTCAATTTCGTTACCGACCTGGTACAGCAGGTCGGGGGCAACCGCGTGCGGGTCGAAGGCCTGATGGGGACCGGGGTAGATCCCCATCTCTACAAGGCTTCGGCGGGGGATGTACGCAAATTGCAGCAAGCCCACCTGATTTTCTACGCGGGGCTCCATCTGGAAGGAAAGATGGTAGAACTCCTCGAGCGCCTGCCCAGGGCCATCGCGGTCAGCGATGCCATTCCGCGCGAACGGCTGATCCGGCCCCCCGGGGGTTTTGGGGGTCAGTACACCTACGATCCGCACGTCTGGTTCGATGTCACCCTCTGGAAGCTAACGGTAACTCGTGTGCGGGATGCACTGAGCCAGATAGACCCAGCCGGAGCGGCCTACTATCGGGCCAACGCCGCGGCTTATGGTCGCCGCCTCGAGCAGCTCGATGCCTTCATTCGCCAGCAAATCGCGCAAGTTCCCGCCCAGCAGCGGGTGATGATCACCGCCCACGACGCCTTCGCCTACTTTGGGCGGCGCTATGGCCTCGAGGTGCGCGGCCTCCAAGGGGTCTCGACAGTGAGCGAGGCCGGAACCCGCGACGTACAGCAACTGGCCGATTTTATTGTCCAGCGAAGGATTCGTGCGGTCTTTGTGGAGTCCAGTGTACCCCAGAGGGCCCTCGAGGCGGTGGTGGCTGCCGTGCGGGCCCGAGGCTGGAATGTGGTCATAGGGGGCCAGCTTTTTTCCGATGCCGCCGGCAACCCCGGCACCCCCGAAGGAACCTATGTGGGCATGATGGAACACAACATCCGCACCATTGTGAGCGGGCTCCTGGGGAGGCAGCTATGACCGCCCAGCCCACCCCACCCGTCCCTGGCGCAAAGCCTGGAGCCCCGAGCCCCCTTAGCGTGCGCGACCTGACGGTGGTCTACCGCGAAAAGCCGGTGCTGTGGGACGTGGATCTGGAGGTGCCCGCCGGGCAGCTGTGCGCCGTTGTCGGCCCTAACGGGGCGGGCAAATCCACCCTGATTAAGGCCGTGCTGGGGCTGGTGCCCAGAGCCTCCGGACAGGTTTGGTTCTTCGGACAGACCTTAACCGAAGCCCGCACCCGGATTGGCTATGTGCCTCAGCGGGGCGCGGTGGACTGGGACTTCCCTACCAGTGTGCTGGACGTGGTGATTATGGGGCTCTATGGCAAGTTGGGCTGGTTCAAGCGGCCGGGTAAGCACGAACGCGAGGCAGCCCTGCGCTGCTTAGAGCAGGTCTCGATGCGGGAGTTCGCACACAGGCAAATCTCCCAACTATCTGGCGGACAACAACAACGGGTCTTCCTGGCCCGTGCGCTGGCCCAGGACGCCGACCTCTACTTTATGGATGAGCCTTTTGCCGGGGTAGACACCGTCACCGAGGACGCCATTTTGAAGGTGTTGCATGAGCTCAAAGGTCATGGAAAAACCGTGGTGGTTGTGCACCACGACTTAGAAACCGTGCGCGCCTACTTCGACCACCTGACCCTGCTCAACGTACAGGTGATTGCCAGCGGGCCCATGGACGAGGTCTTCACTGCCGAGAACCTGAGACAAACCTATGGCGAACGTATGATGACAGCTTCTTTGCCCATAACCCATCGTGGATAGCCGAAAGCGAATATGAAAGAGCAACAAAGTATTCGTCCTATGCAAGAACCCTCATTCCAAGCATCACGCAGCGCAACAAGGCACCTGGTATTGAATAAGAGCCAGCATTCCAAACGCCTCACCGGGCTCCCCTCTGTTTCAAAATGGGCCACCTTACCAGACCCTTGTCGTTCAACGCTAACGCTAAACCTTCGACATGCTTGAGCTTATATTGCAAATCTTCACCGACTATACCCTGCGCAATGTGGCCCTGGGTTCGGCTCTGTTGGGCGTGATTGGCGGGGTGCTGGGGGCTTTTACCATGCTGCGTCGGCAGAGTTTGCTGGGTGATGTGCTGGCCCATGCGGCGCTGCCGGGCATCTGTCTGGCCTTTATCCTCACGGGCTCCAAAGTGCCCCTCATTTTGCTCTTGGGTGGGGGCTTGGCCGGTTGGCTGGCTTCTTTGGGGGTGCTGGCCGTGTTGCGCCATAGCCGGCTGCCCGAAGACTCGGCCCTGGGCGTGATGCTCAGCAGCTTTTTTGGGTTTGGCATTGCCCTCCTGACCTTTATCCAGCACGGCAACAATGCCAACCAGGCGGGGCTGGATCAATTCATCTTCGGACAAGCTGCGACCATAGTGGCCTCGGATGTATTGAACTTTATGGTGTTGGGGGGGCTGGCCCTCTTCACCGTGGGTCTTTTCTACAAAGAATTCAAGCTGCTTTCCTTCGACCCGGATTATGCCCACAGCCTGGGCCTGCCGGTGCGCGGCCTGGGCACCCTGCTCACTTCACTGACGGTGCTGGCCGTGATGGTGGGGCTGCAAACCGTGGGGGTGGTCTTGATGGCGGCCATGCTGATTGCGCCGGCGGCGGCAGCCCGTCAATGGACGGATCGGCTCAGCAGCATGATTGGGCTCTCGGCGCTGTTTGGGGCCTTGGCCGGGGTAAGCGGGGCTCTGGTTTCGGCCAGCCGCGAGAACCTGCCCACCGGCCCACTGGTTATTCTCTCCATTAGCGCAATTCTGCTGGTTTCGCTGTTCCTGGCCCCTTTACGCGGGCTGGTGTGGGACTGGGTTCGTACCGGGCAAAACCGCCGCCGGATTTTCCTCGAGCGCCTCCTGCTGGACGCCCATGTGCTGCACAACCACGATGTCCTGACCGCCCAAACCCTGGCCCATCGCCGCCGCGAGTCGCCGGCAGCCGCCCAGCGGCATCTGGAGATGTTGCAGGCTCGAGGCTGGGTGCAGCCAGGCCACGCAGGCTACGCACTGACACCAGCCGGCCATCAAAAAGCCCACGAACTAGAACAGGCCATGCGGGTTCTGCCGAAAACGCTCGAGGGCACCTGATATGAACGCCGATTTGGTCATCATCGTCACGGCCATCCTGGTCTCTACCGCCGCAGCCCTGGTAGGCACCTTTCTGGTACTGCGCCGTATGGCCCTCTTATCCGATGCCATCTCCCATGCGGTTCTGCCGGGGATTGTGCTGGCCTACTGGCTCTCGGGGGGCGAGCGGGCTACCCTGCCCGCCTTGTTGGGAGCCGCCGCAGCGGGCCTGGTCACCGTGACCCTGGTGGAGTGGCTCACCCGCAGCGGCAAGGTCAAGAACGACGCCGCCATCGGCATCGTATTCCCGGCCCTGTTTAGCCTGGGGGTGCTGGCGGTATCGCTTTATTTCCGCCATGTGCACCTGGACATGGACGCAGTGCTCTACGGGGAAATTGCTTATGCGCCTTTCAACACCCTGGCCCTGTGGGGCCGCGAAATTCCCGAGTCGTGGTTGGTGATGGGTTCGCTGACCCTGCTCAACCTGCTCTTCGTGCTGCTGTTTTACAAAGAACTCAAGCTCTCCACCTTCGATGCAGGCCTGGCTGCTGCCCTGGGCTTCGCGCCGGGCGTATTGCATTACGCGCTGATGGCCCTGGTTTCCTTCACTTCGGTGGGGGCCTTCCAGTCGGTAGGGGCCATATTGATTGTGGCGTTCCTGATTATTCCTCCGGCCACGGCCTACCTGCTCACCCAGCGCCTGCCGGTGATGATCGGCCTGGCCGTGGGGGTGGGCGTGGTTTCCAGCCTGGCGGGCTACGGGCTGGCCATCTGGCTCGATGCCTCGATTGCCGGCATGATGGCCACGGTAGCCGGAATCTGCTTTGCTCTGGCTTTCCTTTTTTCGCCCCTGGGGGGCTATCTGACCACCCGGCTGCGCCGCGAACGAGAGCGCCTCGAGGTCGCTGCCCGTCTTTTGGTCGCCCACCTGGCCCACCACGAACGACCGGTTTCCGAGCAGGAAGTGCTGGCGGAGTTTGGTTGGAACCCAGCTTTCCTGCGCCGGACCAGAGATAAAGCCCTGCAGGAGGGCTGGCTCGAGGTCTTGAGAGACGGCATGCGCCCCACCCCCAGCGGGCTTGCCTTCAACAAAACCCGTTTTGCAGAGGATTTGTAACGCAAGCCCGCATCGGCTATTGGCTTTATTGCGGTGTCGCTCAGCGACTTACTTCCACACTGGTGCGGTTGCCCGCCGCATCTACTGCAATCAGGGTCACGCGGCGCACCGGAACCTCCACGTAGAAATTAACTTCCTTGCCCTTGGGCAGCGACAAAGGGCTAAAGGTGCGGTCGTATTGCAGGGTCACCCGATCCACCCCGGTATCGTCCAGCACGCGCCCCGAGATTTGCAGGCTCGACTCGGTACGGGCGGGGATTTCCTCCTCGCTGCCATCGGGCAGGGTACGCTTGCGGGCCGGTTGCACCACCGTCACCACCCGCTCGGCCCGCTCAATCACAACCTGTGGGGGACGCGCATCCAGCACCATCGGCAGGCGAACCGTGCGGGTCTGGCCGCTCATGTCGGTGGCATCTACCCTGATTTCCACCTGTCCCGACTGGGGGGCCTGCACCCGGAAGCTAAAGCGCACCAGCTTCTGCCCTCGGTTGGCCTCCGAAAGCAGCTCCTTCCCACCCGCCTTCACGCTTTGCACCCCGACATCGTCCAGGGCATACCCCTGAACCTGCAACGAACGCTGCGAAAGCACCCCACTTTTGGGCTGGGTGATGCCAATCAAGGGCGGCTGGGTATCCCCAGGCCGCTGACAAGATGAGAGCAGCAATAAAAAAAGAAGGGGCACGAAACGCACCCCTTCATCCTAGCAGTTGCTCAGGGTCTGAAAATTAGGCCCGCGCGCCCGTTGAAGTCCAGACCACCGACGCCTGCCACACCGCCCGTAAAGATGCCAAAGCCAACTTGCAGTTCGCCATAGACGCTAAAGGGTTGTCCCGGAAAGGCATACTCGATACCCGCCAGGCCGTGGGGGAAGATGTAGATGCCGCCCACCCCGCTGAAGGTCCAAAAGCCCACAGAAGCACCCGCGCCGGCAAACCAGCTCAGATCAAAGCCCGGGGCGGCAGGGATGGCTTGCTCCAAAATGATATAGTCAGCGCCAGCCCCCAGCCCAGCAAAAGCAAGGCCAGCGCCTACACGGAAGTTGCTGACCTGGTATTGCACACCGATCCAGGTCGGGAAGCCCGAGTAGAGGCCAAAACCCTCCGACTGAGCTTTGCCTAAAGAGCCAAACATCAACGCAAACAGGATCACTAGCGGTGCTAAACGTTTCATTTTTTGCTCACCTCCGAATGTAGTCTAGCATCTTTGCGTTATTTTTGCGTTATTTTAGGTGGTATAGAGCGCGTTAATTCGCACATAGCCCTCGGTAAGGTCGCACCCCCAGGCCATTCCTTGCCCCTCGCCCAAGCCCAGGTCGGCCTCTACCAGCACTTCTTCAGCTTGCATAGCCTGGCTGGCTGAGGCACGGTCAAAATCCAGCACCCGCCCGGCGTAGAGGGGGATGCCTTGCAGGACAATCCGAACCTTGTCAGGCTCGAGCGCCACCCCCGCCTTGCCCAGCGCCATCATGACGCGGCCCCAGTTGGGATCGTTGCCGTAGACGGCGCTTTTCCACAGGGGACTGGCCGCTACCGAGAGCGCGGCTTTGCGGGCTTCCGCGTCGCTAAAGGCCCCGGTTACTTTCACCGTGAGCAGCTTGGTGGCCCCTTCGCCGTCGCGGGCCAGCTTGCGGGCCAGCTCTACACAGACTTGTTCAACGGCTTGCCAGAACTCACCCAGATCCACCGGCCCCGCCGCGCCGTTGGTCATCAAAACGGCCATATCGTTGGTAGAGGTATCGGTATCCACCGTGACCTGATTGAAACTTCTGTCCACCACCCCCTGCCAGCCTCGGCGCAACTCTGCTTGGGGAACCTCGGCATCGGAGACGATGTAGGCCAGCATGGTAGCCATGTTGGGGGCAATCATGCCACTACCCTTGCACACCCCCACCACCCGGGCTCCGCTCTTTAAGGTGGCTTCGGCCATCTTGGGCACCAGGTCGGTGGTCAGGATGGCTTCCATGAAGGGGTCAATGTCCAGGCCCAAATGAATATTGGGCAGACCTGCTTCAATTTTCTCCACCGGCAAGGGCTGCCCAATGACCCCCGTGGAAGCGGTCAGGACAGCTTCGGGAGCGATATGCTGCTGGGCTGCGGCCAGTTCGGCCATCTGCCGGTCGGCCCAGAAACCCTGCGGGCCGGTAGCACAGTTAGCATTGCCCGCATTGACCACCACGGCTTGTAGCGGCCGACCACTTGCCAGCAGTTCTCGGCCCCGAATCACACAAGGAGCGGCGGCCTTGTTCAGGGTTCCGACAAAGGCCCAGTTGCATGGAGTCCTCGAGACCAAGAGGGCCAGGTCGGGCTTGCCCGAGGGCTTGATCCCAGCCTGGGTTGCACCCGCACGAAAACCAATGGGAAGTCGCATGATAGCAGCATATCCCTCCGTCCAGCGGTTGGGAAAGTGTGCGCCTTCGACCTCCCCAAGGGTTTCCTGGAAACGGGACTTGTTTTGTAGCTGCTCTGCACCAGTTCTAAAAAACCCTTACTTTTACAGGTCTTTGTGAACCTACCCTGCCAACACGACAACGTTACGGTTGCATAAAGTAAGCGTTAAGTTCGCTACTTTTCGCACACAGCGGGTTTTTCTCAGCTACCATGACGGTAATTGACGGTTGTAGAGCATCATTAGCCTCAACCATCGCCCTATCCAGATGGAGGCATTATGAGTGAAGTGTGGCTTGTTGGGTTGGTGCTGGGCATACTGCCGGTGTACACGCTGTTTTTTTGGAACGAACTGGTGTTCGATCTGGCCTATCTACTGCGCTTCCGCAGCCTGAAAAAGCAGACCCTGACCCCCGAAGAACTCGAGGCCGACCGGCCCCAACGCCTGGCGGTTTTGCTGCCCACCTGGCAGGATGCGCAGAACATCGGCCCGATGCTCCGGGCCACCCTGGGCTACACCAACTATTCCCCCCTGCACCTGGACTTTTTTGTGGGCGTCTACCCCAACGACCCCAAAACCCTGGAGGCCGCTGAGGCGCTTTCCCAGGAGTTCGTTAACGTGCACGTGGTGGTTTGCGACCGCCCCGGCCCCCTGCCCAGGGGGCGGTTGCTCAACTTCATGTACGGCTATCTCGAGCGCTTCGAGCGCAACAACCGGCTACGCTTCGAGGCCGTGGCCCTGCATAATGCACACGATGTAATCCATCCCTACACTTTCAAGCTCTACAGCACCCTGCTGCGTAAATATCCCGCCGTGCAGTTGCCGGTGCTCTCGCTACCATCGCAGAGCCCTTTTTGGAAACGTTGGCTGGAAGTAAGCTATGCCGGCGATTTTGCCGAAGAACAGCTTCGCCACCTGCCGCTTCGGGAACACCTAGGGGTTTTTGTACCCAACGCATCCAGCGGGTTTGCCTTACGCCGCGAACTTTTACCCCAGATGGTCAGCGATGGTCACATCTTTAACGAACAGGCGGACGCAACTGATTTCGACCCCGCCCTGCGGCTGTGGCGCATCGGCCAGCCGGTTCACTTTCACCTGCAACCCATCTGGCGTCTGGACGACCGCGGTCGAATACACCGTGAAATGATTGCAGTGCAGCAATCCTTTGGCCCCCATAACACCATCGGCCAAAACAAAACGCCCTGGACATATGGTCTGGGCAGGCGACTGCTCGGGCTGCTTCTGGGCCATCCCCCCCTCGAAGAGACCCGACTGCCCCAGCCGGGCAAGTATCTCCCCACCCTGCTCAATCTGGCCCAACTGATCGGTTTTCCCACCTTTATCTATGCCCTCTTGGCCCAATTCTCTGGCTGGCCTGCAGCCAATCATCCAGTGGTGGGTGGGATGCTGGCCCTCATTGGTGCAATTTTGCTGATTCGCTGGGCCATGCGTTACACGGCAGTACACTCCCTCTATGGCCCTCAGGTAGCACGCCAGGCTTCGTGGTTGCCGCCTGGTTTTCCCCTGCGCTGGATTTTGTTGGGTTTGCTGAACAAAATATCATCCAGGGCCACACCCGCCTACATGGGCGAAGCCCACCTCGAGGCCCGCCGGCTGCGCCTGGGTGACCAGCTGCTCTTCTACAACGACATCTCCGCAAAACAACTCGCACAGGCCATGCAAATGCAGAGCTACGGCATATATCGCCCTCGGTTGGGGGAAATTCTGGTGGCTGAGAATTTCATCAGCGAGCAGACCTTGCGCAAGCGACTGGCCGAGTTGCGCTGGACCAGAATGGCGGCCACCGTAGCCAAGCAAACCCAGGCCCTGAGCAACCCCACCTACTACCCCCGCACCCTGCACCGCCCTAAATCCGGGCAGGTGAACCAGGAAAAAAACCCCACCGTCCTCACCGATACCATGTTCTAAATACCAGATTTGCTTGATTCGTTACCGTTCGGCAACGAATCAACAGGGCCGAAGTTATCCGCATAGCGAAGGGCGATACCGCCCCTGGGAAGCAAGACGCTTTTTTCGCCGACCAACAGTGAAGGGCCATCGGCCCCCGGCTAGCGCCGGTACTCAAGGGAGGGGTGCTCTAGGATTCAAAAAAGACAGCCTCTGGTGTTTTTGGTTTTGTACACGGTCTTTTTGAATCCGGTGCTGCGGGCTGGTGACCTTGCACCAACAAAAAGATGCCGCCCGTTACGGCGGCATCTTTACGAAGCTTCGACTCTATTTTTTATGCGGTAGGTTCAATAAGACCATAATTGCCGTCGCGACGGCGGTAAATCACGTTGATCTGCTCGGTCTCGGAGTTGCGGAACACGAAGAAATCGTGGCCCAGGGCCTCCATTTCAAAGGTGGCATCCTCGGGGGTCATGGGTTTCATGTTGAAGCGCTTGGTGCGAACAATGCGCGGTGTGGCTTCTTCCTCGAGCTCAACCTGACCCGCCCCCATCATGACGGGCTCAGGAACCGCCTGGCGTGTCCGCTGGAAGTGACGTTCCTTGTAGCGCTTGAGCTGGTACTCGAGGCGGTCAATCGAGCGGTCTATGGCCGCATACATGTCGGGGTCGGACTCCTCCACCCGCACCATACCCCCCGGCACATTGACCTGAATCTCGGCCTTGGCCTTGCGCTCGACCCGCGGCCCCTGGGCCAGCGAGAGCACCACTCGAGCTTCTGCATTGTCTTCGAAGTGACGATCCAGCCGGGCCATTTTTTTGTCCAGGTAGTTCTTGAGGGCCTCGGTAATCTCGATTTGACGACCAACCAGCTTGTAGACGTTCATTCTCGCCCTCCAATCGCTGCCCGAGTTGGGTTTCCAGGCGGGGTTTCGGGAGGGGTGGAGGCTACTCGGAAACCTCCACTGGGTTTGGAAGTCCCGAAACTGTGGTCTGGGCTTTCAAAATGCCCCTCTAGCCTGGTGCCTTTATACTATCACCACCCCATGAGGGATATATGTCCAACGCCAATCCCTTCTACACCAGGCTATACCTGCCCTCCCGCTCGTCGCGCACCAGTTGCCCGGCCTTGAGCACCACCACCCGCTGGGGATAGGCTTCCACCAGGTCGCGGGAGTGGGTAGCCATCAGCACGGTGGCTCCCCTGGCATGCACCGATTTGAAAATTTCCAGCACCGCCAGCGCGTTGGCCGGGTCGAGGTTGCCGGTCGGTTCATCGGCCAGCAAGACCTGGGGGTCGCCCACCAGCGCCCGGGCAATCGCCACCCGCTGGGCCTCCCCCACCGAGAGTTCTTCGGGGTAGGCCCGCTTCTTATGGACAATCCCCACCTGGCGCAGTACGCGGGTGGTGCGGGTATCCCACTCGGTTTTGGGCACCCCCAGCACACGCAGGGTGAACAGCAGGTTCTCCTCCACGGTCATTTCCTTCAGGAGGCGGTGATCCTGAAACACCACTCCAATCCGGCGACGATGCAGGGCAATGCGGTCTCCACGCAGGGCCTTGAGGTTTTCTCCGGCAAAATACACCGCCCCCGAGCTGGGCTCGAGGCGCTTCAGAATCAGGTTGAGCAGGCTGGACTTGCCCGCACCTGAATGCCCCACCAGAAACACGAACTCGCCTTTTTTGACTTCCAGGTTCAGATCAAACAGGGCTTTGGTCTGGGTGCGGGGGTACTCGAGCGTCACCCGGTGGAAGTGAATCATCGGTACTCAGGGTACAACAAAGCGCCACCTTACAGGCCAGTGCAAGTTCACAGGATTTTGGGCACCACAAATGTCATACCGGATTCAAAAAGACAGTTTACAAAACCAAAAACACCAGAGGCTGTCTTTTTGAATCCTAGAGCACTCTCTTCGGTCGGGTTAGTTCGTCACCAAAGGGTGACGAACTAACCGAATCTGGTATCACATGGCTGAAGCCCAGGTGCTTTTGGCTTTCGGCCATCGGCTTTGTCCTTTAATGAACACTTCGCTCTCATCCATTGCCGCTACACTGTTGAGTTAGGTGAACGAAACCATGAAGCGCAGAGCCTGGTTAATCGCAGCGGGTGGCATTCTGGCTGCCCTGGTCTATGCCCAACTGTCGGGGGGAGCTGTCGAAGCCTTCAACCGCAACCCCAACGGACAAGCCCTGATACAAACCTATCAACTAATCCAAAATCAGTATTTGAGCCGCCTCGAGGCCGACAAGCTCAACCGGGTGCTGGAGGGCGGTATTCGGGGTATGATCGGGGCTCTGGACGACGAGTTTACCAGCTACTCCCCGCCCCAACGGGCCAGCCTGCGCAACCAGGACGTGCAGGGCGAGTTCTTTGGCATTGGTGCGACCCTAGCCCCCAACGAAAACGGCGGCGGCGCGCGGGTTCAGGGCGTGATTCGCGGCTTGCCCGCCTTCAACGCCGGAATTCGCGCAGGTGATGTGATTATCGAGGTCAACGGCGAGGACATGACCAAGCTTGACCTCAACGAAATCGTGGCTAAGATTCGCGGCCCCCAAAACACCAAAGTCACCGTTGGTGTTCGCCGCGATGGTACCAACGCGGTTTTGCGCTTCGAGATGATCCGGCAACGGGTGGAAATCATCTCGGTCTCCAAGACCATACTGCCTGGGAACGTGGGCTATGTGGCCCTAGAGACCTTCGGCAACGTGCGGGTAATTGAGCAACTGAATGCCGCCCTGAACGAGATGAAGCAGCGGGGGGTGCAAAAGCTGGTCTTCGACCTGCGCGACAACGGGGGCGGCCTGCTGGATCAGGGCTGCCAGGTAGCGCGGGCCTTCATCCGCGAAGGCCCCATCGTATACACCCGTACCCGTAGCGAAACCCGGCTCTACTGCGAGGCCAACGGACAGGTCGCCTGGAGCGGCCCGATGGTGGTGCTCATCAACGGCAACTCGGCCTCGGCCTCGGAGATCGTAGCAGGAGCCATGCAGGACACCGGGCGGGCCAGGGTGATCGGCGAAACATCCTTTGGCAAGGGCGTGGGACAGAACGTGATTGACCTGGCCAACGGCGGCGACCTAACCCTGGTCACCTTCGAGTGGCTCACCCCCAAGCGGCGGGGCATCAACAAGCAGGGCATCAAGCCCGATATCGAGGTCAAGGACACCCGCTTTGAGGTACCGGTGGCTTTCGAGGGCACCGGGGCTAAGCCGGGCGAAAACGTGACCATCAGCATCGGCGGCCAGACCTTTACGACTAAGGCCGACGACAAGGGCAAGTTCAGCTTTAGCCAGCCCCGCCCTGCTGTGAACCTGCCCGCCGAGCGCGGCCAGGCTGAGGTAGACCTGAACAAGGACGCCATCCTGCGCCGGGCGCTGGAAGAGCTCAGGTAGGTTTTTCATTACAGGCCGGGGCTATAGAGCAGGTTTTGCACCGTTGCTTTGGGCCTTCGGCCTTAGGCTTTAAGGGTGGCGATGATTCTGCTCGAAGATCTCAGCAAGCGGTATGGCCCGTTTGTTGCGCTGGATGGCCTGAATCTCGAGGTGCGTCCCGGCGAAACCCTGGCCCTTTTGGGGCCCAACGGGGCCGGCAAAAGTACGACCATCAAGGCGCTGGTCGGGTTGCTGCGGCCCAGCCGCGGCCGGGCGCTGGTGAACGGGGTGGATGTCTGGAAAGACCCGGTACGGGCCAAAGCCCAGTTTGGCTACGTGCCGGACCGGCCTTACCTGTACGGCAAGCTGTCGGGCCTCGAGCTCCTGCGCTTTGCGGCCGGGGTATACCGGCTTCCCAGAGCCCAGGCTGAGGCCCGCATCGAGGAGCTACTGGTGCAGTTTCGCCTGGATCGTTTTGCTTCCTCGCTGATTGAAACCTATTCACACGGTATGCGGCAAAAGCTCTCGCTGGCCCTGAGCCTGCTGCATGCGCCGCAGGCGCTCATTCTGGACGAGCCGATGGTAGGGCTCGACCCCCACGCCACCCGGCTGGTCAAAGACCTGCTCCACGCCTATTCCAAGGACGGGCGGGCGGTGCTGTACGCCACCCACCAGCTCCACCTCGCCGAGCAGGTTGCCGACCGGGTAGCCCTGGTGCACCGGGGCCGTTTGCTGGCCTTGGGCTCCCCTAAAGAACTCTTGCACCAGCACGGCTCAGCCGACCTCGAGGAGTTCTTCCTGCGGCTCACCGAGGATGCCAACCAACCCGAGCCCGTGCTGGTCTAGGCTCTTAGGGATTTCCTTGCTGCGAAGATACCCCATGGCGCGGCACGAGCCGTAATCCTCATATGGCCACCCGCTCAATCTGATTGCAACATACCAGGCTGAAAAGGAGTGGGCAAAGACAAAATATAGCCTTGTATGCGCTGGCTACCAGCTCACATCAAACTGCGCCGTAAGGAGCGCATTTTTTGGTGTTTGCAACAGGCAAAACCTCTACTGGATATGCCCTAAGGCACCGTTACGGCTCAGGTTTACTTTGTAGGAAAGGATATAATCCCATACGAGGCTAGAGATGCGGGGGCGCAATGTTTTTCTGTTGGTTCTGATCATCCTGATGGCGGTTTTCGCCTGGCGCAACTGGGCGGTATTTAGCGAGGAAAAAACGCTCTCGCTGATTTTTACCCAGATAACCGCACCTTTTGGCATCGTGATGCTTTCCATCATGGCGGTGCTGGTCGTGGTTTATTTCATGTACACGGTGGGGCTCGAGACCGCCGCTTTGCTCGAGGTCAAGAAATACGCCCGCGAGCTGCTTTCTGCTCGCAAGCTGGCCGACGAGGCCGAGGCCAGCCGCTTCTCCGAACTCAAGAAATGGCTCGAAGGGGAACTCGAGGCCATCAAAGCCCAGAGCCCAGCAGGGCTCGAGGCCAAACTTGAAGCACTCGTCGAGCGCATTGACCGGGTAGAACACGAGTTGCGCGAGGATATCGAGAAAGCCGGCAACACCCTGGCGGCCTACATCGGCGAACTCGAAGACCAGCTCACTGGCCAGGACAGGCATCCCCCGCGTTGAGCAAAACCGGCAAACCCGCTAAACTAAACCCTGCTTGGGGGCCGTTAGCTCAGTTGGTCAGAGCAAGCGACTCATAATCGCCAGGTCGCGGGTTCAAGTCCTGCACGGCCCACCAGTTTTTTGCAAGAACACCTAGTTCACTGTTTTGGAAGAGGCCTGGATGAGGTGACGCTGGGCGTGCCTTTTTCAGGCTGTTCTATTGGCTTCGGTGTGTGGATGGCAGCGTGATTTTTCCGGCGATAGCATCCCTCTGGGCACCTGTGGTCTGCTTGAGAATGTTGGGCAGCTCCAGGTAGCGAAGGTATCCCAGTATCGCAAAACAAAGCGCCTCACGGTGTTTGGAGTCAAGGCCTTTTTCTTCAAAGGTATATACCGGAACCGGCAGCAGCGTCCGGAGGTGTTGCATCAGGGTGGCGTTGTAGGCCCCCCCACCAGCTACCCAGATTTCATCCAGCCCGTGTGGGAGCACAAAATTCTGGTAGGCCATCGCAATCGAGCGAGCCGTGAACTCGGTCAGGGTGGCCAGCAGGTTGGCGGGGGGAAGTGCCGCATCTTCATCTAGAGTCTCCAGATTCCAGACTTCACGGCCTGTAGATTTGGGGGGCTTACGACCAAAGTAGGGGTGGGTTAGCCAGCGCTCAACCAGTACCGGGTCAGCCTTGCCCGAAGCGGCAATTGTTCCCCCGGTGTCCTGTTGTAGACCCAGTCGGCCTGCGGCCTCGTCGAGCAGGGCATTGCCGGGGCCAGTATCGAAGGCCAGCACCTTCTCGGGGTTCAGGTCGGCGGGCAAGTAGGTCAGGTTGGAGATGCCCCCAATGTTGTGTATGGCCCGGCTGACCCCCTTTTCTCCATAGAGCAGCAGGTCGGGGTAGGGCACGAAGGGCGCAGCCTCCCCGCCCAGGGCCATGTCCGAAGGCCGAAAATCCGACACCACCGGCACTTCCAGGGCCTCGGCCAGATAAGCCGGCTCGCCAATCTGCAAGGTGGCCTGGGGGGGTTCGTGCCAGACGGTCTGTCCGTGGGAAGCCACCAGACCTACCCGGCCTTTGAAAGGGGCCGCTGCTTCGGCATAAAAACGCCCCAGGGCGTGATGCAGCAGGGCCACCTCGCGGGTGGTGGCCTGCGATTTCAGGGTGCGGATAATCTGGGCCCGCAGGTCGGGCGGAAAGCGAACCTCTTTGTGCTCGAGCACGTGCCAGCGGAGCTTTGGAGGCCGCCCGTCCAGCTCAGCTAGCAACAAGTCCACCGCGTCTACCGAAGTGCCGGACATCAGGCCCAAAACGCGCATAATGGCTACTCTACCGCGTTTTGAGCGGGTTGGTCAGAATGGCTTTGACCAAACCACCTTGGAGAAGCCAAAGTACATCGTTGTAAAAGATAATCACTCACGGTCTCAGGTCGCAGACCAAAGACCCCTAGCTACGGGTACAACCCCAGTAAAGACCTTGCTTCCAGTACCCGCGTAGCTGCCACAATGTAAGCCGCCGTGCGCAGCGAGACTTTTTTATCCTGGGCCACCTGCCAGACCGCCTCAAACGACTGGCGCATGAGGCGCTCGAGCTTGGCATTAATTTCATCTTCCGTCCAGAAAAAGCTGTTGAAGTCTTGCACCCATTCAAAGTAGCTCACCGTGACGCCGCCTGCGTTGGCAATCACATCGGGGATGACCAGAATCCCCCGCTCACTCAGGATGTCGTCGGCAGCAGGGGTGGTAGGGCCGTTGGCCCCTTCAGCGATGATTTTGCACTGCACCTTCCAGGCGTTGGCTTCGGTTATTTGTTTTTCCAGGGCAGCCGGAACCAGGAACTCGCAGGGGGTGGTCAGTACCTCGGCGGCAGGAATGGGCTCGGCCTTGGGGTAGCCCTTCACACCGCCCATCTGCTTGACATGGACGGTGAGGTCGTAGGGGTCTATGCCGGCATCGTTGCGAATAGCTCCAGTCACATCCGAGACCGCCACGATTTTGGCCCCGTGGTCGTGGAAGATGCGGGCCGCTGCGTTGCCCACGTTGCCAAAGCCCTGTACCGCAACCCGGCTGCCTTCTACGGGCAGGCCAATTTTTTCCGCCGCCGCCACCGCCGTTACGAATACCCCGCGGCCCGTGGCGTCCTGTCGCCCCAGCGAACCCCCCACCGAGATGGGCTTGCCGGTGACCACCCCCGGTGCGGTGCGCCCCACGTTCATGGAGTAGGTGTCCATCATCCAGGCCATTTCGCGGGCCCCGGTGCCCATGTCGGGCGCAGGAATGTCTTTGTCCGGGCCGATGATGATGCCAATCTCGGAGGTGTAGCGCCGGGTCAGGCGCTCGATTTCGCCGGGGCTGAGCTTACGGGGATCCACCCGGATGCCTCCCTTGCCACCCCCGTAGGGCAGGCCCACAGCGGCGTTCTTGATGGTCATCCAGGCCGATAGCGCCATCACCTCGGAGAGGGTTACGTCCTGGTGGTAGCGAATCCCCCCCTTGGCGGGGCCGCGGAAGGTGTTGTGATGAACCCGGTAGCCCTCGAAGTGGGCTACCGAGCCATCGTCCATTTGCACCGGCACATCCACAATCAGGATGCGCTTGGGCCGTTTGAGGTCTTCGACCCAGAAGGCCAGTTTGCCCAGGTAAGGGGTGACGCGGTCAACCTGGGCCAGATAGATTTCCCAGGGGCCGATGTTATCGCTGCAAAGATAGGAAAGGGGTTCGGATTTCATGCGTTCCTCCACGGAGCGGATGGTTCATGGCTCATAGTTGGTATACGATGTGCTGCTAAAGCGGCCTCTGTTCAGGGGTACACCCCGCGTAAGCGGCTGGCCTCGTTAATTCGCTCGAGGGCCAGCGCATAGGCTCCCGCCCGCAGGTCGCCCTGCAAGGGTTTGGCCCGCTCGAGCACCGCCTGCAAGCTCTGGTGAATGAACTCACGCAGTTTTTGCTGCACTTCGCCTTCTTCAAAGAAAAGCATGGAGAGGTCTTGCACCCACTCCAGATACGAGAGCACCAGCCCGCCGCCGTTGGCCAGGATGTCCGGGACAATCTGCGTACCCTGGAGTTTGAGCAGGTATTCGGCCTCGGGGGTGATGGCCCCGTTGGCCCCCTCCAGGACCACCTGTGCGGCGATTTGCTTGGCGTTGCCCTCGTGGATGACGCCTTCCACAGCAGCCGGCACCAGATAGTTGACTTTGCAGGTTAGCAGTTCGTGGTTGGTGATGTACTGACCTCCGGGGAAGCCCTCGAGATGGCCATGCTCGGCGTAGTGGCGTTCGAGGGCCGCTATATCCAGCCCTTCGGGGTTGTAGACCCCGCCCCGGCTGGTGGAGATGGCCACCACCCGGATGCCCTCCTTGAGCGCATACCGGGCCACCGCACTGCCCACCTGCCCAAAACCCTGAATGGCCATGCTGGCGCCCACCACCGGCCACCCTTTGGCCTGGGCCAGATCGGACAGTACATAGACCAGCCCCTGGCCACCGCCTTCGTCTTTGGTGGCCACCCCCCCGAGCTGGGGTGGTTTGCCGGTCACCGCGCTCAGGGAAGTCTGGCCCCGGGTCATGGTAAAGGTGTCCTGGAACCAGGCCATCACGGTTTCGTTGGTGCCCACATCGGGGGCCAGCACGTCTTCATCGGGGCCAATCAGCTCGATGAGTTCAGTGACGTAGCGGCGCGAGAGGCGCTCGAGTTCGCGCCTCGAGAGCTTGTCCGGTTCTACCTCCACCCCGCCCGCCGAACCCCCAAAAGGCAGGCCAAACACCGCCGACTTCAGGGTCATCCAGGCGGCCATGCCACAGGTCTGGCCCAAGCCTACCTCCGGGTGGTAGCGCACCCCCCCCAGGGCCGGGCCCCGGGCGATGTTGTGGATCACCCGGTAAGCGGTAAAGTTCCGCACGCTGCCGTCGTCCATCACCACCGGCAGCGAGACCCCCACCAGGCGCTTGGGGTGGGTCAGGTACTGGATGGTGGCGGGGTGAATCTTGGCTACTTTGATGGTGGCCTCGAGGCGGCGCAAGAAGCTATCCCACAGGCTCGCATCTCCAGGGGGGCGGTAAGCGTTTCTGAGCGGCATTAAAGAACCTCCGTTTCGTAGGTCTTGGGGCCATTTTGTCACAGCCCGCATGGGCGTTTGACCCTAATTTCGACGATGAGTATACCCGCAGGCTGGTTTTGAAGAAACAAAAAGGCCCGAGGGTAAAGTGTGGGCATCGCGCACAAACTTCGGTATCAAGTAGATTGCCGACCCCTGCAACCAAGCGGTAGGCTGTGAGCGGTGATGGTATGAGCGAAGCCCGCACACTGGAACTGGTCTTTCCCGAACATGCCAACCCTGGCGGCAACGCCTTTGGGGGCTTTGTGCTGGGCCTAATGGACAAGGTAGGCTCCTACGCGGCCATCCGCCGGGCCCGCAAGCGCTGCGTGACCGTGCGGGTGGGCGAGGTGGTGTTCGAAGTGCCCATCAAGGTGGGCGACTTGCTCGAGGTCGTCGCTAAGGTCGTGCGGGTGGGACGTACCTCGCTCACGGTGGAGGTCGAGGTCTACCGCGAAAACCTGCGAGAACCCAGAATGCTCGCGACTAAGGGCAACCTCACCTATGTCGCCGTGGACGAAACCGGAAAGCCTACCCCAGTCGATGGGTAGATAACCCCCTACTTTACCCGCACCAGCTCACGTCGGGCCAGGGCCTCGAGTTCGTCGCGGTAAGCAGAATGGGGCAGTACCCGCAGGGCCGCAATGGCCTGCTCGACCCGCGCCGCAATGGCCCGGGTGACCTCGAGGCCGGCCCCAGAAAGCTCCGCCAGTTCTTGCAGGCGGGCAATATCGTGTGGCTCGCTGGCCCGGCGTTTGAAGATGGCTTCCACCTCTTCGGGATAGGCCTCCAACAGCCGCAAGGTAATAAGCGTCACCTTACCCTCACGCACATCGCCGCCCGCCGGTTTGCCCAGCACCTCTGGGGTACCCATCAAGTCCAGGTAGTCATCGCGCATCTGGAAGGCCTGCCCATACAAGGAGCCAAAGCGGGCCAGGGCCTCCCGCTCTTCCACCGGTGCATCCCCCAGCACCGCCGCCCCTTCACAGGCCACCCGCATCACCGAGGCCGTCTTGCCATCTATGATGCGCTCGTAGTTTTCCAGCGAGTAATCGTGTAAAGCGGCCACCTGAAACTGCAAGACCTCGGCCTCGGAAAGCTGCCGGGCGGTCTCGGCGAACATGGCCACCAGTTCCATGCGCCCGGTCTGGGCCAGGAGGGCCATCAGACGCGAAAGCAGGTAGTCGCCCGAGAGCACCGAGACCGCGTTGCCGTACTTGCGAAAGGCCGCCTCTTTGCCGCGCCGGGTCTCGGCATCGTCCACCAGATCGTCGTGCAGGAGCGAGGCCGAGTGCAGCAGCTCCACCGCCAAAGCCAGCTCCATCGCGCCCGGAACCCCGCCCAGCACGTTGCTAGCCAGAAACACCAGCCGGGGCCGCACCCGCTTGCCCCCTGCGGTTACCAGGTCTTCCTCGATGAGCTGAACAAACTCCACCTCTGACCGCACCACCGCCCGCAGGCGCGATTCGAACTCCGATAGCTGGGCTTCAAGGTCGAGGGTGAGGGGCTGGATACTCATCCCAACGATTATAGACCTCATCTCCCGGCGCAACCTAGGTTCGCGTCCATTTTTCAGGGCCGGTGCATAAAGTAAAACCTCTACTTCCTCCCCCAACGGGGGAGGCTAGGTGGGGGCCTAATACCCGGCCAGGTCGCCTGCCTACAAGCATTTTTTTGCAACACCGGCCGTCTAAAGCGCACTTAGCTAAGGTTTGCGGGGGTTCACGCACCGACCCTGATCCATTTTGCTGGCTGAGGGCCGAGCACGGCCTGGTCTGGTTATAAAACCGGGGCTACCAGGACAGCCGTTAGTCGTTTTTCAGAGGGGCATCTTTACCGTGCTTACGGATTGATAACTACCGGCGCAGGCAGCGTAACCGTGCGTACCGTTCCGTTGAGGCTTTGAGCCACATAACCGGTAATGGCCAGCGTACCGGGGTTCGCAGCAAATGTCAGATTTTGCGTCTGCTTAGGGCAGTCGTCAGCAGCGGTGGAGGGCGGGCACTCGGGCACACCAAACCCGCTAAGGGCGGGGCCTCCGGTCAGGTTGAGCTGGGCAACATACGCGGATGGGCTGCCCGGCAAGGGCTGCACTTCAAAAATGACCTCGTAGCCGCTCGCTGAGGGCCCAAACGATACCGAGTGAAACCGCACCGTAGGGATCCCAAAATCGGTTACAAAGTTGCCGCACCCCGCCAGCATAAAAGCGGCCACCACCAGGGCGATAAGTTTTTTCATCCAATCATCTCCTCTCTCCACTTGGGGTTGAGCACGAAGAACGAGAGTCTGCTCAGTCCGGCCAGAAAATCTACGTTCTCCACTGCCACTTCCTTGGGCACTTCCAGAACTGCCGGGGCAAAGTTCAGGATGCCCTTTATCCCTGACTCTACCAGACGATCGGCCACCGCTTGGGCCGAATCAGCAGGAACTGCCAGAAGGCCGAACTCGATGCGCCTTTCGGCTACGGCCCGGGGAAGATTGTCCATGCTTTCGACCTGCAAGCCCCTGAAGGTGGTAGTGATTTTGGAGGGATCGCGGTCAAAAAGACCCTTTAGCTCGAAAATCTCGCTGAAGCCGGGGTAGTCGGCGATGGCCTGGCCCAACCGGCCCATACCCACAATGCAAAGCCCCCAGCGGCGGTTGAGACCCAAAATTTGCCGCAGTTCCCGGCGTAAAATCTGCACCGTGTAGCCCACCCCCCGGGTTCCGTAGCTACCAAAGTACGAGAGGTCTTTGCGCACCTGGAAAGCGGTAACCTGGGCTTCCTCGGCCAGTTGTTCTGAGGAGGTGCGGTTGATACCTCGAGCCTCGAGGTCTTCCAGAATCCGCAGGTAGGTGACCAGGCGGGAGATGGCCGCACTGGGTACTTTAGCCATAGAAAACTCCTGTTGAAACCATCTAGCGAACCTCCAGAACCTCGAGGCCCCTGGCCCGCAGGGCCGCCGCAGCCGACGAAGCATCGTCCAGGGGGCCCACGCGCACCTTCACCAGGCCGCCTTCCTCCACCAGCACCACCGAATAGCCCGCTTGCCGCACCGTATCGACCACCGACTGAGCACTCTGGGCGTTGCGGAAAGCCCCTACCTGAAGGAAGCGGCTGGCGCTGGGGGCGGGTTCGGTCTGGGGT
>NZ_QWKY01000056.1 GCF_003574035.1 Meiothermus hypogaeus | reverse complement strand
CCAAGGGGCGGTATCGCCCTCCGCTACGCGGATAACTTCCAAGGGGCGGTATCGCCCTCCGCTACGCGGATAACTTCGGTCGGGTTAGTTCGTCACCCTTTGGTGACGAACTAACCGAATCTGGTATTACGCACCCGTGGGCCGGGCCCGACCCACGGGTGCTTGGGTTTGGAATTTCCGGACGGCGACTCTGGCCAGGATAAAGGATTTCTAGCCCTGGGGGACTCGATTTTTGTGAAGGGCGCTTTACCCTCCCAGAACCGCCTTTTTCTGTCTGGCAGGCGGTTGTATGCTAACCCGCCACATCAAATGGTCAAGCCGATTAAAGCAGGACAACCTTCAGGCTTGCTTGCTCTGGATAAAGTTGATCGCATCCTGTACGGTGCGGATCTTTTCCGCGTCTTCATCGGAGATTTCCAGACCAAACTTATCCTCCAGACCCATGATGAGTTCTACCGTATCGAGGCTGTCTGCGCCCAGGTCTTCGATAAAGCGAGCCTCAGGCACTACTTTGTCTGCGTCTACGCCCAGTTTGTCTACGATTACTTCTTTTACATCATCTAGGATAGCCATGCTTCAACCTCCATCGGTCAGGGTTTGCTCTACCGTGCGGGATTCTACCACATCAAAATTAGCACAGGGGCTTGCGTTGTCGGGCTGGTCTAGTGCGGGGTCATCCCGCCATCCACACACAGGGTCTGTCCATTGATATAAGCGGCATCGTCCGAAGCTAAAAAAGCTACTGCCTTGGCCACCTCCTCGGGCTGGCCTAAGCGCCCCGCGGGAATTTGTTTGAGGTATTCGGCCACCACGTTCTCCGGCAGCTTGGCGGTCATGTCCGACTCGATAAAACCTGGCGCCACTGCATTGACCGTGATGCCCCGGGTGGCGTATTCCTTGGCCACCGATTTGGTAAAGCCAATCAGGCCCGCCTTGGCCGCCACATAGTTGGCCTGGCCGGGGTTACCCAGAATGCCCACCACGCTGCTGATGTTGATCACCCGGCCCCATTTGGCCCGCATCATGAGTTTGATGGCCTCGCGGGTGGTGTGAAAGATGGCGCTCAGGTTGGTGGCGATAACGGTATCCCAGTCCTCGTCTTTCATGCGGATCAGCAGGGTATCGCGGGTAATGCCGGCGTTGTTGACCAGGACCTCGAGGCCCCCCAGGGCCATATTAGCATCCGCCACAAGCTTCTGAGCGGCCTGCGGGCTGCTCAGGTCGGCCCCCAGAACCACCACCTGGCTCGCACCAAGCTCCCTGGCTTCGGCAGCCGTAGCCTCGGCAGACGCCTGGTTGCCCGCATAGTGTACGGCCAGCGCATAACCCCGACGGGCCAGCTCGAGCGCAATAGCCTTACCGATTCCTCTCGAAGAACCTGTTACCAGCGCTTTTCGCATCGTTCCTCTCCTTTGTAGCCCAACAAACGCCAGCTCTGGCTGTCATTTTTGAACCTGTAGGCCCATGTCGCAGGTCTCATGTCGGGCAATCCAAAAAGGTATCTGCTCCATGCCAGAGGACCTACCTGACCACCGCCAGGTGCTCGGCAATCTCCCTCGGGTTTGTAAGGCTGCGGGCTTCAACCCCATCCAGCGTCCGCCCTACCAGACCAGTCAAGACCTTACCCGAACCGAACTCGAGGTAGGTCTTGACCCCCTTCTGCTTAAGATGTTGCAAAATTTCTACCCAGCGCACTGCATGGGTAATCTGCTCCAAAAGCAGTTCCCGAATCAGGGCAGGCCGGGTCTCGGGCTGGGCCAGCACATTGGAATAAACCGGAAAGCGGGGCGAATGCACTTCCACCTGGAACAAATCGGCGTGGAGACGATCCCGCGCAGGCCGCATCAACGAGGAGTGAAATGGAGCCGAAACCGGCAGGGGTATCACCCGGGCTTTGTGGCCCTTGAGCACCTCGGCGGCCTGGGCCACCCCCTTGGCAGTTCCGGAGATTACGGTTTGTTCGGGTGAGTTGTAGTTGGCTACTTCCACCCCGGCTATGCCGGCGGTGAGTTCCTGGATGGTCTGGGCCGACACCTTGAGCACCGCCGCCATCGCTCCTGCCCCCACCGGCACAGCCTCCTGCATGTACTCGCCGCGTTTACGTACCAGGCGCAAACCATCCTCCAGGCTCAGGGTTCCGGCTGCCACATGGGCCGTCCACTCGCCCAGGCTGTGGCCCGCCGCAAAATCGGGGGGAGGTCCACCGGCTTCCCGATAGGCCTCAAAAGCCGCATAACCCACGGCCAGCAAGGCGGGCTGCTGGTTCGCGGTTAGCTTGAGTTCTTCTTCGGGGCCTTCCCACATCAGCCGGAGTAATCCAGGCAGGGTCGCCTCAGCCCGATCCAGGGCCTCGCGGGCCGCCCTCGAGCCCTCGTACAAAGCCTTGCCCATACCGATTTCTTGCGACCCCTGGCCGGGGAACAACGCTGCAATCATTCCTCACCTCCATCTCAAAAACGGCGAAGCTGCACCGCAAACTCTGTTGGGAGCTTTCGGCATTCCGCCTCAATCCGGCTGCCACCAGGTCATCACACTGGCTGCCCAGGTCAGACCAGCGCCAAAGGTAACAAACAGAATGTGGTCGCCGTTGTGGATCTGGCCAGCATCCAGGGCCTCTTGCAGGGCGATGGGCATGGAGGCCGTAGATGTGTTGCCATAGCGGTCTACGTTGACCCAGACCTGCTCAGGAGGCAACCCCAGGCGCTCACGGGCGGCCTCGATGATACGGGCGTTGGCCTGGTGGGGAATCAGGTACTTGATGTCCTCGGGCTGGAGGCCGGCCTTCTCAATGGCCTCGAGGGTGGCCGTGTTCATCACCCGCACCGCGAACTTGAAAACCTCGCGCCCGTTCATGTAGGCGTACTGCCCCATAGGGCTGCCATCTGGCAGCTTGTCGGCAATACAACGCAACATGAGTTCCTTACCCCCCGAACCATCGGCCCCCAGCACAAACGACTTGAAGCCATAGCCTTCGGGCACCGGGCCAATCACTGCCGCCCCGGCCCCATCGCCAAACAGCACGGCAGTGGAGCGGTCGGTGTAGTCGAGGATTTTGGAGAGGGTCTCTGAACCAATGGTGAGCACCTTGCGGGCCAGACCACTCTGCACCATGGCGTGGGCCTGGGCAATGGCATAGCCCCAGCCGGGGCAGCCGGCCAGAAGGTCGTAGGCTCCCGCGTTCAGGCCAAAGCGGTTCTGCACCAGGGCCGCCGTAGCCGGGAAAAGAGCATCGGGGGTGTTGGTCGCCACAATTACCAGATCCACCCCCTCCAGGGCACTGCGCCCGTGGCGGCGAATCAAGTCTTCTACTGCCCGAAAAGCCAGGTGTGAGGTGAACTCCCCCTCAGCAGCCAGCCTCCGTTCACGGATACCGGTACGGCTGACGATCCACTCGTCGGAGGTGTCCAGAATCTTTTCGAAGTCGTGGTTGGTCATCACCCGCTCGGGAGCATAGGTGCCAAGGGCAAGGATACCGATATTCAACGTTGCCTCCTAAAACCGCCCATAAAGCTCTGGGCACTCCAACAAAGATAACACCCCAGCACACTTTCGTGCCGGGATGTGGCTTGAACCAAGTTCAGATGATGCGCTTGTTTCATCTTGAATCTAGAGGATTACCTCAGGGGATTTCCCCTGCCATCTGCCTAAATCAACGCCTGCCCTCAATGCACCGGAAAGACAGCACCCCAGACGGCAACTTCTGTTGGTCTGGGGTGCTGAAGAACTTGAGGACCTAGGCCCGGATTTCTAGAACCTTTTTCCCAGCGTAGTAACCGCAGCTATCGCAAACGGTGTGGGGGGGAATCATGGCCCCACAGTTGGCGCATTTGATGAGGGTGGGGGCCGTCAGGGTGGATACCGCAGCGCGGCGGATGTCCCGGCGGGACTTGGATACTTTTTTCTTGGGTACTGGGTGCTTGGCCATCTCAGGTCACTTCCTTTTGTAATGAACAACCCCGGCGGGTTGCTTCCGACAAACCGCTCTCCAATCTACAAGCTGAAGCCCAAAAGGTCAACCCAGCTCCACCTGGTCGCCCTGCTTGAGGCCGAGCTGTTCGCGGGCGTTGCCCAGGTGAATCGCAACCTCCAAAAGCCCCGCACTCCCCACATAAGCCAGGGCACTCCCTACCGGCACCTCGGCGTAGTGCGTGGCGACTGGTATGCGGTGGTAGCGGATGCGTACCGTTTTGCCGCGAATCTGGGCAGGCGTGGCCAGCAGGGTGGTGATGGCGTTACCAAAACGGTCAAAGGTCAGGATTTCGCCGTGGGTGCCAAAGTTCAGGTGAATGGGCAAATGTACAAGTTCGGATACCGGCAGTTCCGGGCCAAAGCGCGGAGGCTCAACCCCCGCCGCCAGGTGAGCGGCAACCGGTCCAAACACATCCCGCCCGTGGAAGGTAGCCGATTTGCGGGGCAGATGGTAGGCGGGGTTCTCCAGCAGATAGGCTTTCCGGGGCGGGTCTTGCAGATAGGCCAGGGTGAGGAGCCCGTTGTCCGGCGCCACATAGCAAAGCCGCTCCCCTACCACCAAGACTGCCCTGCGGCTCGAGCCCACCCCCGGGTCAACCACCGCCAGCACCACCGACTGCCGAGGTAGATAGGGCACCGACTCATACAAAATGTAACTAGCCCGGTTCAGGTCGCCGGGGGGAAGGTTATGGGCCAGGTCGTGCACGGCCACCCCAGGGGCGGTTTGTCGCATTACCGCCTTGACCACCGCGGCGTAGGGGTCAGCCAGACCAAAGTCAGATAGAAAGAAAATTTCCCGCATCTATCCGCAGTCTATCCAAAAAAATGTCGCAGGGCGCAGGTCAATCAGCTATCGGCCGTGGACTATCGGGTATTGACCACTCTGATCAATCTCACAATACAGGCGCTTTATCGCGTTTCCCACATTTACGCTACACGCGATACAGCGTAAATTACCCCACACGCATAGCTTCCAAAGGATGCTGTGTGGGGTATTCGTGGGAGGCCGCTCTAAGCCTTGGGCCCCACCTCAGCTACCCAGCAACGTGCGTGTAAGGGGCAGGTTGGCAATCAAAGCCAGTATCAGCCCAGCCAACACCCAGGCCGTAGCACCGGCCAGGGCCCCCTTTGTACGCATATAGAGCCATCCCAGGAAAAGGCTGGCCATCAGGAAGAAGACCGTTGGGCCGGGAATCGCCAGGGCAAACAGCACCGGGATCATGAAGTTGCTCAGCTCTTTGTAGCGCTCCTTAAAGACCGGATAACCCACTCCACGAATGACCAATTCCAGCAAGGCCAGCCCAAAAAAGATGGGGTACATGGTGCCCAGTCCGCTCAGCCCCAGGGGTTTGGCAATATAGGCATACAGAGCCAGCAAGGCCAGCAAAACCAGCCCCGCCCAGGTGCCCTCGACCCAGCTCGAGCGCGGCCCCAGGGCGTTTTGCATACCTTCTCGGCTGACATTCTGGTAAGCAATCAGGAGCGCAAATACGCCCAGCAGGAAATAGAATACCGGACGCACCACCTGACCCTGAAAAGGGGTGAACAGGGCCAGCAGGTTCTGGTAGAGAAGCTGTCCAATCCCCACAGCGGCCAGCCCTGCCAGCACCAGCGCCAGCATCAGCCACAGGTGGATGGAGCCGGGGCCAAAGCGTCGTTCGTTACCCATCTCCACCGTGCGCATGGGCTCGATGCGGCTCTCACCATAGAGCACCAGCCCCAGGTATATCAAAAACACCACCAACCAGGGCCAGACCTTGCCCAGCAGGTTGCTGGGCAGGCTCATCCTCGAGGACAACTGCCGCAAGACCAGCGAGCCCTTATCGAACTCGCCCAACCCGTAGTAGACCATCGCCAGCAGGCCCAGGGTTCGGGTGTAGTCACCTTCCAGGGGCCCCAGGCGGGGCAGAACTTCCTCGAGGGCCTCTGCTGCCGCACGGGTATCGCCCGATAGCCACATCAGACGGGCTTTGGCCAGTTGTTCTTTTGGGCTGTTACCTAACAAACCCAGCGCTTCCTGGGGGCGTCCCAGCCGCTCCGCCAGGCGGGCGGCACCCAGCCGGGCTTCCTCCGAAGCAGTCACCCGGCGGAAAGTGGCATAGGCCTCTTCGTAGCGGCCCAGCGCTTCGTTGATCTGGGCCCGCAACAGCACTGCCTCGGTGTTCAAACCGCGCGGTAGCCGGGCCAGAGCGTCGGCAGGGCGACCCTGCAAGAGCAGAAAACGAGCATCCAGCAGAGCTACTTCGGGGTCTTGCGGTGCGAGCTGGATCATCTGCTGAAGGAAAGGCTGGGCTGCGCCGGGGTTGTTTTCTTCCAGGTATATTCGCCCCAGCAGTTTGATGCTGGGCAGGTGGTTGGGGTCGGCCACCAGCGCAAGCTGGCAGGTGGCCCGGGCGCTATCCCGCACCCCCTGGTCGTACAGGGCCTTGCACTGGGTGTAGTAGCCCTCGGCCCCCAACTGGGCAAAAGCCGTGAACGCAAATAGGGCGATTCCCACGGCAAAAGGAACCGCTCGTAACGCTATCATGGGGGTAGTGTAACATGCCGGTGCAAAGTTCTTGCCCTCAGATGCACATCCGGTAGAATCCATGCCGTACGGTTGTCGGCTTTGGGCCGTTAAACCCCCAAGGAGGTTATAGGTATGAAGGGTCTGGTGCTTTCGCTGGTGCTGTTGTTACCTCTGGCTTTGGCGCAAAACGCCGGTGCAGTGGAAAAACTGGTGGATGAAGGGAAGTTTCAGGAAGCCTACGAAGCCGGCTTGCGCCTCGGCAGTGCCGAGGGACTGGTTCTGGCCGCCAAAGCAGCCAGCTACTATGCGGGCTACCAGGCCAAGGACAGCGAAAAAGCCGACTGGTTCGGCCGGGCCGAAGCCGCTGCCCGCCGGGCCATTCAAGCCGATAGCAACAATGCCGAGGCCTACTTTGAACTGGCCCGCGCCCAGGGCCGCCTTTCGCAATACCGGGGCATTCTGGAAAGCCTGGGGCTGGCCAGTGGCATTAAGGACAACCTGGACCGAACCCTCCGCCTGAACCCCCGCCATGCCGGGGCCAAGGTCGCGCTGGCTTTATGGCATCATTCGCTCATTTCCAAGAACGTGGGCTGGCTGTATGGGGCCAACGGCAACGTGATTATGCCGCTCTTTAACGAGGCCATTCAGCTCGAGCCCCAGACCATCATCCACAAGGTCGAGCTGGCCGGGGTACTGGCCGCCCAGGGCAAAAAGGAAGACGCTCGCAAGCAATACGAGGCCGCCCTGTCCATCGCCCCCAAAACCGCCGCCGACCGCTTTGACCAGGAGCGGGCCCGCCGGGAAATGGCGGCGTTACGCTAAAGCTAGCTGGAAGGACCTCTTCACCCAAAGCTCACCGGCTTATCCGAATCTATCCTGCGTGGCAAGGGATACCTCTGGCCGGGATAGCCTGCTCAGAGAATAGGCGCGTATCAGCCAACCGGCTACACCCGATCTCGGTTTTTTCTCTAGATGCGGGTGTAGCCTATCCCTCCCGCCATAAGAAGAGGGTAAACACCAGCCGATCATCCCAAATCCCAAAGAGCAACCTTTTGTGTTAGGGTTTTTGATACAATTTCGCTGGGCAATGCCCAGGTTTTACAGAATCTAACCTTTTTAGAGGAGCTTTCATGAACGACCCTTTTGGCCGTGTGCCAGGCTGGAGCCCCAATCAACGCGTAGGTCTGTTTGTAGATACCCAAAACCTCTACCACTCCGCCCGCGACTACTACGGGCAGAACGTCAACTTTGAAAGCCTGATGCGCTTTGCTATCGGTAACCGCCAGCTGGTGCGGGCCACCGCCTATGTGGTCGAGCGCGAACACGACACCTCGGCCTGGCCCTTCATCTACAAGCTCTCCACCATCGGCTTCCGGGTGCGGCGCATGAACCTGACCCTTAAGGAAACCACCGACGAAGGCAAGCCCATCTACGAGGGCAACTGGGATATGGGCATCGCCGCCGATATGGTACGCCTCATGCACACCCTGGATGTGGTGGTCCTGGGGAGCGGCGACGGCGACTTTGTGGACATTGTGGAGGTGCTGATGGAGCGGGGCATCCGGGTCGAGGTGATTGCCTTCAAGGAGACCACCTCGCAAAAGCTGATTGACGCCGTAGACCGCTTCATCCACCTGCCCGAAATCGAGAACGCCTTTGTGCCCAGCAAGGAGCGGGAACGGACCTTGATCCCCAGAGCTGAGTGAAATCCGCAATCATCGCTCTATCGCCAGTCAACCGCGTGTGTAAGCCCAAGCAGCAAAGCCATCGAGACTGTTCGAGTGGCCAGGCGAATGTGTGAACTTCTGCTCGGTTGCCTTATCGGCCTGAGACCTGCTGACAGTGACGTTGTATGAACCTCGAGGACTTCGACTACCACCTACCCCCCGAACTCATCGCCCAGAGCGGCGCCGAGCCCCGCGACGCATCGCGGTTGATGGTGATCCACCGCAGCACCGGCCAGATTGAGCACCGGATTTTCCGCGACCTGCCCGGCTACCTCCAGGCAGGCGATGTGCTGGTGCTAAACGAGAGCAGGGTGATTCCCGCCCGCACCTTTGCCACCAACCCATACGGCACCTTGCTCGAGGTCTTGCTGGTGCGAGAAATCCCCACCGATGCGGGATCGGGCGGATTGTGGGAGGCTCTGCTGAAACCAGCACGGCGGGCCAGGGTGGGCTCTGTGCTGACCTTTGCCGATGGCCTGCAGGCCATGGTGGAAGCCGTGGAAGAAGACGGCACCCGGCTGCTGCGCTTTGCGGGGAATGTGTGGGAGCACCTGGAAAACATAGGTAAGACACCCCTCCCCCCTTACATTCGAGCCTCGGTAGACCCGGAACGCTACCAGACCGTTTATGCCAAAACCCCCGGCTCGGTGGCCGCGCCTACCGCCGGGCTGCACTTCACCCCGGAGCTCCTGGACAGGATTCGGGGGCTGGGGGTCACCATCTGCTACGTCACCCTTCACGTGGGGCCGGGCACCTTCAAGCCGGTACAGGGCGACCCCAACCAGCACCACATGCACCTGGAGCCCTACGAGGTGCCCCGCCCTACCGCCCAGGCCATCAACCAGGCCAAGGCTGAGGGGCGACGTGTTATTGCTGTGGGAACCACAGTGGTGCGGACCCTCGAGACCGCCTGGAACGGTACGCAGGTTCGGGCCGGTGCAGGCGAGACCCAGCTTTTCATCCGTCCGGGGTTCCAGTATCACGTGGTAGATGCCCTCGTCACCAACTTCCACCTGCCCAAATCCACCCTGCTGATGCTGGTCTCGGCCTTTATGGGGCACGAACTCATGCAATGGGCCTACCAGACCGCCGTGGCTGAACGCTACCGGTTTTATAGCCTGGGAGACGCAATGTTGATTTTATAGGGGTCAGGGATAAAGGAACAGGGCTCAGGATTCCGGGAATTTATCGCGCTCTTCGCAGATACGGTTCCCCGCAAAACATAGAATGGGTTTGGACCAGGTTAGCCACGTAGTGGCAATGGCCCAGACCATCCCCTGGCAGGCCCATGTAATGCACTCAAAACGTGGGCCGGGCCCGGCTCGCAGGTGCTTGGGTTTCATGTTTCCAAGCGGACATTTTTCTGTCCAGGACAAAGCTTCCTTACAGCCGGATGAACCAAAATATGTACAGAGCGCTCTAGGCTTCGACGGGCTCGAGTTTGGACTCCCGAAAGATAATCTGAGCCGGGTTGCCAATCGCAGTTGCGCCAGGAGGCACCGGCTTGGTAACCACGGCCCCAGCCCCCACTTTGGCCCCATCCCCCACCACAATAGGCCCCAAAACCACCGCATGGGCTCCCAGCAACACCCCATTCCCTATGGTGGGGTGGCGCTTTTCCCGGGTAAAACCCGTACCCCCCAAAGTCACGCCGTGGTAGATCATCACATCGTCGCCTACCTCGGCGGTCTCGCCAATTACAATGCCCATGCCGTGGTCAATTACCACCCGGCGGCCAATGCGGGCGCCGGGGTGGATTTCGACCCCCGTGAGCATGCGGGTCAGGTGGGCCAGAACACGGGCTAGAAATTTGAAATTGGCCCGCCAGAGCCAGTGGTTGAGCCGGTGCATCCACAAAGCATGCATTCCGGGGCTAAAGAGGATGGCCTCGAGGGCACCCCGGGCAGCAGGGTCTCGCTCGAGCACAGCCTGCACATCTTCTCTGAGACGTTCGATCAATCGCATCATGGCTCAAAACCACAACCCACATTTTGCACGCGAGGGTCGGCCCGGCAAATCCTCCCGAACAGTCCAAGACTAGCCCACGTCTTTACCAGATGCTGTGAGCCGGTTGCCTATTTCACCAAAATACTTCACTTCGCACGGTTCTGCTCTCGAATGGAGTCCAGCTGATCCTCCTCAAAGCCAGTCTCCTTTAGCATGGCCAGGATCATATCGCTCTTGCCTTCAATATAGGCATCTATGTTGTAGGCGTGCTCTTGGGCCAGGCGCTTTTTGAGGGCACTGTAGGCCTTTACGGCCCCCGGGTGAGCCCGCAAATAATCCCGTAAGGCCAGATGATTGCGTAGCCCAGCACTATTCTGCAAGCATACATAAAGATGATGCAGCGGCAGGTGGGCTGGTTGATGAAAAGCCTCGCGGCCCAGGATGCCCAGGTTGCCCTGATGTGTGTAACCCAGAACCGCCAATCGCTCAATGGCCAGAGCGACATCGGCTTCAGTAGCCACCACCACGTCTATATCGATGATGGGTTTGGCGGCCAGCCCCGGCACCGAGGTACTGCCCACGTGCTCGATTCCCAGGGCAAAATCCTGCACGGCTTCCCAAAGCGGGGCCCGAAGCCGTTCAAAGACTTCAGGCCAGGTGGGGTCATAGTCCACCACCACGATGGCTTGGCGCATGCTCAAGCCTCTACCGAGATGTTCTCGAGGTTCAGGTTGGTGTACACGTTTTGCACGTCGTCAAGCTCTTCCAGCGCTTCTACCATGCGCAATACCTTTTCGGCCTCTTCCTGGCTCAAGCTTAGGGTGTTTTGGGGCACCATGGTGATCTCGGTGTCTTCTGGTTTGAAGCCCTTGGCCCTTAAAGCATTGGCTACCGCATAGACCTCTTGAGGGTCGGTGTAGACTTCCAAACCCTCCTCGCTTTCCTGGAGGTCGAGCGCCCCGGCCTCGATGGCCGCCTCCTGGGCTGCTTCGGTATTGGGTTCAATCCAGATATAACCCCGCCGGTCAAACTGCCACGAGACCGACCCCGTAGCCCCCAGGCTACCCCCGTGTTTGGTGAAAATGTGGCGCACCTCAGAGGCCGTGCGGTTTCTGTTATCCGAGAGGGCATTGACGATGATGGCTACACCGCCCGGCGCATAACCTTCGTAGACCACCTCTTCATAGTGACTACCTTCATCATCACCACCGGCCAGACGTTTCAGCAGGCGCTCAATATTGTCGTTGGGAACGTCTGCGTTTTTGGCGGCCTCAATCAGGTTGCGCAGGTTAACGTTGGCCGCCGGGTCTGCACTGCCCCCTGCTCTAGCCGCAGCCGCAATCAGACGCAGGTATTTGCTGACGATCTTTCCCTTCTTGAGGTCGTTGGCAGCTTTTTTGCGCTTAATTTGTGCCCATTTGCTATGGCCAGCCATAAATCACCGTTCCTTAGTATAAGCGAGCAGCACCAACTGAGAAAAGGCGCTTTTTGCTGTGGCCTATGCATGCAAGTTTCAGCAGAATCGCAGAATCTCTGACTGCGGAAGCCATGTCATGGTCACCTCTAAATCAGCAAACGAAGCATCAGGGTCAGTGCGTAAACCCCTGCAAAGCTTAGCTAAGTGCGCTTTAGGCAGCCAGTGTTACAAAAAATGCTTGTAGGCAGGCGAGCTGGCCGGGTATTAGGCCCCCACCTGGCTTCCCCCGTTTGGGGAGGAAGTAGAGGTTTTACTTTATGCACCGGCCCCGACGAAGCCTGAGCCTAGACCAACCGCATCGGTGCCCTATAATAGCCTTTATGCGTCGTGTCGTCGTCACCGGCCTTGGCCCGGTAGCCCCCAACGGCATTGGAGCCAAAGCCTTTCATGAAGCCCAGCTCCTGGGCAAGTCGGGCATCCGGCGAATCACCCAGTTCGATGCTTCGAACTACCCTGTCCAGATTGCTGGCGAGGTAGACGTCAACCCTGAGGAGTACATTGACAAGCGCGAACTGCGTCGCCTGGATCGTTTCACCCAGCTGGCCCTGATTGCCGGGCATCTGGCCTTGCAGGACTCGGGGCTAGAACTAGAAAAAGAAGACCGCACCCGAATCGGCACCCTTATCGGAACGGGCATCGGGGGCATGATTACCTGGCAGGAGCAGAGCAAGGTGCTCTTTGAGAAGGGCGGCACCCGCCTCTCCCCTTTCTTTATTCCCATGATGATTGCCAATATGGCCTCGGGCCAGCTGGCCATGAAATATGGCTTTATGGGTCCTTCCTCCACGGTGGTCACTGCCTGCGCCACAGGTTCGGACGCGATTGGCAACGCCTTTCGGGTTATTCAACTGGGTGAGGCCGATATCATGCTCACCGGCGGCACCGAAGCGGTGGTGACCGAGATGGCCATCGGGAGCTTCGGGGTCATGCGGGCCCTCTCGACCCGCAACCACGAGCCCGAGAAAGCCAGCCGCCCCTTTACCCTAAGCCGCGATGGTTTTGTGCTGTCCGAGGGGGCAGCGGTCCTGGTGCTGGAAGAGTACGAGCGGGCCAAGGCCCGGGGCGCCAAAATATATGCCGAGCTGGTAGGGTTTGGTCGCAGTGCCGACGCCCACCACATCACCGAACCGCACCCCGAGGGCGCTGGTGCAGCCCTGGCCATGCGGGCTGCTCTCAAAGACGCCCAGGTTAGCCCCGAGCAAGTAGGTTACATCAATGCTCACGGCACCTCCACGCCCGTGGGCGACAAGGCCGAGACCCTGGCCATCAAAAAGGTTTTTGGCGACCACGCCTACAAGCTCTCGGTCTCCTCTACCAAGAGCATGATTGGGCACCTGCTAGGGGCAGCGGGGGCCATCGAGGCCATTGCCAGCGTGCAGGCCCTGCTGAGCGGAGTGCTACCCCCTACCATCAACCTGGACGACCCAGACCCCGAGCTCGACCTGGATTACGTGCCCAACACCCCCAAAGAAAAGCAGGTGCAGTATGTCCTCTCCAACTCCTTTGCATTTGGCGGCATGAACGCCACGCTCCTGTTCAAGCGGGTTTGAGCCTGGGTTCTAAATACATTGTCGCTTATACCGGATTCAAAAAGACAGTTTACATAACCAAAAAACCCCATAGGTTGTCTTTTTGAATCCTAGAGCACTCCCCTCCCTTGAGTACCGGCGCTAGCCGGGGGCCGATGGCCCTTCACTGTCGGTCGGCGAAGAAAGCGTCTCCCTTCCAAGGGGCGGTATCGCCCTCCGCTACGCGGATAACTTCGGTCGGGTTGACTTGTTACCGAATGGTAACGAATCAACCGAATCTGGTATTAGATATCTGTTCAGCTACATTCAATAGTGGCTCCATTGAAGGGCTACATCAAGACCTGCTGTTTCAGCAACTAAAGCTTCTGTTGTTCCTCCCCAACTATGGAGGTAGGGGTTAGGTGGGGTTGCTGACTTGCGCCTTCACTCAACCTGCCGATTCAGGGCCTGGCCGAATATCCGCCCCCCGCCCTCCCTACGTGGCAGGGAGCGGGCCCAGAGTCCATCACACACAGAAAGAATAGAGATGTACAGGCGTTTATGCGACTGTGTACTACTTCCTGGCCGCTGTGTTCTACATGCCTACCCACTGATTTGCTCGAGCAGGTTTAGATGCGCTTTTTGGGGAGACAAAACATAAGCTATAGAATCAGGCATGCTAATTCAGACCCACTTCCCCGCACTGGCCAACGGCTTTAGCTTTTTGGATAACGCCGCTGGAGCCCAGGTGCCCAAGCAGTGTATCGAGGGCATCACACAGTTTCTGGCGACCTCGAGCTGCAACGTGGGCATGCCCTACCCCGGCTCTCGGGCAGCAACCCGGGTGCGCGAGCGGGCTCGAGAAGAAACCGCGGCCTTTTTCAACTGCAAGCCCACCGAAGTGGCCATTGGCCCAAGCGCCACTGCGCTTACCTTCATCCTCTCGAGGGCCTTTTCGCGGCTCTTTAGCGAGGGCGACGAGGTGGTGATTTCGGAGCTCGAGCACGAAGCCAACGCCTCGCCCTGGCGCAACCTGCAAGAAAAGGGGGTGCAGCTGCGGGTCTGGAAAGCCCGCTGGGACAAGGGCGGCCGGCTAGAACCCGCCGACCTGAGCGCCCTGGTCTCGCCCAGAACGAAGCTGGTGGCCGTTACCGCAGCGGCCAACTCACTGGGCACCACCCCAGACGTGGCCGCCGCCGCAGAGATTGCCCATTCGGTAGGGGCCTGGTGCATCACCGACCTGGTGCACTATAGCCCCCACCACCTACCCGATGTTCGGGCTATGGGGGTGGACATGGCCTTTTTCTCGGCCTACAAGGTGTTTGGCCCGCACCTGGCCTTCCTCTATGTGCGTGAGGAGCTTATTGCCCAGTTGCCCACCGATAAGCTCTGGTTCATTCCCGAGGATAGCCTGCTCAAGTTCGAGCCCGGCACCAACAACCACGAAGGGCTGGCCGGCTGGTTGGGTACGCTGGCCTACCTGCGGGATGAGCTGGGCGGAGGGAAGCCCGGGCGCGAAGGTTTAATAGAGGCATATCAGCAGATTGAGGCCCTCGAGCAACCCTTGCTCGAGCAAGCCCTCGAGCGCCTGCAACAGATTCCAGGCCTGAAGCTCTACGGAATGCCCTCCCCCAGGGGCCGGGTAGGAACGTTTTGCTTCAACCTGGAGGGGCAGCCCCCGCTTCGGGTGGCCGAACGCCTGGCCCAGGTGGGGGTAGGGGTCGCGGCGGGGCACTACTACGCCACCATGCCCATGCAAGCCCTGGGCCTGTGGCCTGACGGCGCTATTCGGGCCTCCATCGCTCACTACACCACCCAGACCGACCTGGACAAGCTAATTGCAGGATTAAAGGGCAGCGACTGAACTGCCCGTAGCCTCTCCAACGAGCTGCTATCGGTGGGTATGGACTTACAGACACTTACACTTACGGACAAAGCGTCCAGACCGTGTCTTTTTCCAGCATCAAGGAGCGGCTGAAGCGCAGGTGGCCTGGCTGGCCGGGCTGGGTGCCCTCGGCACGCAGTTCGTAGCGGCCTTCGCGCAGGCCGGGGAAGAGCCTCGAGCCCCGCACGGTTCCGATAAACTCACCATTGATATAAAAGAACACCGTTTGGTTGGGGCCGCTGCACTGGTTCTGGATGATGAGATCGAACCGTCGCACATTGCTTTGTTGCGCAGGAACACAGGCTGCGAGCAGCAGAATGAGGATTAGTAAGCAAATTCGCGACATCAAGACCTTGATACCTCGAGCCCGGGCAAATTACATGAGGGCTCAGCGCGCAAACTACCCGCAAAGCCGCCAGACTTCGTCTTTTTCCAGGCGGATGGTTTTGAAAAGCGAGGGGCTGTTGCCCAGCACCGGGGTAGCTTTGAAATCGGCGCTACCTGCCGGCAGTGAGAGGAAGGTACGGGGTTCGCCCTGTACCTGGCCTAAAATCACGTTGTTGCGGTAGATAAAAACGGTGCGGTAGGTGCCCTGGCAACGGCTGTTATCTACCGTCAGATTGAAGCTACTCGGACGCAGTGCTCCCGGAGCGCACGCCGACAATACCACCATCCATCCCAGCAAGAGCCAGTAAAAGCGCATGTCCATCACCCCCGCAGTATTTCACAACAAGCTGTCGGTTTGTCGGTAAAGGGCGCCAAGCGTAGACTGAGTACATGCTATTCGAGCGCGCCTACCTCGAGGCCCTCGAGGCCCAAACCCTGGCTCCCTACGCGGTCAAGTCGAGCGAGAGCCGCGGGCGAGAGCATCCCGAGCCCGAGTCGCGCTACCGCACCCCCTTCCAGAAAGACCGAGACCGGGTCAACCACACCACCGCTTTCCGGCGGCTCCAGTACAAAACCCAGGTCTTTGTGAACTTCGAGGGCGACTATTACCGCACCCGCCTGACCCACACCCTGGAGGTGGCCCAGGTGGCCCGCTCCATCGCCCGTGCGCTGGGGTTGAACCAGGAACTCGCCGAGACCATCGCCTTTGCCCACGACCTGGGGCACCCCCCCTTTGGCCACTCGGGCGAGGCCGTGCTGGACGGGTTGATGCAGGGACACGGCGGCTTCGACCACAACAAACAGTCCATGCGCATCGTGACCTACCTCGAGCAGCGCTATCCGGGCTTTCGGGGCCTCAACCTATGCTGGGAGACCCGCGAGGGCATTGTCAAGCACGAGACCCGTTACGACCTCCCCGACGCCGAAGGCTACGAGCCCCACCTGCGCCCCAGCCTCGAGGCCCAGATTGTAAATCTGGCCGACGAGATCGCCTACAACGCCCACGACCTCGACGACGGCCTGCGCGCAGGGCTATTGCAGCCCGGCCAGCTTTGGGAGGTGGAGCTGCTGCGCGACCTGCTGGGCGAGCTCGGCCTGCACCCCGACCGCTTCGACGAGATGGGGCGCCGGGTCTTCATCCGCGAGCTATTGGGGCTCATCATCACCGACACCATCCACGCCACCCATGCGCTTTTGCAGCAGCACCAGATTGAAAGCCTCGAGGCCGTCCGCCGCCACCCAGCCCCCCTGGCGGTTTATTCGGAGGGCCTGACCCAGCAGCTCGACATACTGCGGGAGTTTTTGTACGCCAACCTCTACCGACATTACTACGTGGTGCGACAGGTGGGCAAGTCGCGCTTTGTGCTGGAAAAGCTCTTCGATGCCTATATCCACGACCCCGCCGTCCTGCCCCCCCAGGTTCAGCAAGCCGGCGAGACCGAGGGCCTCTACCGTGCGGCCTGCGACTACATCGCCGGCATGACCGACCGCTTTGCCCTCGACGAGTACGCCCGCCTCTTCGAGCCGGAGTTTCACCGCTGAAAGCGCGGCCCAGGGCCAAAAGCTGAGGGCTCCAATCGCGTTTCCCACAAACACTCCACACGCGATGCGGAATGTTTTACCCAGAACAGCAAAACCCGCTTGTTCTGGGTATTCGTGGGAACCGCTCAAGGCTTTCAATACCGGATTCAAAAAGACAGTTTACATAACCAAAAACCCCATAGGCTGTCTTTTTGAATCCTAGAGCACACCCCTCCCTTGAGTACCGGCGCTAGCCGGGGGCCGATGGCCCTTCACTGTCGGTCGGCGAAGAAAGCGTCTCCCTTCCAAGGGGCGGTACCGCCCTCCGCTACGCGGATAACTTCGGTCGGGTTAGTTCGTCACCCTTTGGTGACGAACTAACCGAATCTGGTATAAGGTACGCCCCGAAGAAGTTTTCCTGCCCTTGGTGCTCGACCCTCGACCCAAAGCGGCTTCATCGGCTCAAGCGATGCAACCTTACGCCCCCTTTCATTCAATGCATTTGCGGCAGAAACTATACAAAGCGTCATATTTGCAGAGTAGACTGAACGTGTGGACAACCTCGAAAGTTACTATCAAAGTCGTTTTGCGGCCCGCACCCAGCGCATCCAGGCCTCGACCATCCGGGAAATCCTTAAGCTCACCACCCAGCCAGGGTTTATCAGCTTTGCGGGGGGGCTGCCCGCCGCCGACCTGTTCCCCATCGAGCGCATCGCCGAGGCCACCCAGCGCATCCTGCAAGCGCACGGCGCTCAGGCCTTGCAGTACAGCACCACCGAGGGCTACCTGCCCCTGCGGGAGTGGGTTGCAGGCCGGATGCCGGGCGCTACCCCGGAGCACGTGCAAATTGTTTCCGGCTCGCAGCAGGGCCTCGACCTCATCGGTAAGGTCTTCATTGACCCCGGCTCTAAGGTGCTGGTAGAGGCGCCTACCTATCTGGGGGCCCTGAGCGCTTTCAACCCCTACGAGCCCGAATACATCTCGGTCGGCATGGACGAGGAGGGGCTCCAGCTCGACGAACTCGAGGCCGCCCTCAAGGCCCACCACTTCAAGTTCATGTACGTGCTGCCCACCTTTCAGAACCCCTCTGGCCGCCTGATGGGCCTGGAGCGGCGCAAGGCCATCGTGGAGCTGGCGAGAAAGTACCAAACCCCCATCCTGGAAGACGACGCCTACGCTGAGCTCTACTTTAGCGGCAAACCCCTGCCCACCCTCTACGCCCTCGACCAGGAACTCGGCGGGGGCAATGTGGTCTACCTCTCCACCTCCTCCAAAACCCTGGCCCCAGGGCTGCGGGTGGCCTGGGTGGTGGGGCCCAAGCCGGTCATCCAGAAGATTGTGTATGCCAAGCAAGGGGCCGACCTGCACACCCCCACCCTCAACCAGATGCTGGTCTACGAGCTGGTGCGGGATGGCGAGTGGTTCCAGGCGCAGATTGGCAAGATTCGCCATACCTACCAGACCCGGCGCACCTGGATGCTCGAGGCCCTGCAAAAGTACATGCCCGAGGACATCGGCTGGATTGTGCCGGAAGGGGGCATGTTCTTCTGGCTCACTGCGCCTGCGCAGCTGGACAGCCTCGAGCTCCTCAAGCAAGCCGTAGAAGAGAAAATGGCCTTTGTGCCAGGCCAGCCTTTCTATGCCGATGGCAGCGGCAAGAATACCCTCAGACTCTCGTACTCGAGCGCTTCTCACGAGCAAATCGCAGAAGGCATCAAGCGCCTGGGCCGGGCGGTACACAAAATGCTGGGTCGGGAGCCGGTGGTGTAGCCTGGAGTTTTTGAGCATCTATTGTTGGGAAGCAGGCTTTTATCATATGCAGTATGGACGAAACCCCAAGGATACCCAGCCCCATTCCTTACCTGATGCAAGTACCTGACCTGCGGGCACACAACACCACCTACGACTGGCGGATGTTATTCATGCTGGTACTGATGGCCCTGGGCAGCGGACGCACCAACATCCTGGCGATCGCCCAGTGGATAGAGGATCAGCGGGACTGGCTGTTGGCCCTGGGGTTTGGCAGAAGAAAAACCGGTACGGCCCTGCCTGCCCAGGCCACTATCTACCGCTTCTTGTGGGCCCTGGAGCAGCAAGCAGTGGCCCTGGAAAAGGCCCTGCAGCTATGGGCCAGGGATGTGCTGCGCGCCTTGGGTCAACACCAGGAAGGGGGACTGCTGGAGGTCAGCCTGGATGGCAAACACCTCAAGGGTAGCGCACGGGGTGGCACAGGGGATAAAGCCATCGTACTGGTCTCGGCTTATCTGAGCCGGTTGGGGCTGAGCCTGTTGCAGAGCAAAGCGGCCGGGGATGAAGCGGGGGCGGGTCGTTGCTTGATGATGGAGGTGGGGGCTGATCTGGCCGAGGCCAAGATTCCCTGGGTGTTGACCGGTGACGCGGCCTATACGGAGGCCCATACGGCCAAGGTCGTCTTGCAAAAGGGGGGCACTACTTCCTCCATCTCAAGGACAATCAGGCGGAGCTGAAGGATTGGGCAGCGCACCTGCTGCAGTACCCGCCGGACGATGTGTACTGCTACCACCAGGTACGTAGCGGCGCACTGTGGGTTTGGCGGGTTCGTACCACCGCGCAAATCCCACCTGACCCTGCGCTAGCCTTTCCTGGTCTGCAACAGATGGTCGAAATCCACCGCCACAAGACCCACAAACGCACCGGTGAAGTCTGCGAGGAAGCCCATCTGGCTATTACCAGCCTCAGCCCTGCACAGGCGGATGCTGCCAGCCTGGCGGGCATTGGCCGGGGTCACTGGGCCATCGAGAACAGGCTCCACCACAAAAGAGATACCGTCCTGGGTGAGGATGCCTGTCGCACCCGCAAAGCGGCCCAGTCCCTCGCCGCTCTGCGCAACCTTCTGCTGAGTTTCCTACACCAGCTCACCACCCCTGTGCTTCGCAGTGTTCGTAGCTTCTCCACCAATCCCATGCCCCTCTATCGCTGGCTTAGTGGGTGTATATGATAAGAGCCTGGTTGGGAAGGTAAAGATTTGCCGCCCGATTTGTGCTTGTAATACACTGATGTAAAGTTTGCTGCTCAGGCAGCAGGAGTGCAGCCTCCGGTAGCTGCAAGGGTGGAGACGGGCAACTGTCTCCGCTCTTTGTTGTGTCAGGGTAGACTGTTCAGCGTCAGCTTGGTTGAGGAACTCGCATATGATAATCGCGGTTATATCAGCTTTTTTGGGTGCCCTTTTGGCGCCGCTCCTGTACCGCAGGTTAGGTAGCCTTGCAGGCTGGGTGCTGGCTCTGTTGCCCCTGGGCCTTACGGTGTACTTTGCCAGCCTGCTTCCCGCCGTAGTAGCAGGCCATACCGTACGACATAGCGCAGCCTGGGTGCCCACGCTCTCAGTCAACTTTTCCTTTTACCTCGATGGGCTTTCCCTGCTCTTTGCCCTGCTCATCACCGGCATCGGCACCTTCATCGTGATTTATTCCGGCGGCTACCTGAAAGGCCACCCGGATTTGGGCAAGTTCTACCTGACCATTCTGCTCTTCATGGCCTCCATGCTGGGGCTGGTGCTGGCCGATAACATCGTGACCTTGTTTGTGATGTGGGAGCTGACCAGCCTTACCTCCTACCTGCTGATCGGCTTCTACCACAGCGAGTTTCGCTCGCGCCGGGCCGCCACTCAGGCCCTGTTTGTCACGGCGGGGGGTGGGCTGGCCTTGCTGGCCGGGCTCATTTTGCTGGCAGGCATGGGTGGCTCCTGGGAAATTTCCGAGCTGCTGGGCAAAGGCGAGGTACTGCGGGCGCATCCTCTGTACCTTCCCGCCCTGGTGCTGGTGCTTTTGGGGGCCTTCACCAAATCGGCCCAGTTCCCCTTTCACTTCTGGCTGCCCAACGCCATGGAGGCCCCCACGCCGGTCTCGGCCTACCTGCACTCGGCCACCATGGTCAAGGCCGGGGTGTACCTGCTGGCCCGGCTCCAGCCGGCCCTAGGCGGCAGCGAGGTCTGGAGCGCAGCCCTCATGACCTTTGGACTGGCCACCCTGCTCACCGGGGCCACCCTTACCTTCCGCCACACCGATCTCAAGCGCCTGCTGGCCTACTCCACCGTAGCCGCGCTGGGGGCGTTGGTCTTTGCCATCGGGATGGTACCCCTTACCGACCATTACGCAGCCATGGGCTTCGCCACCTTCCTGCTGGCCCACTCGCTCTACAAGGGGGGGCTTTTCATGGCGGCGGGGGCGGTGGACCACGAGGCCGGCACCCGTGATATCAACCAGCTTTCGGGCCTCTTTCGGGTGATGCCCGTTACGGGGGTAGCGGTGGTGCTGGCTGCGCTCTCGCTGGCGGGGCTGCCGCCGGTGCTGGGCTTTATTGGCAAGGAGGTGCTCTACCTGGCCTCGTTGCAGGCCGCGCCGGTCTGGATGATTGGGCTGGCGGTGCTGGGTTTTGCGGTGGGGGCCATGCTGGCCCTGATCCTGGTGGTGCCTTTCTTTAGGGGCAAACCGCCCGAAGAGGTGCACGAGGGGCCTCCTAGCCTCTGGCTGGGGCCCTTGGTATTGGCGGGGCTGGGGCTTCTAGTAGGGCTTTTCCCAGGGCTCTACAACCCCCTGGCCGAGGCCGTGGCCAGCGCGGTGAAAGGCAAGGCCGTTGCGTACCATCTGAAGCTCTGGCCAGGGTTCAACCTGGCCCTGCTCCTGAGCCTGCTGACGGTTGCGGTGGGGGTGGGGCTATACTTCCTGTACCCACGGCTACAAGCCTGGATGGCCCAGGACCCCATCCCCGGCCCCGAGAACGGCTATGTGGCCTTGCTGCGGGGGCTCTTGCGACTGGCGGCTTTTGTGGAGCGGCTTTTGCAAAGCGGTTCGCTGCGGGCCTACCTGGTCTGGGTTTTTGCGGGCCTTACGGGGCTGGTGGGGCTGGCGTTTTTGCGGGGCGGGGCGGTTTTCTGGCCGGGAGGAGCCTCGAGCCCCCCTCCAGCCCAGGTACTCTTGCTAGCCTTGATGCTATTGGGGGCTGTGCTAGCGCTGCGGTTGCGCTCGCACCTGGCCATGGTGGTGGGGGTGGGCATCGTGGGGGCT
>NZ_QWKY01000055.1 GCF_003574035.1 Meiothermus hypogaeus | reverse complement strand
CCCCTGACCCCTGTCCCCTGTTCCCCCCAGCAGCTCGATGGCCTTTTCTAGCTGCGCTTTGCGTACCTCAACGCTCATCTGGCGATAACCTGCCAGTACCTGAGCCACCTCGGGGAAGGGTTGACCCAGGTTTTGCAGCAACTTTTCCAGGCCCCCGGCCACCACCCGATCCTGCGCGCCATCGGCCAGTTCGCGCTGGAGGGGGCGGATGAGGCGGGCTTTGATCTCTTCGCGGGTCACGGGCTCCTCTTTCAGGCTTATTGTATCCAAGCAGACCGGGCGGCTTTTGTGGCCCTGCTGGTCCTGCGTAACGCCTTATGGCCGGGCAATGTCTGAAAAGTCATGGTCGGGATGGGGCCAGCTCTTATACTTGGAAGGTATGGCTTTATCTCAGGTAGAAGTATTGCCCAACGGCCTCACCCTGGCGGTGGAAGAACGTCCCTGGATGCCCGGGGTGGCTTTGCAATTGCTGGTTCCGGTGGGTGCGGTGAACGATCCCGAAGGCATGGAGGGCGCGGCCAGCCTGCTGGAGGGCTGGTTGTGGAAAGGGGCCGGCAGCCGGGATGCGCGGGCGCTGGCCGATGCCTTCGACGACCTGGGGGTGCGCCGCGGCAGCAGCAGCGCCCTCGAGCACACCACTTTTGCCGCGCAGTTTTTGGCCGAAAAGCTCCCGGCGGTGCTCTCGCTGTATGCCGATGTGCTCATGCGCCCCCATCTCCCCGCCGAGGCCCTGGAAGCTGTGCGCCAGATTGCCTTGCAGGAGCTGGCCTCGCTGGAAGACCAGCCCCCAAAAAAGATGTTTGCGGCCCTGCGCCAGGCCGTGTTTGCCAGCCCCCACGGGCGCAACCCCAGCGGCAAAAAGGCCCATCTGGAGGCAATGTCTGCTGAGGCCCTGCGCCGGGATTTTGCTCGGCGCTATGCCCCCCAGGGGGCCATTCTGGCCCTGGTAGGAGGGGTGCGCTTTGAACAGGCCAGGGAAGCCGTGCTCAACGCCCTGGGGGAGTGGAGCGGGCCGGGGGTGAGCTATCCGCCCATCGAGCTACAACCGGTGCATGCCATTCACCTCGAGCAGGACAGCGCCCAGGTGCAGATTGGCCTGGTCTACCCCGATATTTCCTTCGACCACCCCGAGTTTTACAGTGCCCGCCTGGCTGCCCAGGTGCTCTCGGGGGGCAGCAGCAGCCGTCTGTTCACCGAGGTACGGGAGAAGCGTGGCCTGGTTTACTCGGTCTACGCGGCGCCCAACGGCGTCAAGGGCTACAGCTACCTGACCGCCTACGCCGGCACCACCCCCGAGCGGGCCGACGAGACCCTGAAGGTGATGCAGGCCGAAATCACCCGGCTTTCGGAGGGGGTGACCGAGGCGGAGCTCGAGCGCACCAGGATTGGCCTGCGGGCTGCTTTGGTGATGCAGGATGAGTCGTCGCGCTCGAGGGCCGCCAGTATCGCCCGCGACCTCTACCTGCTGGGCCGGGTGCGCCCCCTGGAGGAGATCGAGGCCCAGATTGCTGCCGTAGATGTGCCGCGCATTAACCGCTACTTGGCCGCCAACCCTTACCAAAACCCCTGGATTGCGACCCTGGGGCCAAGAAAGCTGGCAGTTACAGAGTAGTGTTAGAAGCCCAGTGCTCAAGGCCCTAAGGCCAACGATGCAGGACAACTTCCTTTTTTGGAGTAAATATGACCCAAACCAAACCGGCGCTCGAGTTCAAACAAGCCACCCTGGAAAACGGGCTCACGGTAATTGCCGAAATTAACCCCGAGGCCAAAAGCGTGGCCCTGGGCTACTTTTGCAAGACCGGTAGCCGCGACGAAACCCCCGAGATCGCCGGGGTGTCGCACTTTTTGGAACACATGCTGTTCAAGGGCAGCGCAACGCGCGACGCCCTTCAGGTGAACCTCGAGTTCGACCAGATGGGGGCACAGTACAACGCCTATACCTCGGAGGAGAACACCGTCTACTACGCCGCGGTGTTGCCCGAGTTTGCCCCCCGGCTCCTGGAACTCTGGACCGACCTGATGCGCCCGGCCCTGCGTCAGGAAGACTTCGACACCGAAAAGCAGGTCATCCTGGAGGAAATTGCCCTCTACGAAGACCGGCCCAACATCATGCTTTTTGACTGGGGACGGGCCCGCTATTTTGCCGGGCATCCGCTGGGCAACAGCGTACTGGGCACCACCCGGTCGATTTCTGCCCTGACCCGAGACCAGATGGCAGCCTATCAGACCCGGCGTTATGCGCCGTCCAATCTGGTGCTGACCCTGGCGGGCAAGGTGGACTGGGAGCGTACCCTGGCGCAGGTGCAAGAACTCACGGCGACCTGGACTAAGGGTCAGGCCGGCAGGGATTATCCCGACTTGCACCCCGCTGTGGGTGAGCTGCGCGAACCCTATCCCAAGGCCACCCAGACCTACCTGGCGCTACTGGCGCCGGGGGTTTCGGCCCAGGACCCGCGCCGTTATGCGGCCAACATTCTGGCCAACATCCTGGGCGAGGAGGGCAATAGCCGTCTCTTCTGGGCCCTGAGCGATAAAGGCCTGGTGGAGTCGGTGGGGGCGGGTGTGGATGAGGCCGATGGGGCCGGGCTCTATTACATCTACGCCCAGACCGACCCCGCCAACGAGGAAACCGTAAAGGCTGTACTCCGCGATGAACTGGGCCGGCTCGAGCGCGAGGGGGTGCGCCTGGAGGAACTCGAGCGGGCCAAAAACAAGCTGGCCACCGCACTGGTGTTTGCCGGCGAGACCCCCATGCAGCGCCTGATGAGCGTGGGTATCAACTACCTGTACAACCAGACCTACGAGCCCTTGAGCGAGGTGGCCCGCAAGGTCGAGGTGGTTACGCTGGCCGATGTCAACGGGCTTCTGGAGACCCGACCTTTCAGCCAGAGTTTCATCTACAGCCTGGTGCCGGCCCAATAGGAAGCGGGGATGTGGCGGGTCGGGCTGCTGGGCATTTTTCTGTTGGGGAGCGTGTCGCTGGCCCAGAGCGCCCTGGAGCTCGAGGTGCTCCAGCGTACCAACCAGGTGCGCACCGAGCGGGGTCTGCGGCCCCTGCAGTGGGATACACTGGCCCACAAAGCGGCCCTGGGCCATGCCTGGGATATGCTCCGGCGCGGCTTTTTTGCCCACCAGAACCCCGATGGCCTGGGGGCTGCCGAGCGGCTGCGGGCTGCCGGCGTGCTCGAGGTCACGGTAGGGGAGAACCTGGCCAGCTTCGAGGGCTACCCGGACGTAGAAATTCCCCGGCGTTCGCTTACGGGCTGGATGAACAGCCCCGGCCACCGGGCCAACCTGCTCAAGCCCGAGTTCACCCACCTGGGGGTGGCCGTGGTGCGTCAGGGACGGCAGGTGATGGTGGTACAGAACTTCATCGGGCGGCCCTTTGACCCCCAGGTGCGCCTGACCCCGGCCCAGGCCGAACGCACGGTGCTGTTGCTTACCGGTACGGCTTTTGGTACCGTGGGCATCTTCGTGGGCAACAACCTCTATGCCCGCCTCAACCCGCCCATCCAGACCCGCCTCGAGCTCCCTCCAAAAGCCGAGGTGAGCTTCGCAGTGTTCGATGGTCAGACCTGGTGGACGACCCGCAACGGCGAGCGCGGTTTGCGTTTGCAGCAGACCCTCGAGCACAGCCAGGCGCCAGGCCAGCAAGTCTTGCTCAACCTTCCCGCCGGCAATTTCACCCTGGCGGTAGGGTCGCAGCCACGCTTCTGGCAGAATGTGTCCGGGCCGGTGCGCCTCGAGCTGACCCTTCCCGGCACGCTAGAAGCCTTGTGGCTGGGCATCCGCCAGGGCAACAGCGTAAACTACAGCCACCGCATTCCCCTCAAACCGTGAGCTGTTTTCCGGATTGCGGGCACGGCTATGGTTGCGGGCTGCTCTGCGTGCGGTCTTCTGTAGATTTTGGCTGAGCGGGAGGCTTTTTGCACGCTACAGGATGAATTTTGTCGCTGCCTTGCTCGTGCAAGCCAGGCCAGAAGAAGGCCATCTCCACCCCTGCCTGTAGGCGCACCTCCAGGGGTAGAGCCTGCCAGCACTCTTTTTCGGAGGGTACTTCATCGAACCGCTACTTCCGAGCGATGGGTTTCATAAATCCTCAATCCTCGCCGCCGATAACCATTGAGCGTGCGCCCTGCACGTTCAGGTGGCGGATGAACTCGAGCGTACCGTGGGTCATGGGCTCCAACGATATGCTACTATCCCCCGGTGGATTCTCGAGTCCTTCTGGCGATTGGCCTCACCATCCTGCCCTGGGCCTCGGCCTTTGCCGGGATACGTGCGGGCCTTCAAGACTACAGCCCGGCCCACCTGACCCTGCTGCGCTTTCTGGTGGCCTCGGCGGTCATGGTGGCCTATGCCCTGTGGGTGCGGATGCCCCTGCCCGAACGGAGAGACATGCCGGCCATTCTGGGGCTGGGCTTCCTGGGCATTACCGTCTATCACACCGCGCTGAACTTTGGCCAGGTTACGGTGAAAGCCGGGCCGGCGGCGCTCCTGATTGCAGTAGGGCCGGTGTTCGTGGCCCTGATGTCTTATTTTTTCCTGCGCGAACGGCTTTCGGCCTGGGGCTGGCTGGGCATTGCGGTGGCTTTTACCGGCGTGGCCCTGATTGCCGTGGGCAACCACCCTGGCAGCTTTCAGTTGGAGCCGGGGGCCTTGCTGATTGTGCTTTCGGCCTTCGTGACCTCGGTCTACTTCGTGTTTCAGCGCAAACTGGTGCGAAAATACAACCCCCTCAACTTCACCGCCTACACTATCTGGGCCGGAACGCTGCCGCTGCTGGTGTTCTGGCCGGGCCTCTGGTCCGAGATGCAAGCCGCCTCGGCTCAGGCCACCGGGAGCGTGGTGTACCTGGGCGTGGTGCCGGGTGCGCTTTCCTACCTGACCTGGAACTACGCCCTGAGCCGGGCCCCTGCATCGCAGGTAACCAGTTTTCTGTACGTCTCCCCGGTGTTCGCTACCCTGATTGCTTACTTCTGGCTGGGGGAGGTGCCGGGGGTGTTGGCCCTGGTGGGGGGTGGAATCGCTCTGGCTGGGGTGGTTATTGTGAACACTTTGGGCAAGGTGACCCAGCAATAGACAATCGCCCAGAGACCATAGACAATAATCCATAATGGCTGAGATTCTCCCCATTCGCCTGTACGGCGACCCCATCCTGAAGAAAAAAGCCCTGCCGGTGCAGGATTTTAGCGGTATACCCAGGCTGGCCGAGAACATGCTCGAGACCATGTTCGAAGCAAGGGGGGTGGGGCTGGCTGCTCCCCAGGTCGGCATTAGCCAGCGGTTGTTTGTGGCCGCCGAGTACCTCGACGATGAGGGAGAGGAAGAAGGCCCCGAGGCCGACCTCAAAACCCGCGTCAAGTCGCTTTATGTGATGGTGAACCCGGTCATCACCTACCGCGCCGGCCAGCAGTCCATCACCGAGGGTTGTCTTTCACTACCGGGCCTCTATGCCGAAGGGGCCCAGCGCGATTTGCAGGTGCGGGTCGAGTACCAGAACGAGAAGGGCGAACAGAAAGTGCTCGAGGCCGAGGGCTACCTGGCGGTGGTCATGCAGCACGAGATTGACCACCTCGACGGCATCCTCTTCTTCCAACGGATGTCCTTTGCCGATAAGCAAAAGTTTTTGGAAGAACACCGCGAAGACCTGGCCGAGTTTCAGCGGCAGGCCAAGGCCTTTTTGCGCGAGGAAGCTGCACGCCTGGGGCAGGCCAGGTAAGGTCAATAGTCGATAGTCTTCAGTCAACGGTCTGCTGCCTTCTAAATAATCCATCATGACCTCTCAACCCCTGCGCCGCCGTCTTGCTTTTTTTGGCTCGCCAGCCTGGGCCGTGCCGGTACTGGAAGCCCTGCACCGCCACCACGAAGTGGTGCTGGTGGTCACCCAGCCCGACAAGCCTGCCGGGCGGGGTTTGCGCCTGACGCCCTGCCCGGTGGCCGCCTGGGCCGAGGCGAGCGGCCTGCGGGTGGAGAAACCTGCACGGCTCCGCAAAAACCCCGAATTTCTGGCGCTCTTCCAAAGCCTGGGCCTCGAGGTTGCCGTAACGGCAGCCTATGGCAAAATCCTCCCCGCCGAGCTGCTGGAGGTTCCCAGGTTTGGCTTTTTGAACCTGCACCCCTCCGACCTGCCCAAGTACCGGGGCCCCGCGCCGGTGCAGTGGACGCTCATCAACGGCGAGACCGAAACGGCAGTTTGCATCATGCAGACCGATGTGGGCATGGACACCGGCCCGGTGGTGGCGAGGTGGCGCACCGCCGTCGAACCCCACGAGACCGCGGTAGAACTCGCTAACCGCTTGCGCGACAAGGGCATCGAGCTACTCCTGGATGCCCTGGCCGACCTCGAGCACCTGCAACCCACTCCCCAGCCCCCTGAGGGGACTCACGCGCCCATGCTGCAAAAGGACGACGGTAAAATTGTCTGGGAGCGCACTGCCCTGGAAATCTACAACCGCCACCGGGGGGTAGAGCCCTGGCCGGGTAGCTGGTTTGAGTACCAGGGTAAGCGGGTGAAAGTGACACGCATGTCATGCGTCGAGGATTCAGCGAATACCCAGATGCGGGTGCCGGGAACGGTGGTGCAGATGGGCCAGGGCTTGGTAGTGGCTACCGGCGAGGGTTATATCCGGCTGCTCGAGGTTCAACCCGAAGGGAAAAAGCCCATGCCTGCCGTAGACTGGGCGCGGGGCGCGCGCCTCAGGCCCGGCGACCGCTTGGGCTGACTCCGGCTAGAGCTTGCTGGCTCCATAATGGTTGCATAGCCCATGAGTACCATGGATAAGGTGAAACTGGCCGGACGCTACAGGCTTGTGGCCCCCCTGGGCGAGGGGGGCATGGCTGAGGTCTGGCGGGCTACCGACGAGCGTATGGATCGCCCGGTAGCAGTCAAGATTCTGCACACCTACCTGCACCCCAGCGAGCGCAACCGCTTTTTCCGCGAGGTCAAGGCCTTGTCCAAGCTCTCCCACCCGGGCGTGGTGCAAATATTCGATCTAGGTGAGGAAGAGGGGCGCACCTACTTCGTGATGGAGCTGGTCGAGGGCGGTAGCTACGACCGCCTGGGCCCCTTCGAAGATGGCCTGGAAGGCCTGCGCCTGCTCACGGCCTCGGCGCGGGTGCTGGAAGCCCTGGGGCACCTACACCACCGGGGCGTGATCCACCGCGATCTGACCCCGCGCAACATCTTGGTTACGCCCGAGGGCCAGCCTAAGGTCATGGACTTTGGCCTGGCCTACCTGATGCAGGAAAGCCGCCACTTTACCCGCACCGGCATTACGGTGGGCACGCCCGAGTACATGGCCCCTGAGCAGGCCAAGGGCCTCTCCCTTACTCCCCAGGCCGACCTGTACAGCTTTGGCGCGGTGCTCTACCGCACCTTTACCGGCCAGCCCCTGTTCGAGGGAGAGAACGACCAGTCGGTGCTCTACCAGCACGTCTACGAGCCCCCCCGGCCGCCCCAGAGCCTGAACCCGGCCATTCCGGCCGAGATAGCCAGCCTGATTCAGGCGCTCTTACAAAAATCCCCCGGCGAACGCCCGGCCAATGCTGCCACGGCCCACGCGGTGCTGGAAGAAACCCTGCGCCGCTACCGCGAGAGCCTCTCGGCCACCCCACGGGCGGGGGCCAGCCGCAGCGGGCATTATCCTACCGGCCCGGCTCGGCCCGAAAAACTGGAACTGCGTGGCACCTACGACCTTTCGGGCGAGGTGGCCTGGCCGGGAGAGCTCGTAGCCCGCGAGGGCAGCCTCTGGGTGGGGGCGGGGCAGGGCATCGCCCGCCTCGACCTGACCGATGGCTCGGTCTACCGCCAGCGCTTAGGCGACGAGGTCTCGGCCCCGCCGGTGGTGACCGAGGAGCGGGTGTATGTGGCGGCCTGGGATGGCCGCCTGACCGGGATGTCGCTCTCAGGCCGGCCCATCCTGAGTTTTCCTACCCGTGCCGAGATTACCGCCGCACCCCTGGTAGCCGACCTCATCTACCTGGCTGGGCGCGATGGCTTTTTGTATGCCCTCGAGGCCAGCGGCACCCTGCGCTGGGGTTTCCAGGCCGGGAGCGAGCTTTCGGCCTCGCCCACGCTCTACCGGGGTTTGTTGTTTGTGGCCAGCGAGGGCGGCTGGCTGTATGCCCTAGACCCCCTGAGCGGCCACCTGCGCTACAAAGTGGAGACAGGGGCGGTGCACACGGCCTTGCCGGCCCGGGGGGGGCTCTTGTTCATTCCCACCTGGGCTGGAGAAATCCACGCCTTCGATCCTCTAACCCGCGAGGTGCAGTGGAGCTTCGACCTCGAGGGCGAGCTTTGGGGCGCACCGGCCCTGGACGACCGGCATCTGTACGCTGCGAGCTGGGCCGGCACACTGTACGCCCTGAACCAAAAAACCGGCGATGAGGTGTGGAAGCTCGAGGTCGGCCAGGTGACGGCGGGGCTCTCCATTGCCCACGGGGTGCTCTATCTGGGCACCGAGGAAGGCCGGGTGCTGGGCGTAGACACCCAGAGCGGGCGTCTGCTTTTCGAGGCCACCGGCCTGGGCCCCATCCAGGTGCCGCCCCTGCCCTACCGGGGGGCCCTTTTTGTGGCCACGCTGGGTGGGAAGCTGTACCGGTTTGCCTGATATAAGGCGGCTGAACCCATTCAACCAGTCGGGAAAATCCCCTGGTTGGCTAGAATATTCAAGCTGTGTCCTTGCGCCTGACCGACGAACAACAAGCCATCGTGGCTCACAACGAGGGGCCTGCACTGGTTTTCGCCGTGGCCGGAGCAGGCAAGACCACCGCGCTGGTGCACCGCTTGGAGCGCCTGGTGCGCGAGCGGGTTTTTGAGCCGCGCAGGATTCTGGCTACTTCCTTTAGCCGCATGGCAGTGGACGACCTCAGGCGTGCGCTCTCGCGTTGGCCCCACACCCACGGGGTGCAGGTCTCCACCCTGCACGCCCTGGGCTACCGCATTGTGCGCAAGGCCGCTTCGGAGGGGCTTTTGAAGCTGGCCGAGCTGAAGGAAGAGGGCTCGGAGCAGGCCCTCTTGCAGCGCACTCTGCGGCGGGCTCGAGACCTGAAACTGTCCTGGGCACCCGAGCTAGAAAACCTCGAGCCCGAGGACTTCCTGAGCTATGTGGGGGCCTGCAAGGGCAACCTGCAATACGCCGACCTGAAGGGGGCCAGTCTGCCTCCGGCGGCCCTCCAGGTTGCCTCGCAGGCCGAAGCGCCCCGGGAGCTCGAGTGGTACCTGGACTTGTACCGGCTCTTTGAGCAGGTGCGACGGGCCGAAGGGCTTCTTACCTTCGACGATATGCTGCTGCAGGGCTGGGAGGTGCTGGTGCGCTACCCGGACATCCTGCAAACTGTGCAAAAGGCTTTTCAAGCGGTGCTGGTGGACGAGTTTCAGGATGTGAACCTGGCCCAGTCGGAGCTGCTTGACCTGATTACCGCCCCGAACCGCAACTACATGGCCGTGGGCGACGACGACCAGACCATCTACGAGTGGCGGGGTGCCAGCCCCCGCTTCATCCTGGAGTTTGCCCAGCGCTATCAGGCGAAAAAATACCTGATCCGCGACAGCTTCCGCTGCCCGGCGCCGCAGGTGGCGCTGGCCGGGCGGGTGATTGCGCAGAACCAGCAGCGCGAGCCCAAGCGCCTGAGCCTGACCAGGGGTTTTACGGGCCGGGTGCACCTGCGGATGGAGCCCCACATGCCCGCCCAGGCGCAAAGCCTGGTAAGCGACATAGCCGGTCTGCTCGCGGAGGGCCGAAAGCCAGCCGAGATGGTGGTGCTGGTGCGGCTTTATGCCCAGACCCCTTACCTCGAGCAGGCCCTGATCGAGCGGCAAATCCCCTACCGGGTGGTGGGCAGCCCGCCCTTTTACCAGCGTCCGGAGATCCAGGGGCTTCTGGCCTACCTGCGCCTGGCCCAAGGGGGCCTGGAAGAAGAACATAAGCGTTTGTGGCTGCAAATCTACAACACCCCCAAGCGTTACCTGAGCCGTGCCCTGGCCGATGCTGTCTGGCGACGGGTGGAGCAGGGGGCCTCGTTGGTGGAGGCCCTCAAAGCCGAGGCGGCGGGTGCAGAGGAGCGGGTTGGCAGGCGTCTGCATGAGCTGGCCGAGCTGTTTACGTGGCTGGGCGGGGTGCTGGAGCGTGGCACAGCCCATGCCGTACTGGAGGCGCTCGAGGCCCGCCTGGACTACCGCCGCCATCTGTTGCGTTCCTCGGGTTTCTACGAGGTGGGGGCGGGCAAGGCCGAGGGGGTGCGGGCTTTTTTGGAGTATGCCCGCGACAAGGGCAGCGTGGACGACCTGCTACGGCACATCGAGCTGTTAGCCCAGGAACACCTGGGCGACGACCCAGCCCAGGACACCCCCGAGCGGGTGAGCCTGATGACCATCTTCCGGGCCAAGGGCCTCGAGTGGCCCCTGGTCTTCATCCCCGACTGCAACGAGGGCACCCTCCCCTATAGCGGTTCGCAGAACCTCGAGGAAGAACGCCGCCTTTTTTACGTGGCCCTGACCCGAAGCGCCCAGCACACCTACCTCTACGCCCTTTCCAGCCTGCCGCTCTCGCCCTTCCTCAAAGAAGCCGAGCACCTGCAAGTGCTGGGAGCCGTGGAGCGGGTGGGGGAGGCCCTGGCCCTCTTGCCCGAAGAACTTTCCACGGCCCAGACCCTGGCCCTGGCCCAGGGAGCACACAAGCTGGGCCTCGAGCGCTACTTGTACCAGTGGTGGAACGCCCCGCAGGCGCCTGGGGTTGCCGCCAAGGTACTGAGGCTTTTTGCCCGAGCCGAGCAGGCTGGTTGGCTGGAGGCGCTGGGGCTCAGCCTCGAGGCCAAAACCCTTTGGGAAGCCTTCGATGTGGAGCCGGGCCAGGGGGCAGAAGGCGAGTTCGCCGACCTCGAGCGCTTCCTCCTCAAGCGCCCGGCCCCAGGTGGCCCCCCCGCCCTCAAACCCGGCCAAAAGGTCAAGCACATCCAGTTTGGCACCGGGTTGGTGGTGAGTCTGGAAGACGGCGTGGCCACGGTGGCTTTTGGCGATGGGGTTCGTAAGCTGGCCCTGCGCTACGCAAGGCTCGAGGTGGTGGGGTAGGTATCTTTGGCTTCAGCCTGGTTTCAGTGAGCGGTGCTAGCCTAAAGAGGCAGGAACCAGGGGAAGCCGTGTTTTGGCCGAAGACAAGCAGGTGCCAGCGCGGCTTGAAAACTGCGTCCTCCGACTTCCGCTGCATTACACCCTGCGTTATCCGATTCTCTTTTGGGTTGGTTCCGGTCATGATGGTGAAGGTGAAACCGCTTCTACGCAGCATCTTTCTTTTGGGGCTTTTTAGCCTGGTCTGGGCGCACGGGGGGCATTATCTGCCTGCCTCTGGGCCGGGGGCGGCCGACTTCAAGCCGCCCAGAACGCTCCCCAGCGTGGAGCTGCGTTCGCACGAGAACAAGGCGTTTGTGTTTCCCCCCAAGGGCCCGGCGGTGGTGCTCTTTGGCTACACCCAATGCCCCGACGCCTGCCCCCTCACGCTGGGCCGCCTGCTACCTGCTTACGAGGCCCTGGGCGCCCCACCCCACCTGCGGTTACTGCTCCTGAGCGTGGACGAGCGCGACACCCCCCAAACGCTGCAAAAATATCTGCGGGGTTTTGCGCCGGTACAGGGCCTCACCGGTAAGCCCGAAACCATCCGCCCTATTGCCGAGGCCGCCAGGGTCGAGTACAACCTGGCCCCCGGTGGGCGGCTGCTTTTTCATACCGACGCTATGGCCCTGCTGGACGCCCAGGGGCGGTTGGTACGGATGCTCTATGGGGTCAGCCGCCTTTCCACCGCTAAGCTGAAGGAAGAAATAGCCCAACTGCTGAGGTAAATATGCCGAAACGTTTGCCGCTGCTGGTTTTTTTGGCCCTGGGTTCCATTGCAGCCGGGCCGGCCCAACCCCCTACCTACTACGGGGAAGTGGCCGAGATTCTGCAAGCCAACTGCGCGGGTTGTCATACCGAAGGGGGTATTGCGCCCTTTCCCCTCGACGATGCCCGCTGGGCCCGCAACATGGCAGCGGCCATTGCCGACTCGGTGAAGCAGGGCCGGATGCCACCCTGGCCCCCCGGCGAGGGCACACCCCCCCTGAAGGACGAGCGCAAGCTTTCCGCCAGCGCCAAGGCTGCCCTGGTTGCCTGGGCCGAGGCAGGTGCGCCGTTGGGTGACCCCAGGCCGGTAGCTGCTAAAGCAGCCGTGCCCGCTCCACAGCCCGACCTGGTGGCCACACTAAACCCCCCCTACACCCCCGACGATGCCTTGCAGGACGATTACCGCTGCTTCCTGATGCCTGCAACGTTCGACCGCGACACCTACATGACCGGCTACAAGATTATTCCGGGTGACAAGCGCAGCGTGCATCACGTGATCTTGTTCCTGATCGGCCCCGATATGGTGGAGGCCGCCGAGGCCAAAGACCGCGCCGAGCCCGGCCCCGGCTGGAAGTGCTTTGGCGGGCCGGGCCTGAGCAGCGACCCCCGCAACATCGGCGGCATTCTGGGCTTCTGGGTACCAGGCGGGGGGGCCACCTTGCTGCCAGAGGGTACCGGGCGACTCCTGCGGGCAGGCAGCCGGGTGGTGATGCAGGTGCACTACAACACTGCCTCGGGCGCCAATCCCGACGCCACCCAGATGGCTTTGTACCTGGCCCCCAAAGGGGTGCAGCTCAAGCGCCTGGTGGGCATGACCCTGGCCGCTCCGGTGGAGATCAGGTGCCCGCCCGGCCTGACCGGGGAAGCCTGTACCCGCGAGTACGCTCGAGCCAGAACCGAGCTGGGCTTTATTGCCGACTGGATTCACCTGCTGTGCAACACCTCCATCGAGGGCTATGCCCAGCGCAACGTGGGCGATGGCAGCCGTCAGGCCACTTCCTGCGACTGGACAGCCCAAAGCGCCATGGAGGTCTATGGCGTGACCGCCCACATGCACTTGCGGGGGGTGGAGTTCAAGGTGGAGGTCAACCCCGGTACGGCGGGGGCCCGGACGCTCTTCTACATTCCCCAGTGGAACTTCCAGTGGCAGGGCGAGTACTGGTACCAGACCCCCCTCCGGCTGCGCCAGGGCGACCGGGTGCGGGTCACATGCGTCCACGACAATAAATCGGCCATCCCTGGCCCGGGTGGGGAGATCTTGCCGCCCCGCTATATGACCTGGGGTGAGGGGACTACCGACGAGATGTGCCTGGGCTCGCTCTTCGGGGTGCGGGAGTAGGGGAGAAGCCGTGTGGCGCAGGGCCATTCCGCCGACCATAGCCCTCTGGGTCTGGAGCCTTGGGGCACTGGGCTGGGCTCAACCGAGCGATCCACTGGTGATGGAACGCTGCGTGACCCTTTTCCAGACCCTGCGCCCCCAGTTTGCCTATGCCGAGCGGGCGGCGCCCCAGCGCTTCTTGCTGCGGGTGGTGCTGGGAGTGGACGGCGTGCCGGTGTCGCGCCTCACGGTAAACATAGACCTGACCCCGGTGCCGCTGGGCCTCGAGGACATCGCGGTGGTGGCGTTGGATCGCCCCGTGCAGGATGCCCTGCGATTGCGCAACCAGATTGCCCGGCGCTTTGAGGGGGTGACCCAAACCCTCAACCTGGGCAACTGGTACGTGAGTGAGCCTCGAGGCTACCGCTGCTTCCTGACCCATCAGGGCCGGGTGGTGGGGGTGCTGGGGCTGGGGCGGAACTTAGAACCCCTGTCAGACCCCCGTTGGCTGGCGGCCTACCAGCGTTCGCCGGTGCGGTTTTCGGCGGTGGAGCCTCCGATTCGGTAGCCATGCCGATGCCTTCTGTCTGGCGGGAGCAAGGAGGCATGTGAAGGCGAACACCTGTGCCATCTGATACCAGATTCGGTTAGTTCGTCACCCTTTGGTGACGAACTAACCCGACCGAAGTTATCCGCGTAGCGGAGGGCGATACCGCCCCTTGGAAGTTATCCGCGTAGCGGAGGGCGATACCGCCCCTTGGAAGGGAGACGCTTTCTTCGCCGACCGACAGTGAAGGGCCATCGGCCCCCGGCTAGCGCCGGTACTCAAGGGAGGGGTGTGCACTAGGATTCAAAAAGACAGCCTCTGGTGTTTTTGGTTTTGTAAACTGTCTTTTTGAATCCGGTATGAATAAGCGGATCGGCTTCATATTGGCCGCCGGGCTGCCGTCATCCAGCCGAACGCGGGAGCATGAGATGCGATTCATGGTTGTCGTGCTACCTGCAAGCCTCGGACTTCGGTCCGAGGTAGATGACGCGCCAGTGAGGAGGCCGATATAGTGAAACTGTGTTTCTCCTCGTTGGCCCTCCGGCCTCTGGCAAAACCACCCTCCTGCTCGAGGTCGCGTACAGCTACCTGCAACAGCGCAAGCGGGTCTGGTGGGTCTGCTTGCCGGCGCAAAAAGCCTATGTCTACCGCCGTGCAACCGAGAACGGCGCGCTGCTGGGCCTCGAGGTGCTCACCTCGCAGCAGCTTTACTATCGGCTGCTGGCTGCCAGCTTTGGCCTAAAGCCCATTCTGACCGGGCCGAGCCGGGTGGCGCTGGTGGGGGAGACGCTGATATCTGGCGAAGGCCCCCTGCCCAGCCCGGGCGAGGCCCGCTTGTTTACCCGGGCAATTGCCGAGGCCAAGCGCAACGGGGTGGCGCCCCAGCAGATACCCCCGCTGGGCCCCGAGGCCCGGCGTTTACAAAAGGTCTACGCCCGCTACGAGGAACTCAAGACCGTCTGGGGTCGCTGGGACTACGACGACTTTCGCGCTGGGGCGCTGGCCTTGCTGGAGCAGGGACAGGTGCAGCTCGAGCGTCAGACGAGGCCTGTGCAGTCTGTGGAGTCCGCCTCCTGGCGCAGCGGGTCCGCGCCCATCGGCCTCGAGCCCGACCTGGTGGTAGTGGACGGCTTCCGCGAGCTGGGTGTACTGGAACTTCGGCTGTTGCAGGCGCTTTCGGTGCACGTGCCGGTCTGGGTTGGGCTGCCGGAGGCCCCGCCCGGCCTTTCGCCCAACGCGACGCTGCCCCCCCGCCCTATCCAGACGCAAACCTACCGCGCCCAGAACCCGGTGAGCGAGGCCCGCTGGGTGATGCGGTCCCTCAAGCGCGACCTGGCTTTGGGTTATAAGGCCCTCGAGGTGGCCGTGGTGGCGCCGGAGTCCCGGATTCCGGCCCTGCTCACTTTGGCCGACGAGTACGGCCTGCCCCTGGTGGATTACCGCCCCCGCAGCGCCGCCGACACCCCCGAGGGGCGGCTCTTGCTCGAGCTTTTGGAGCTGCCCGACTACCCCACCCCTTCTCGCCTGCTGGCCGTGCCCGACCTGGCCCCCCTGGGCCGGGCAGCCCTCGAGCGCAGCCTGGTGGGCAATGCTGCCATTGCCCGGCTGGCGGCAGAACTGGGGCTTTACGACCTGTGGATGGCCTGGCTTTCGCGCCTTAAGTCCCCTGGCGAGGAAGGGTCGGCTTTCAACAACCGCAGCACCATCTCCCAGCAGTCCTCGCTGGCCTGGGCCGAAGAACTGCTCGACTCCCTGCCCGAGGTGCGCCACAGCCCGCGCCGGGCCACCCTGATGGAGCGGGCCTTGGAGGCCCACCGCATCGCTACCGGCCCTGATTTTCGTCACTGGTGGGCGGCCTTGCTGGCCGAGACCTACGAGCCGCACCGTCCGCCAGGGGGGGTGGCCCTGCTTACGCCTACCCTGGCCTCAGGCCAGCGCTGGAAGAAGCTTTACCTGAGCTACGCGGTGGAGGGAGCTTACAGTACCGGCGAACAGGAAGACTACTTCGTGCCCGAGGAATGGCGCATGGGTTTGGAGGAAGCCCTGCGGCAAGCCGGCGGCCTCTTGCCCAAGCGTTTTTTGGGGCGGGATCGCTTGCTTTTGCAGGAACTCCAAGCCCGCGCCGACGAGGTGATCATCACTTACCCCGAGGCCAGCCAGGAGGGGCCCCTCGAGCCCGAGCCGGCCCTGGTGGGCAGGCATCCGCCGCCCTATCTGCCCAGGCTGCCCCTGGCCAGCCTGCTGGAGTCGGCCCCTTCCGAGGGCTACCAGCCCCCCCTGGGCTCGGTGAATCTGGGGCCACCCCGGGTAGAAGACCTGCGTCGCTATAGCGAATGTAGCTTTCAGTTTTGGGCCCAGGGCCTCATACCCCTGCCGGAGGCGCTCGAGTGGTGGCGGCAGTGGGTGCGCGAGCTGCGTAAGGCCGAGAAACTGGTACCGGCACGGCTTCAGGCCCTATCCCAGCAGTTTTCCCAGGCCGAAGGCTGGATGCGCCATCACTACAGTCTTCTGGGGGAGCTGAGCCTGGGCTTCAGGCTACAGGGCCAGGGGCTGGAAGCCTACCTGGACGGGGTGCTGCGCAAGGGCAGCGAGGCCCACATTTACCGCTTTGTAGCTCCTGAAACCCCTCCCAAGGAGGCCGAGGAGCAGGTACGTGGCCGCTGGAGTGAGCGCTGGGCTGCCGGCTACCTGCTTTCGGCCTTCAAGGGGCGCATCCGGCAGGTGTATATCTGGGCTTGGCCGGTGCTGGGTGAGCCGGTGCTGGTCTACGGCAAGCCCATCGAAAAGGTCTGGGATTCGCTCATGCATCTGCTGAACAAAACCCAGCAAGTACATAGCCGCTACAAGGCGGGGGTGATAGAACCCAACCCCGGCTTTCGTTGCCGTAGCTGCAGCGTGAAGGATGTGTGCCGTGAGGGAAGAACAGGTTAGGCCGACCCACTCCTCATCAATTCCCATGCTTGGGACAGCCGCGGTTGGATACTCCCTCCCGGATTGTTTTGTCAGTCGGGGCCCCCTCAACAGGACGAGGTCTTTTTAGCTTCAGGAAGGATACACCCAGGTTTTCTATCAGAACTTGAACGAGAATGCGAAGCTAAAAGGGGTGGCCAGGCGGGGGGTGGCGAAATAGTCGTCTGGGGGGAGCAAAAAGAGCGAAATCTCCGGCGTGAACACAAACCGCCCCACCGGGATGTTGACCCCAATACCAAAGCCGGGGTTCAGGCGCAATCCGCTGCACTGCAAGGGGGCGTTGTTCAGGCTCTGGCACTGCACGTAGCTGTACATGCGGGGCCCGATGTAGCCCTGGCCGGTTTCCAGGGGAATGGGCCAGAAGTACCCTACGTCCAGCCCCACCCCGCCGCCGCTCACGGTTTCGGTAATGGAGTTCATCCCGTTGTAGCGATAGGTGTTGTAGGTCTCCCAGGCCACGCTAAAGGCAGCGGCCAGGCCTTCTTGCAGATAGGAAGCCCGGGCAAATGCCGAGGCGCCCCCGCGCGGGGCCACAATCAGGTCGGCGCCCCAGGGCCCCTGGGTGTACTGGAACCCGAAACCTTCGGGGCCGCTACGCAGGCCCAAGGCCGCTGTGCCATCGGCAGATTGCACCCTTGCGGCCAGGGGGGTGGACACAAAAGGCACGAAGCCGTTGCCGTAGCCTATCGCCCCCGGCGGGGCTACGTTGGAGGGGGCACAGGCGGAGAACAATAATGCAAGCAGTACTACCGGAATGAGGTGGGCTTTCATACCCCTTCATCCTACGCAGCCCATGCAGGGCGATAAGTTCAAATGCCCTTTGATACAGAGGTTTTGCCCGCTGCTGCCCGCTCGAGCAGGTAGGCTTCCAGGTGCTTCTTGAAAGCCTCCATCAAAGCTCGGGCGTAAGGCCCCACCAGGCCGCTACCTACGGGTTTGTCTTCGATCTGGGTAATGGGCATGACCTGCCGGGTGGCCCCGGTCAGGAGCACCTCGTCGGCGGTGAACAGTTCGCCCAGGGCAATGGCGCGCTCCTCGATGGGCAGCAGGGGCTTTGCCACCTGCAGCATGTGCTTGCGGGTGATGCCCGGCAAGACCCCTTCCCGCGCGGTGATGAGCACGCCGTTCTTGATGACGGAAAGGCTGCTGCGTCCCCCTTCCGAGACCCATTGCCCATCGTGATAAACCACCTCGGTGGCCCCCTCGGCCCGCACCCGCCGGGCGAGGCGCACCGCTACCAGGTAGTCGGTGGTCTTGGCCTCGGGCAGCTCGCGCAGGTTCTGGTGCAGAATCACCTTACCGCCCTGCTCGTAGAGGTGGGGCGGGGGTGGGTTGACCGCAATGGGGGCCATGACCAGGTTGGGCCTGCCAGGGGTAAAGGCGTCCTCGGAGTAGCCGCCCGTCAGGAGCATCTGGATGCCGCCCTGCTCAAGATGGTTCATCCGAATAAGCTCCAGAATGAAGCCCTCGAGCGTATCGCGGCTGTAGGGCAGCTCGAGCTCCAAAAGCCGGGCGGAATTCTCGAAGCGCTGTAGGTGGTCTTCCAGAAAAACCGGAATCCCCCGCAAAATACGAAAAAACTCGAACACCCCATAGCCCCGCCGCAGGCCCAGATCCGAAATGTGCAGGCTGGCCTGGGCGTGCTCGACAATGGTTCCGTTGATGTGGGCGTACTTCACAAAAAACCTCTAACGCTCGAATTCTAGCAGGTTCTTGCTATAATGCTTCCAGACAGGAGAAACATGGCTACAGCCGATACCAAGCCGCCGGTTCAACTCGACCTACCTGCGTCCGTAGAACTATCTGCAGTAGAGGGGATCGAATTCGAGGAGATTTCAGCGGACGAGCAGGAACGCATAGTGGCCGAGGCTCTCGAGCGCAATGCGGAGGTATTGCGTGGCCTTGCCCAGCGCTAGTTTCTTTTATCGTTACAAGGGACACCGTTACCCCACAGGCAAGTTGGTTGAAGTGCTACACCGCAACGCCCTGGTTCGCTATGGAGGACTGGAGGGCGTCCGGGACAAATCGGCTCTGGAGTCTGCTTTATATGCTCCTATCTCGACGGCGGGTGGAGAGGATGCTTATCCGACGTTCTTCAGCAAAGTTGCGGCCCTGGGATTTCGGCTGGTTAGAAACCATGCCTTTCACGACGCCAACAAACGCACAGCTTGGCTCGTGGTGGAAACCACCTTGCACGCCAATAACTACTACATCAGCCGGCCAGCCATCGAGATTGAGGACATTATGGTTATGATGGCTGCAGGCTATCTCAGTATCGAGGGATTTCGAGTCTTTTTGCTCATTGCCTGCAACCAGGACTACACCGACAAACACCTGTGAAAGTTCGCGTCGCCTCCGCCGGAACAGGTAAGACCGCCAGCCTGGTCTTGCGCTACCTGGAGCTTATTTCTTCTGGTACGCCCCTGCGTCGCATCGCGGGCGTGACCTTTACCCGCAAGGCCGCCGACGAACTGCGGGTGCGGGTGGGGGCCGCCATCGAAGAAGTGCTCGCTACCGGGCGCCACCTGGATTTTCAAGCCCCCGAGGGGAGCCAGGCCGCCTTTCTGGAGGCCGCCCGCGAGATTACGGGGGCTACCCTGAGTACCATCCATGGCTTCATGGGCCAGTGCCTGCGGCTTGCGGCCCCCCTGTTGCGCCTCGACCCCGACTTCTCCATGCTGGGCGACTGGGAAGCTCTGGCCCTGTTCGAGGAAGAGTGGAACACCCTGCGCTATCTGGCCCAGGATCCGGGCCATCTGCTCTTCGGCGAGGCCACCGACGACCTGACCGAACCCCTCCTGCACCTGTTTTCCAGGCGCTCTCTGGCCGAAGTCTTCGAGCCTGCCGAAGGGGAGTCCAACCAGCGTTTGCTGAGGGTTTATGCGGCGGTATATGCCGCTTACGAGGCCCGCCTGGGGGCCAACCTGCTCTCGCCTTCTGAACTCGAGCGCCGCGCCCTGGAACTTACCCGCCACCCCCACGCTTTGGAGCGGGTGCTCGAGCGGGTGCGGGTGCTCCTGGTAGACGAGTACCAGGACGTAAACCCCCTGCAAGGGGCTTTTTTCCAGGCCCTCGAGCGGGCCGGACTCGACCTGGAGATCGTGGGTGACCCCAAACAGTCCATCTACGCATTTCGCAACGCCGATGTGGCCGTCTTCCGCACGGCTCTGCGCGAGGGTGAGTTGCAGCCCCCCCTGACCCGCACCTACCGGCACAGCCAGGTGCTGGTGCGCTTTTTGAACCGCCTGACCAAACAGATGGCCATCCAGGGTTGGGGCATTGGCTTGAGCGAAGCCCCGCCTGTGGAGGGGGTCCGGCCCGATAAAGGGCGGATGGAAGTTCACTGGGTCGTGGGTGAGTGGCCCATGGACGTGCTGCGCAAACGGGAGGCACAGGTGCTGGCCCAGCGCTTGGCAGAGCTAAGGGGGCCCCTCGATTACAACCAGATGGCTGTGCTGGTGCGCTCATACCAAAGCGTGCGCTTTCTGGAAGAAGCCTTCGAGGCGGCCCAGATTCCTTATGTAATGTTGCAGGGACGGGGCTATTACGAGCGACAGGAAGTGCGCGACCTTTACCACACCTTGCGGGCCGCCCTCGACCCCCAGGGGCTTTCGCTGGCGGTATTTTTGCGAAGCCCCTTCGGACAGCACACCGAAGAGGGGCCTCTCAAGCCCCTGGAGCTGGCCCAAATCGAGCAGGTGCTGCAATCGAGTGCGCCCCTGCAAGCCCTGGAACACCGGTGGCCCAGCGTGTATGAGCGTCTGCGGCGAATCCAGACGTGCTTGCGGACCTCGGCGCCGCTCGAGGTGCTCAAGTTCCTGATCCGTGAACCCCTGATGGCAAGCCGGGCCTACCCCGAGTTTCTGGAGCCTCGCGCACGGGAAAACGTGGATGCTTTGCTCTTTTACTTTGCCCCGCGTCCACCCGAGAACCTCGAGGGCTTGCTGGAGCGGCTTCAGATGCTCTCCCGCCAGGCCGACGCGGGCGATGTGCCGCAGTCGGGCGAGGGTGTGCAAATCCTGACCATCCACCGCGCCAAGGGGCTGGAGTGGCCTTTGGTGGCGGTGTTTGACCTGGGGCGAAGAAACACCCACCAGGCCCAGCCCCTCTACCTGAGCGAGGGCCCGGAGTCGGCGCAGGGCCGCCTGAGGCAGTGGGTGGCCCTGCCGGATACCCCCCAGTTTGAGGCCTTCAGAGCGCAGGTTAAGCAAAAGGAAGAGGAAGAGAGCTACCGCCTCTTCTACGTGGCGGCCTCGAGGGCCCGCGACACCCTGCTGCTTACCGCCAGCGCCAGTAACGGCCAGCCCGAGGGCTGGGGCCGGGTGCTGGAGGCCCTCCGGCTGGGCCCGAACAGGCCCTCCCTCCACCAGCCCGACCTGAGGCTTCAGACCTGGCCTTTCCAGCCGGTGCAGGAGGCCCCGGTCTTCCGGCCGCCCGAGCCCCTACCAACCTCAGCCTGGGTGGCCGCCCGCTTCGAGACCGAGCCTTTTCCCCCACTCTTCTCACCCTCGGCCTACAAGCGCCAGGAGGCCGAACCCCTGCCGCTTCCCGACCCCGAAGAAGGGGAGACTTTGCCGGGCCGGGCCAGGGCCATCGGAACGCTAGTACACTACGCCATCGGGCAGAACTGGCGCCCCGACAACCCCGCACATTTGGCCAACCTCGAGGCCCAGGAGGTGATGTTTCCCTATGACCCCGACGAGCGGGCCGGCATCATGGACGAAGTGAAAGCCCTGCTGCAAAGCTACCAGGGGCTTCTGGGCACACAGCTCCCCTGGCCCCGCGACGAGGACTACCCCGAGTTCGCGATAGCCCTCCCCCTGGGCACAACCGTCTGGCAGGGGGTTATAGACCGGCTCTACCGGGTGGGTGAGCAGTGGTACCTGGAAGACTACAAGACCGACCAGGAGACGCGGCCCGAGCAGTATTACTTCCAGCTTGGGGTCTACCTGGCCGCCGTTCGGCAGGCCTGGCAGATAGAACCCGAGGTGCGGCTGGTGTACCTACGTTTTGGCGAGGTCATCCGGTTGGAGAAGACCTTCCTGGAGGCTGCCCTGAACGAGATCAGGCCCTCTGAAAAGCGAAATGGTTTTACGTAGCCAGGTTCCTGACCTCCAGGTTTCCCGGCAATCTGGCTGCTTTTCGCCCACCGCCTTCGGCCTTGAGCCTTCAGCAATCTGCGGCGTTATACCAGATTCGGTTAGTTCGTCACCATAGGGTGACGAACTAACCCGACCGAAGTTATCCGCGTAGCGGAGGGCGATACCGCCCCTTGGAAGGGAGACGCTTTCTTCGCCGACCGACAGTGAAGGGCCATCGGCCCCCGGCTAGCGCCGGTACTCAA
>NZ_QWKY01000054.1 GCF_003574035.1 Meiothermus hypogaeus | reverse complement strand
GAAGTTATCCGCGTAGCGGAGGGCGATACCGCCCCTTGGAAGTTATCCGCGTAGCGGAGGGCGATACCGCCCCTTGGAAGTTATCCGCGTAGCGGAGGGCGATACCGCCCCTTGGAAGGGAGACGCTTTCTTCGCCGACCGACAGTGAAGGGCCATCGGCTCCCGGCTAGCGCCGGTACTCAAGGGAGGGGTGTGCTCTAGGATTCAAAAAGACAGCCTCTAGTGTTTTTGGTTTTGTAAACTGTCTTTTTGAATCCGGTATGAGATCTCTAATCAGCATGGAAGGCATGGGCTGAAGTAGAATTGCCCTCGAGGTTCGCCATGTTCGACTTTTTCCAAGTTGCCGACCTGCTTACGCCCGAGGAGCGGGAAATCCAGAAGGCTGCCCGCAAGTTCCTGGAGGCCGAGTGCCTGCCCCATATTGCCGAATGGTGGGAAAACGCCGAGTTTCCCACCCACCTGATTCGCAAGTTTGGCGAGATGGGCTTTCTGGGCACCACCATCCCCACCGAGTATGGGGGCATGGGTGCCAGTGCCGCGGCCTACGGGGTGGTGGGGTACGAGCTCGAGCGCATAGACTCGGGCCTGCGCAGCTTTTGTAGTGTGCAGAGCAGCCTGGTGATGTACCCCATCTGGGCCTATGGCTCGGAGGAACAGAAGCGCGAATACCTGCCCAAGCTGGCTACTGGCGAGTACGTGGGCTGCTTTGGCCTCACCGAGGCCGACGGCGGCAGCGACCCCGATGCCAACATGAAGACCCGCGCCCGGCGCGACGGCGGCGATTATGTGCTGAATGGTTCCAAGATGTGGATTACCAACGGCAACCTCGCCCACATTGCGCTGGTCTGGGCCAAGGACGACGAGGGCGTGGTGCGGGGTTTTATCGTGCCCACCAGTACCAGAGGCTTTAGGGCCAACAAGATTCAGCACAAAGCGTCCTTGCGGGCCTCCGTCACCAGCGAGCTGGTGCTGGAGGATGTACGCGTTCCGGCCAGCGCCATGCTGCCGGGCGTGAAGGGCCTCAAGGGGCCGCTTTCCTGCCTAACGCAAGCCCGCTATGGCATTGCCTGGGGCGCTTTGGGCGCGCTGGAGGCGGTGTATACCGAGGCCCTCGAGTTCGCCAAGAGCCGCACCACCTTTGGAGCGCCTATCGCCAGCCGACAGCTTGTGCAGGAGAAGCTCGTGCGCATGGCCGCCGACCACACCAAGGGCCTGTTGCTGGCCTGGCGTCTGGCCCAGCTCAAGGACACCGGGCAGCTCAAACCCGCCCAGGTTTCGCTGGGCAAGCGCGACAACGTGCGGGCGGCTCTGAATGCGGCCCGTGCAGCACGGGAAATTCTAGGAGGGAGCGGCATTACCCTCGAGTACCACAGCATCCGCCACATGCTGAACCTGGAGACCGTAGACACCTACGAGGGCACCCACGACATCCACACCCTTATTCTGGGCCGCGAGCTCACCGGCGAGAACGCCCTGGGCGAAAGCCCCAAGCCTATAGCAGCGGTAGGTCGCTAGTGGTCTGGTAACCAAGAATTCAGTATGCACTTCAGTGTTTTCCAATGAGCCGCACATCGCAATTATGGGCAGTCAGCGTGCTTCAAAATGCGCCGCAAAACAAGTTATCTGTGCACTCAAGTTACGCAGAAGTGAATAAATCCATCCAGCTCGTGTCTTTCAACCTATGAGCTACCAGGAGACGACTCCGGCAGCTGGCGTATGCTATTGAGCCGCACAGCCATGCACAAAGCCGCCCTCTCCACCCTTGACATCAGCTCATACCGGATTCAAAAAGACAGTTTACATAACCAAAAACCCCATAGGCTGACTTTTTGAATCCTAGAGCACACCCCTCCCTTGAGTACCGGCGCTAGCCGGGGGCCGATGGCCCTTCACTGTCGGTCGGCGAAGAAAGCGTCTCCCTTCCAAGGGGCAATATCGCCCTCCGCTACGCGGATAACTTCCAAGGGGCGGTATCGCCCTCCGCTACGCGGATAACTTCGGCACTGTTGATTCGTTACCGTTAGGTAACGAATCAACCGAATCTGGTATCAGTCCTTACCCCAATAGCGTTGAGGAACCTACAGTCAAAAAAGTTGGCGCACATCTTTATCCGAGCATGCAAGAGATTTATCCATCCCTGTGAGCTTTATTCATACATGCGTAACTTCAGTGTGCACTGGGTACGAAAGCCTGCCTCCCTTAGCCAGCAAAGCTGGCCGGATTAGGCCGGTGTTGGTGGTCTCATCCACGACTGCTATACTGCGGAAATATGCTCGAGGCTCCCAGTAAATCCCGTTCCAGAACAGAAAAAATCCAGCAAGAAGGCCTGACCTTCGACGATGTGCTGCTCATTCCGGCCTACTCGGAGGTGCTGCCCCGCGAGGTGGATACCCGCACCCGCCTGAGCAAAAAGCTCTGGCTCAACATCCCCATCCTCTCGGCGGCCATGGACACCGTGACCGAGGCCGAGATGGCCATTGCTATGGCCCGCGAGGGCGGTCTGGGCATAATTCACAAAAACATGAGCCCCGAGGAGCAGGCCGCCATGGTGCGCAAGGTCAAGCGCAGCGAAGCCGGCATGATCCAAGACCCGGTCACCCTGGCCCCCAACGCCACCCTGGAAGACGCCGAGCGGCTGATGCGCGAGTTCAGGATAGGGGGCCTGCCGGTGGTGGACTTTTACGGCAAGCTGCTGGGCCTAGTCACCAACCGTGACCTGCGCTTCGAGCGCGATATGGGACGGCTGGTCTCCGAGGTCATGACCCCGGTGGAGCGCCTCATCACCGCGCCGCCCGGCACCATTCTGGAAGAGGCCGAGGCCCTGCTCCGTCAGCACAAAATCGAGAAACTTCCGCTGGTAGACCATGAAGGACGACTCAGGGGCCTCCTGACCCTCAAAGACCTGACCAAGCGCCAAAAGTTCCCCTTTGCTGCCAAGGACGCCCAGGGCCGTTTGCTGGTGGGGGCCGCCGTCGGGGTCTCGAAGGATTTGGAGGCCAGAGCCCAAGCGCTGGTGGAAGCCGGGGTAGATGTGCTGGTGCTGGACAGCGCCCATGGCCATAGCCGGGGCATCCTGGAGGCCCTGCGCAGCCTTAAGCAAACCTTTGGCGATGCGGCGCAGGTTATCGCTGGCAACGTAGCCACCGCCGAAGGGGCACGGGCCCTGGCCGAAGCTGGGGCTGATGCGGTCAAGGTGGGGATTGGGCCGGGCTCCATCTGCACGACCCGGGTGGTGACGGGCGTCGGGGTTCCACAAATTACCGCCATCATGGAGGCGGTAGCAGGCCTCGAGGGTCTGGATGTGCCGGTGGTGGCCGATGGCGGCATCAAATACTCCGGCGACGTGGCCAAGGCCCTGGCCGCCGGGGCCCACACAGTGATGCTCGGCTCGATGCTGGCCGGCACCCAGGAAGCCCCGGGCGAAGAAGTGCTCAAGGACGGCCGTCGCTACAAGCTCTACCGGGGTATGGGCAGCATGGGGGCCATGCGCCAGGGTTCTGCCGACCGTTACTTCCAGGACTCGGGTACGACCCCACGCGGCGCCGGTTTGGCACAGGTAGAGGCCAAAAAACTGGTTCCCGAGGGCATCGAGGGCATGGTGCCCTACAAAGGCCCGGTAGGCGATGTGCTCTACCAGGTGGTGGGGGGCCTGCGGGCCTCGATGGGCTATTGCGGTGCGCCCGACCTCGAGACCTTCCGCAGCGAGACCCGCTTTACCCGCATCTCCAGCGCAGGCCTGATTGAGAGTCACCCCCACGGGGTTACCATTACCAAAGAAGCGCCGAACTACTCGAGATAGCTCACCTCGAGCCCTGCGCCCGCAACCCTTGCAACGCCAGGGCCGCTTCGCGATAGCCGGGCTTGTAGCGCAGCGCTGCCTGAAAATCGGCCCGGGCACCATCCAGGTTGCCCAGGGCTTTGCGGGCCAGACCGCGCCAGTAGTAGCTTTCCTCGTGGTCGTCTACCCGGCCCAGCACGTCGTTGGCCAGGGCGATGACCTCCTGGTAGCGCCCGGTTTGGTAGTAGGCCTGGTAGGGGCCAAACTGGTACCAGAGCATCCGCCAGGGCCAGTTGCTCACCGCATTGGCCGGGCGGCGGGGGTCAAGGGTGCGGCTGGGGGCAATTTGACGCGAGCGGTCGTAGGCTTTGCTTGCTTCCGCTGCATTACCCAGGCGCAACAGGCTGCTGCCCAGGTTGAACCAGGCGAAGGCATTCTGGGGGTTTTGCTGGGTTTCCCGCCGGGCCTGCTCCAATGCCAGTTTCCACTCGACCCCTTCCTGCATCCGGTTCCCTAGAATGGCAGCCAGTTTGTCTTGCTGGCCCTTGGTATACACCACCAGGTAGGTGCGGTTAAAGACCTGCCACAGTCCATCCAGCTCGTTGTAGCGCAACGTGACCTTGGGGCCATAGTAGCTATCGAAGGCGTTGAAGAGGCCCTGGCTGTCGTTGTAGCCTACCAGCAAGCGGTAGTGCCCCATGCCGCCGTGGTCGGGGGTCACGAACCAGGTCTCGATAATCACTGGGAAACCCGCGGCAATCAGGCGCTTGAGCAGGTTCAGATCACCCGCCACCCCCAGGTGTACCCCAAAGCCCCGGTTGCGGGCATAGGCTGCCATCTCGTCGGCATTCACGTTTTTGTCGTTTTTGTTGGGTTTGAGTACGGGGGCAATCTGGTACTGCGTGTCGCGACTGCCCCAAAAGCTCATAGCCATTCCCAGCGTGACGGGGCCGCAGTTGTTGTAGCGCTGGTATTCGTGGCGGGCGCCGTTCAGAAAAACATTCGCCGGCTGAGCGAATGCGGCGCCTAGCAGCACAACCAATAAGAAGAGCGTTGGATACACCCGCTCAGTATGCCAGATGGGCCTTGGGCCCGATTGTGGCCTCAAACCTCGGCGGTCTGGGTACCGCTTTTGGGGATAAGGCCCTTTAGTTCCAGCTCCCGCACCCACTCCCGAACCTTGTGGGCAACCTGGTCGCGCACCTTGCGAAAGACCTCGAGGCGCTCGGCATCGCCGCCCTGTGCGGCGCTGGGGTCTTCAAAGGGCCAGAATAACCGGTAGGTGCTGAAGGGGAACAATGGGCACTCCTGCTCGGCCCGGTCGCACACAACCACCAGGTAGGTAAAGTTGTACTTGCCGCCCCAGTACTCCATCAGGCTCTTGGCGTACTGGCCTTCCATATCCAGGCCCATCTCGGAAAGCACCTGGCGGGTAAGCGGGTTGACCTCGCTGGGGTGCAGCCCGGCGCTGTACACCTCGAAGCGGTCGCCCGCATAGTGGCGCAACAAGGCCTCGGCCATCTGGCTGCGGGCCGAGTTGTGGCTGCACAAAAACAGCACCGAGATTTTGCGTTTTCTCATACCGACCTCCCGCTAGCGTGCCTGGGTAAGCCCGGCGGCCTCTGCCAGGTCTTGTTCGCTTGGCACCTGACCCTGCGTCAGGCTTTGAATCAGGCCCTGGCTCATTCGGCCCAGGGCATCGCGTACTCTGCGCCATTCTGCCAGGCCCTTGCCGGAAGGGTCGGGGAAGGAAACATGGAGCTTCTGGGTCTGGGCCGGGTAAGCCGGGCAGTTCTCGGCAGCCGAATCGCAAACCGTGAGCACCAGGTCGAAGTTCCAGGGGTCGGGCAGGTCGTAAAGGGTTTTGGAGGTGTGGGCGCTCAGGTCTATGCCCACCTCGCCCATGACCGCGATGGCATCGGGCTTGACAAAGGTTTTCTCGGTGCCGGCCGACCAGATTTCGGCGGGAAGCTTTAGCTGCTCGGCCCAGTACCTGAGCCAACCTTCGGCCATCTGGCTGCGGGCGGAGTTGTGGGTGCAGAGTACCAGAATGCGCATCAGGTTACATTATCGACTATTTTTCATGAAAGTGTCAGCGGAAGCGAGAGTTCGGAAAAACGTGTTTGTCCAGAACCTTCTCAGGGTTGTGCCAGCACTGCTCTGGGCCGGGCTTGCCATATCGCCAGTGCTGAAATCGCCGCCAGTGTCGCAAAAAGCCATAGCGCCGGATTGTAGTTGCCGGAAAGCCCGTGCAGGGCGCCAGCCCCAAAGGGGGCGATGGTCTGGGCCACCGCCACAATGGAGGTCATGCTACCGCTGATGGTGCCATAGTGCTTTGCACCGTAGATCTCGGCCACCAGGGCGGGTTTGGCCAGGGAGATGGAGCCGTTGGCCAGGCCGAAAAAGAGCACAAAGGCCCAAAGGCCCGCGCCCTCCGGCAAAAACAGCAGGCCAAGCAGACTCAGGGCGTAGCCCCCCAGAAAAGCACCGCTGAGGTGAAAGAGCGAGATGCGCTCACTCAGAGGTGTATAGACGATGCGGCCTGCCAACTGCACCACGCCTACCCCTCCGGCAGCCAAAGCCACCAGGGCGGGTGTGTAGCCTTTCTCGGTCAGCAGAGGCACCATGTGGGCGGTGAGGGCAATGCTGGTGGCCCTGGACAGGGCAAACCCGAGCGAAAGCCACCAGAAAGTGGGTTGGCGCAGGGCCTCTTTTGCGCTCAGGCTGGTTTCCGGGGCCGGACCTCTGGAACCCGGCGCCACAGCCTCGCCGTCTGGCACCTGCCCTATGTCTTCTGGCCGACGGCGCAAAACCAGAGCGTGCAGGGGGATGGTGCCCAGGGCAAAGATGAGGGCCAATATTTCCAGCGCCCCGCGCCAGCCCGCAAGCTGCACCAGCCAGGTGGAAAGGGGTACAAAGATGGTGCTGGCCAGTCCGGCCATCAGGGTGACCACGAGCATCGCCCTCGGGCGGTAGCGGCGAAACCAAACCGCCAGTACCGCAAAGGCCACCTCGTAGAGCACCATGGCCATAGCCAGCCCAAGCCCCGCCCAGAGCAAGTAAAAGGTGGTCAGGTTATGCACATGGGCCCAGCCCCACAACAGCAAGGCGCCCCAGATAGATCCTGCGGTCATGAGGGCCCGGGCCCCGTGTCGATCGAACCAGCGCCCTACCGGAATGGCCGCCAGCCCCGAGACCAGCAAGGCCAGCGAGAAGGCTGCCGAGGTCTCGGCCCGGTTCCAGCCCAGCTCGGCTTCCATGGGCTTCACAAAAACCCCAAAAGTGTAGTACAGGACGCCAAAGCCGATGGTCTGGGTGAGGGCCAGTGCCCAGGCAATGCGCCAGCCGTAATAGGAGGTAGTGGGGGAGGGATGGGTCATAGGCTGGCCAGGAGTCATACCGGATTCAAAAAGACAGTTTACAAAACCAAAAAACACCAGAGGCTGTCTTTTTGAATCCTAGAGCACTCCCTTCGGTCGGGTTAGTTCGTCACCCTTTGGTGACGAACTAACCGAATCTGGTATCAGGTGTTTGTGAGGGGGTCAATCTTCTGAGCTACAGACAGTCTGGGCTCGAGGTCCAGGAGGATTTCGCAGGCTGGATTGGGTGATGCGATGGTTTCCGAAAAAAAGTCGCGTGACTCAGGTTTCATGCCACATGTCTGAAGGCCAGCGGCTACTCGAGTTTGAGCAGCATGGCGGTGGCGGTGTCCGGGCACGCACCCTGGAGTTCCTCTGAAGCACTCAGGGCCGCAGGCAGTTCTGCATGCGTGACCTGCACAAAGCCAAAGCGAGGAAAGTAATCCTGGGCCGTCTCGGTCAGGAGCGAGACAGAGGTCAGGCTTTTTTGTTGGGCCAGCTCAATCATGCCCTCGGTCAGCTTGGCCCCAATTCTGTGGGCGCGATAGCCCGGCGCGACCACCACAGAGCGCAAGAGACCGCTATCTTGATGGACTTCCAGGCCCGCGCACCCCACCACCTTTTCGCCGTCGAGGGCCAGGATGAAATTTAGAATGTGTGCTTCCAGACCTGCTGTGGGCAGGTGGGCATCGTTTAGCAGGGCCTTTATCTCGGGCAAATCGTCGGTAGTGGCGGTGCAGTAGGTAATCATGATTCCTCTAGCTTATGGTCCAAAAGGGTTTGTAAGTATGGGCTGAACCGTTGTTCACGAGGGCGATTCATGCACCCACCCACACTCAGCAGCAACGAGCAGACGGGGTTGCCATGTCCAGCTCGAGCAACGCTCCACAGCACGCATTGCTGGCCCGCTCACGGGCCTTGCAAGTTACGCCGGGAGGCATCAGGTGCACCACCAGATGGTCGCCCTCGAGGGCAATCGAGCCCACATGGTAGTGAATGGCGGGAAGGTCAGTATTCCCGTACTCGAAGCGAACTTCTGTATCTGCCCGTACCGATACCGAGGCTGCGACCCGGTTATAAATGCTAAGGAACTTTTGTACTGTCATGAATTCGGGTTTGTCGTCCGGGCCTGGCCCCATAAGCTGTACCACGGTCTCGCGCCAGAAGTTGGCCTGTCCGCCGCAATCCATGCTCTCGTAGGTGACGTTCATGACCTCGGTAACGTGGTAGCCGGGGGCGATCTGCTGGTCCTGGCCATACTTGAAGACCAGCGGTTTGTTCTGGTGGGGGGCTAGGGCCTCGAGCAGTTCTTGTGTTTTCATACGTTCCTCCCTGCGGTTTTTGAAATTAACCACCGATAGTCGGTAAAAAGGTCTTGATCAGGGCAAAACCCCTGGGGTCAATCCGGTAATACATCCATTTGCCCCGTTTTTCGCCCTTGACCAGATGGACCGAGACCAGGCACTTCATGTGGTGCGACACGGTGGGCTGAGAAAGCCCGGTCACGGTTTCCAAGTCGCAGGCGCACAACCCCGGTTGGGGGCCACAACAGGCGCCATCTGGGTTTTGGTTTTGGGCCAGGTGGGCCAGAATCTTGAGCCGGGCTGGGTCGGAAAGGGCTTTGAATACTAAGGCGCTGGCCTCGAGCACACTTTTTTCCGGGCCCCTTGCGTCTGGCTGCAATACCAGGGAACTCATATTGCTACAATACATTGATAAATCTAAATATGTCAATACAACAGGTTACACGGGACTCATCTGCGTAAAAAATCGCCCTGTCATCCCGAGGAAGAGTAGCCAACAAAGAATCTGGTTGTGCGAAGGAACATTGAATGCAAGGGAGCGCTCGCGTATCACAAAACCAACAAGGTCATAACCTAATCTTTGAACAGGTTGTTAAAGGCCTGGTGGCTGCCATCCTTGCGCTTGAGGCGGAACAGATCGTTTTTGAGCTCGAGCTGACCCTCCTGGAGCAGGTGCTCGAGGGTACGCTGAAGCTCGTCTTTGGACAGGCTTTCGCCTTCCTCGTCCAGCCAGCGCACAATTTCTTTCTCGCTGGCAAAACGTAAACTTTCAATGGCTTTGAGAACCCAGCCTCGGGTGTCCATACCTGAATATACCGCGATACACACACACTAAATCATGAGAACAATACCGGATTTGGTTGGTTCGTCGCCGAACGGTGGCGAACCAACAGGGCCGAAGTTATCCGCGTAGCGGAGGGCGATACCGCCCCTTGGAAAGCGAGACGCTTTCTTTGCCGACCGTTCGGGAGGGGTGTGCTTCAGGATTCAAAAAGACAGCCTTAAGGGCTTTTGGATTTGACAAAGGTCTTGAATCCGGTATAACCCCACGAACAGGGGTAATCTTCCATTAATCTGCTTCCATGTCGCACAATAGGGTCGTGGATCCCTTCCGGGAGTACCAGGACTATGCCATGGCGCACCGGCTGCGCGAGGCCCTGGACTTTTATCCCGGCAAGCTCTACTCGCTCAGTGAGTACGCGACCTTGCGCCTGCGGCGCAGCGAACTGATTCGCAAGCTGGTGGGCCGTCAGGGCGACCCCGCTTTGCTCTCCCGTATCGAACAGATCTCCGATGACCTCAACTACGGCTTCTGGTCAAATCCGGGTCTACTCAAGGCTTTTCTGAGGCGACTCTCTCCAGTGCAGTATCCGGTGCTATGTAGCCCCGAGGGTTTTGAAACCCTTCTATCGGGCACCGAGCGGCTCCGGCTTAAAAAGCCGGGTCTGGCCGGGCGTTACTACCTGGGATGGCTTCGCTTGCCCGAATTGCTGGATGAACCGCTGAAGTTTGAGCAAGCCATGCTCGAGCAAGAGCACCTGGCTGAAGAGTTGGGGCTCTTTTTGGATGAATTTCACAAAGTGGCAGGTTCTGGGTAGGCAATCAATACCCCGTAACCGGCCTCGAGCTCAATCTCTACCCGCCCCAAAGCTAGATTAGAAAGGGTGCGGGTACTGCCCAGGGGTATCTCGGCATTCTGGAGCGGCCAGCGAACACCGCGAAGACTCAGGCCGATAAAACCGCCCAACGGCAACAAACTTAACTTACTCAAGGGGGGCAAATCCAGTTGCAGGGTGCCCGGCAACAGGGGGTGGGCCTCCTCGTTGCCCGAGCTGAGCAGGGTTGGAATACCCTGGCCTGCTAGCCGAACTCCCAGCAGCATATGGGCCAGGGCTTGATCGGTCTGACCGCCCATGGCCCCTACCAGTATCAGCCGCTCGGCCCCCCGGGCCAGGGCTGCCTCGATGGCCAGCTCGCCATCGGTAAAGTCCTTGCCCGTCGGGTGCTCCTCGCGGGGCACATGGGCGTAGGTCTGCTGGAGTTCCGCCGAGGCCGAGTCGAAGTCGCCGACCCACAACTCTGGCTCGAGTCCCAGGGGCCCGGCGTGTGCCATACCGCCATCGGCTGCAATAACCCGGCTCCCAGCTATCTGGGCTTTGAGCCGCAGGGTAGGCGTGAGCGAACCGCTAAGTAAGATGCTGAAGGTGCGCATGAGAAACCAGGGCCAAGCGTCATGTGTCAGAATATCCGAATCCTGCACAGCGCATGGGCTTCTAAGGTTTTATGCTCGTGGTCTGGGTGCCTAAGAGCTCCCGGAGTTCATTTTTTTCGCCTTCTTCCTCCAGTGGAACTACCTTCGACCAATCTACCCGGATGCGGGCGGTGTCGCCCGGATGAAGGCCAGGTTCCGGGCCTTCCAGATAAAGCCTCTGACCGCGCCAGGCCAGCTCCAGGGCCACTGTGAAACCTTTGAAGATTCGCTCCTGTACCCTGGCTTCTTCCCCTTCCCCCAGCATGAGGGCCTCCTGGGGCAGTAGATGTGGGCGGGCGGGCAAGCCCATCTGTCGGCTCTGCTCGGTGGTAAAAACATTGCGGTGGCCCAGAAAGGTGGCCACCCAGCGATTCTTAGGCCGGTTGAAAAGTTGTTCAGGTGTGCCCTGCTGCACAATGGTACCTTCTCGCAATAGGGTCACTTGATGGGCAATTACAAAAGCCTCGGACTGGTCATGCGTTACCACAATGGTGGGCACCGCCGTCTGGCGCAAAATGGCCCGCAGCTCTAACAGCAACTCCTGGCGCAGCTTTAGGTCCAGCGCACCCAAAGGCTCGTCTAAAAGCAGTACCTGGGGCCGGTGGGCCAGGGCGCGGGCCAGGGCTACCCGCTGACGCTCGCCGCCCGATAGCTGCTCGGGGCGTTTGTGGGCGTGGGGGAATAGGTGCGTCAAGTCCAACAACTCGTCCACGCGCTTGCGGATACTGGCATTGTCCCACCGGGCTTCCCGCAGACCAAAGGCGATGTTTTCGCTAACCGAAAGGTGGGGGAACAAAGCGTAATCCTGAAATACAAACCCAACCTGGCGGGCCTCGGACGGCAGAGGGGTCAGTTCGGTCTCATCCAGCCAGACCTGGCCGGAATCGGGCACCTCTAGGCCCGCCACCAGCCGCAGGAGGGTGCTTTTCCCGCTGCCCGAAGGCCCCAGGAGTGCCAGGGTTTGCCCCGGGCGGACCTCGAGCGTTACCGACAGCGCAAAACCAGGATAGGTTTTTTGTAGACCTGTCAGGCGTAGCATAGCTTTAGGGTACTGCAATCTATGAACCTGCCGTTTGTGCCATGCGACAGCGCAGGTTGTTGCTCAAAGCCGAAAGCCAGAAGCTGAACGCATCCCGACCCGTGACATGAGACCTTCGACATGCGACATCAATGTACTGGTAGCCAAACGCTAAACTTGGCCCCCTGGCCCTCCTGTGACTCCACCCAGATACGACCGTGGTGGGCCTCCACGATGGCCCTGGAGATGTAGAGCCCCAGGCCCGTACCCACAATGCCCCTCGAGATGGCGCTCTGGGTGCGGCTGTAGCGGCTGAAGAGCTGGCCCTGCTCTTCCAGCGGGATGCCGGGGCCGGTGTCCTCGACCTCGAGCAGCACCCCCCCATGCGACCTGGCCCGAAGCCAGATGGTGCCTTGCCGTGGGCAGAATTTAAAAGCGTTGGAAAGCAGGTTGCCCACCACCTGTCCGATGCGCTCTGGATCGGCTTCAATCATGGGCAGGGGGTCCAACTCGCAGACAAAGTGAATCTGGCTGAGCTTGGCTACCCCGGCAAAGCTGCGGGCGGTTTGGACCAGGGTGAACTGGAGGTCTACCGGCTGCGGGCTGATACTAAACCGTCCGGCCTCCAGTCGGGAGGTGTCCAGCAGGTTATTAACCATATCCTTCAGCCGCAAACTGCTGTACTGGATGTTTTCCAGAAACTCCTTGAGTTCGCCGGGGCCGTAATTGTCGTCCAGCAGCAGTTCACTAAAGCCCAGAATGGAAGCCAGCGGTGTCTTTAGTTCGTGAGAAACAGCGGCGATGAATTCCGATCTCAGACGTTCGGTTTCGCGCTCTACGGTCACATCACGAAAAAGAATTAGGGCAGTATCCCTTTCCATTGCTACAACACGGGCCTCGAGGTCGCGCCCATCAAGCTTAATCTCAATCACCTGGGCCGGTTCATGGCCTAAAACGCTCTGGATGGCTGCTTGAAGCCGCTCTACTACATCTGGGGCAAAAAGCTCTCCCAGGGTGGTGCCCAGGAAGCGATCCATGGGCAGGTGGTAGGCGCTTTTGCCCATTTTGTACTCGAGGATATTTCCTGCCGAGTCCACCAGCATCAAATCGTCGGGAATCGCCTCCAGAATGATACGAATGCGCTTATCACGCTGATATTCCAGAATATTTTCTTGCATCGCTGCCATCATACCCAGCAATTCTTGAAAGAATTACGAATGTCCTTGCCAGGCTGGTCTATCCTGACAGCTATGAGCCTGACCGCCGCCTTCATGGCCGGGATTCTTTCGTTTCTTTCGCCCTGCGTGCTACCGCTGGTGCCGACCTACCTGCTTTATTTGGGAGGCGAGCGGGGACGGCCCCTTTTTAACGCTTTCTTCTTTGTGGGGGGGTTTTCCCTGGTGTTTTTGTTGTTGGGTCTGCCCTTTACCCTCCTGGGGGGGATATTGTTCGAAAACCGACAACTGCTGGGCCAGGTGGGCGGGGTGATTCTGGTGCTGTTTGGGCTTTACATGCTGGGCCTGAAGCCCAAATGGGGGGTTAACCTGCGCTACCAGGGCGATACCAGTCGGCCCTGGGGCGCTTTTGTGCTGGGTATGGTTCTGGGCCTGGGCTGGACGCCTTGCATTGGCCCGATTCTGGGCGGTATTTTGACCCTTACCGCTGCCGGAGGGGGGGTCTACTTTTTGTTGGCTTATATTCTGGGTCTGGCGGTGCCGTTTTTGCTGGTGGCCCTTTTTGCCGACCGGGTTCGCCCGGTTTTACGCAAGGCGGGGCGTTTTTCTCGCTGGGCCGAAGTAACCGCGGGGGTGGCCCTGATTGCTGTGGGGGTGCTGATGCTAACCGGCACCTTCACCCAACTCAACAGTTTTTTTATCAAGATTACGCCCGAATGGCTGCTGAACCTCGAGAAAAGCCTGATCGGCCAGTAATACAAACTTTGTACAGGTAACGTTGAGGCGTTTGATGAACCCCTCATCCGGCGACACCCCAAGAGCAACCTCGGTTGCAACCACCTTTTTTGTGGCCAGAGTGGGTAGAATGTCACCACCTTCTCCCACAAGGGTAGAAGGCAGTATGAATCAATCGGATTTGCTATAAGCGCGTATGATGAAACCTATGCTGATTGAAGCCCAGGCCGTTGCCAAACGCTACGGGCGGGATTGGGTGTTGCGCGACCTGGATTTCCAACTGGCTAAACACGAAGCGGTGGCCCTGGTAGGGCCCAACGGCGTGGGCAAGACCACCTTGCTGCGGGTGCTGGCCGGGTTGGTGCGACCTACCCAGGGTTCTATCAAGCTGGTAGGAAGGGTGGGTTTTTTGGCCAATCCCCCTGCTTTTCACCGGCATTTTAGTGGTGCCGAAAACCTGCATTATGCTCTGCGGCTCGATGGACGGGCTGATGACCGTGCCGAGATTGACAGGGCCCTGAAGCAAGTGGGTCTTCCCCACGACAAGCCCGTGCTGAGCTACAGCAGTGGTATGAAAAAGCGCCTGGCTATGGCCCGTTTGCGCTTACAAAACCCGGACATCTGGCTACTGGACGAACCCGAGGCCGCCCTGGATGTACAGGGGCGGGGTTTGCTGGAAGACCTGGTTAACTTTGCTAGGGCCTCTGGGGGGGTGGTAATTGCGACCCATGACAAAAGCTGGCTTTCCCTGGTAGACCGGGTGGTTGAGCTAAGGGCTACCTGAGTTATCCGTGTAGCGGTGGGCGATACCGCCCCTTGGAAGGTAGACGCTTTTTTCGCCGACTGACAGGGGGTGCGCTCCAGGATTCAAAAAGACACCCTATGGGTTTTGGTTTTGTAAACTGCCCCTTTGAATCCGGTACAACGCCATGAAACAGGGGGCATTAGGCCAACACCCAGGTAGGTTTCAATTCAGATAGCAGCATTTTTTTTGCGACGTAGCCTATTCGCAATGCGGCATTTGTTCCACCCTGGTTCTCTACGCCGGCCCTTTACGTTCTGCACCCAAACCGATAGCCTTAGCCCTGTGCAGCGGATTTTCTGGCTGGCCTGGCGCGACCTGGTACTGGAGTTTCGCGGGCGCACGGGCATTTTATCGGCAGTTTTTTTTCTGGCAGTCATGCTATTTATATTGGCCATGGCCTTTGGCCCCAACCCCCAGGACCTGCAAAAAGCGGCCCCGGGGGTGTTGTGGGTGGCCCTGGCTTTTGCTGGAAGTCTACTGGCGGGGCGGGCTTTTGGCCTCGAGGTCGAAGACGGCACCCTGGATGATCTGCTCCTGACCCCCGGTAGCCGGGAGTGGATTTATTTTGGGAAACTCCTGTTTCAGTTTTCGCTGCTAATTTTGGTGGGGCTGGTGCTGCTCTTGCTGACGGCGGGGTTGTTTTACCTGCCTTTGCAAAACTGGGCCTGGTTTGTGGTGGTATTGTTGCTGGGCTCGCTGGGTTACGCGGCCATTTCCACCTTCTATGCGGGAATGCTGGCCCGCCTGCGGGGGCGGGAGGTGCTTTTGCCCCTTTTGCTTTTTCCGCTGGTGATTCCGGTGGTGCTGGCGGCGGTGCGTTTTACGCAGGGCTTGGCCCAGGGTATTCCGGTGGCCGAGCTTTCGGACTGGCTTCGTTTGCTGGCGGTCTTCGATGTTATTTACGTGACGGTCTGCGCAATGGTGTTTCCATATATGCTCGAGGGATAGGTTATGTTGGTTATAACCCCGAGTACAGCAGATTATTACCGAAAACTTACCCTGCCGGGGTATTCTGGAAATACTGAATGAGGCGCAAGAGCCACTCAAGTCTGTAGATGTAACGTGGTTTACGCCGCTTAATCTATTTCAGGTCAGAATACATATAAAAGGAGAGGACTTGAATGCAGCTAGCACGCTCCAATCAAACCAACCGTCTGGATAGCCTGACCCTGGGCATTCTGGGCCTGGGTATGGTGGGTGCAGGGGTGGGGTTCATCCTGGCTATGGGTGCGCCGCCCGACCAGAGCCAGGGCTTTGTGGCCCGAATTTTCCATATGCACGTCCCAATGGCCTGGATGGCCTATCTGGCCAGCTTTGCTGCGCTGGGTTACTCGGTGGCTTACCTGGTCCGGCGCAAAGCCCACCACGACCGTGTAGCAGCCGCGGTGGTGGAGGTGGGCCTGATCTTTATGGCCCTGGCCTTGCTGTCGGGCATGCTGTGGGCCCGCCCCACCTGGGGGGTGTACTGGGACTGGGAGCCCCGCCTGACCACCACGGCCATACTGTTTGCCATCTATGTGGGCTATGTGGTGGTACGGGGCGCCATCGAAGACCCCGAGCTACGGGCCAAGGCCGCTGCGGGGGTGGCCATTCTGGGCTCCATCAACGTGCCCATCAGCTATATGTCTGTTAAGTGGTGGCGCAGCCTGCACCAGACACAGTCCATAGACCTCACCACCGGAAAGATCAATGTGGATGCGGCCATTCTCATTCCCATGCTGATCAACCTGGCTGCTTTCACGCTGCTATTTATCGGTCTGGTGCGGTTACGCAGCATCATTGCGGCCCGCGAGGCGGCCAGGGAAGAGGTATAAGATGCCCGATAACCCCCTGTGGAACCCGGTCAACCCCTTTGTGGTCTGGACCTATCTGGCGGTGTATGTATCGGTGTTTGGTTATTTGGGCTACCTCATCTGGCGCTACCAGAAGAATAAGTAGAACCAAAGGCAGGTATACATGAAACCCAAATACATCATCGGACTGATGGTGGTAGCCGGTGCCCTGGCCTACCTGATTTTTGGGGGCCTGGGTCAGAACCTGGTCTACTTCATCACCCCCAGCGAATACTTTCAGCAGATAGACCGCTATCAGAACCGCCAGGTGCGCCTGGGCGGCCTGGTCAAGGAAGGCTCGCTTTCCTACAACCCCCAAACCCTCGAGCTCCGCTTTGTGGTAACCGACGGGGTCAAGGAGGTTCCTATTCGTTCTTCGGGCGCTACCCCACCGGCCCTTTTTGGCGAAAACCGGGGCGTGGTGGTGGAGGGGAGGTTCCAGGGCGAAACGTTTGTGAGCCAGAACCTTCTGGTCAAGCACTCCGAGACCTACCAGGCCCCCAAAGAGGGCTGGACGCCTGAACAGGTGCGCAAGCTGATCGAGGAGACCCAGTGATGGACAGGAGGTTCTCTTGACGCCGGGGCTTTTGGGAGGGGTCTCCCTTGTTGCTGCACTCATTCTTTCGGTGCTGGGCCTGGTGCTTTCTAGCCTGGCCTTCGTCTTGCGGGATGGGCGCTACCTCGAGGCCGCCAAGCGCCTCTCGGCGCTGGGCCTGCTGGCGGCGGTGCTGAGTTTTGGGGCGCTCGAGTGGGCCATTCTGACCGACGACTTTAGTGTCTCCTATGTGGCCAACCATAGCTCCGCCAATAACCCGCTGTGGGTCAAGCTGGTCACGCCCTGGGCGGCGCTGGAGGGCTCCATCCTGCTGTGGGCCATGCTCCAGACCGCCTACACCTGGCTGGTAAGTCTGCGGGCAGGCTACAGCCTGGACATCTGGCGGGCCCCGGTGGCGCTGGGTACACTGTTTGCGGTTCAGGTGTTCTTTTTTGCGGTGATGGTCTTCGTGGCTCACCCCTTTGATGCCGTGCCCAACCCACCTCCCGATGGCCGGGGCACCAACCCCCTGCTGCAAAACCACTGGATGATGGCCGTACACCCGGTCTTGATGTACCTGGGTTTTGTAGGCCTTTCGGTACCTTTTGCCTATGCGGTGGCGGCCATGGTAGCCCGGCGCTACCAGAGCTGGATTTTCGAAACCCGCTGGTGGACCCTGGTGGCCTGGGGCTTCCTGACGGCGGCCATCTTCACCGGTAAGTGGTGGAGCTACGAGATTCTCGGCTGGGGGGGGTACTGGGCCTGGGACCCGGTCGAAAACGCCTCCATCATCCCCTGGTTACTGGCCACCGCTTTCCTGCACACCGCCCAGGTGCAAGAGCGCAAGGGGCTTTTTAAGGGTTGGAACTTTGCCTTTATCACCCTGGCCTTTGCGGCTACGGTGTTTGGCACCTTCCTCACCCGCTCTGGGGTGATTCAGTCGGTGCATGCTTTTGCCAGCGGGCCGGTGGGGGCTTGGTTCTTGCTCTTTTTGCTCGCCGTGATGGCGGGGGGGCTGGGGCTTTTGGCCAGGGTTTCTTCCGAGATTCGCGAGGCCGGCGAAGTGCGCTGGAAAAGCCGCGAGGGGGCCTTGCTGGCCGGGGCTTTGTTTTTTGGCACCTTTGCCTTTGTGGTGGTGCTGGGCACCTTGTGGCCGCTGGTGGTGGAGATTGCGAGCGGGGCCAAGGTCTCGGTGGGGGCCCCCTTCTTCAATCAGGTCTCCATCCCCCTGGGTATTTTCATGCTGCTCCTGATGGGCATCGGGCCGGTTTTGCCCTGGCGCAACTCCAGCGCCCAGGTGCTGCGAAACCTGACCGCCATGCTCATAGCCCTGGGGGTGGGTACCTTGCTGGGCTTCGTGCTGGGCCTGAGCCTGGGGGTCTCGCTGGCTATTGGCCTATTTGCCTACAATCTGACCGCCATCTGGCTGATGGTGGCCCAGGGTGTGGGTGAGCGGGCCCGTTCACTGGGGATCTCGCCCACGCAGGCGCTTATGGAGCTGGCAACCAGCCACAAGCGCCGCTTTGGTTCGCACATTGTGCACTTTGGTGTTGCTTTGGCTGCCCTGACCATCGCCTTTAGCCAGACCTACCGCTTTACTGAGCAAAAGACCCTCCAGATCGGCGAGACCTGGCAGACCCGCGGTGTGGAGGTGCGCTTGCTCTCCATCGGCGCGAGGCAAGAGTACAACCGCTTCGCCGCCGTTGCACCCATTGAGGTGCGCTCGACCGGCCGCGAGGGCTGGGGTTCGGATGGCCGCTACGAAACCCGGCTCAACTTCTACCCTCAGATGGGCTCGCCGCTGGCTACGCCGGTGGTCAAGTACTCGCTTTACAACGACTACTATTTTGTGCTGATGCAGTTTGACCAGGAAAATGGCCAATGGGCTACCCTCAAGATTATCGTGACCCCCATGGTCTGGTGGCTATGGGTTGCCGGCCTGATTATCGTGCTGGGTACACTGTACATCCTATGGCCCAGCGGGGCCCGGGTGTCCAGCCGCCAGATGTCGCCTACGGCAGGAGATTGATGTTGAGGCTTGGTGCAAAAGAGGTGGCCCGTGCTTAGGTTCTGGCCCATCTGGGTGTTATTGCTGGGGGGCTTGTTTTACTGGGGTATGCAACGCCCCAACCCCAACGAGCTTAAATCGGTGCTGGTTGGCAAGCCGGCCCCCAGCTTCAGCCTGCCCTTGTTGGAGCCCTACCGCGCCCAGTACGGCCCTGAGATGGGCATTGGTGAGCGTGTAGAAAAACCAGTATTGCTCAACATCTGGGCCAGCTGGTGCATCCCCTGCCGCACCGAGGCCCCGCTACTGGAGCGCTATCACCAGCAGTACAAAGACCAGGTGCTCTTTCTGGGGGTCAATGTCCAGGATAAGGAAAGCGAGGCCCTGAAATTTGTCCAGCAGTACGGCCTGACCTTTCCCAGCGTGTACGATGGGCGCGGGCGCGTCGGCATCGAATATGGCTACTACGGCGTACCCGAGACCTTTGTGATTGACCGCAACGGTAACGTGCTGGCCCGGCATGCCGGTGAGCTGACCGAGGCCCAGCTGCAGGGGTATCTGAGGCAGGTGTTGCAGTGAGGGTGAGGGGAACAGACAGCAGAGGAGCAGCGTTATGGAACCGGCTTTTGGCTTTAGGCCTTTGGCTTTTGGCTATTGCCCTGGCCCAGCCCACCCCCAACACCCCACCGCCCGATCTCTCCCCCAGGGTATTTGAAATTGCCCGTGCGCTGCGCTGCCCGGTCTGTCAGGGGGAGTCTGCGGCGGAGTCCAATGCAGGGATTGCGGTAGAGATGCGCCGCATCATTGCCGAGCAACTGGCCGAGGGCAAGTCCGAGGCCGAGATACGGCAGTTTTTTGTGCAGCGCTATGGCGACTGGATACTGTACGAGCCCCCAGCTCGCGGCCTGACCCTATGGGTCTGGCTTTCCCCTTTGATAGGACTGGGATTGCTGAGTTTTGGTTTGTGGCGCTACCTGAGTAGGGTCAAGGCCCAGGCCAAAGCACCCCTGAACGATGTCTCTGAGGAAGAAATTACCCGCCTCGAGGCCGAGCTAAATACCGAGCGTTCGTCATGATATTTGCCTACCTGCTACTTGCGTTGTTGTTTGGGCTGGCCCTGGCCTATGCCCTGTGGCCCTTCTACCGCACTCAGGCCCAGCCCTTTCCCGAAAGCCCCCGCCCGGAGGAGCTTCGGGCCGAGCTCGAGGTGCTTAAGTCGCTGGCTAAAGAAGCTGAAGGAGACGAGCGCAAACGCCTGCTGGCCCAGGCGGTGCGGCTCGAGCGCCAACTGGCCGAGCTGGGCAGTGAAAAACCTGTTCCTCGCCGCCTGAGCCCTGTAACGCTGGGCTCCGTGACCCTGAGCCTGATAGCCCTGGGGGCGGGGCTTTGGGCCTACACGGTGCCCCGGCTGCCTGGCGAGACCATCATCACCAGCCGCAACGAGGCCCGCGAACTGGGCAGCCTGCAACGCAAAGCCGAGCAGAGCGGCAAAGCCGCCGACTGGCTGGCCTATGCCAACAAAGCCTACGACCTGCAAGACTTCGAGCGGGCCGTGCAGGGCTACCTGAAGGTGATTGACCTCGAGCCCCGCAACGCCAACGCGGTGCGGCGCATTGGAATGCTCCTCTTCATGAGCGGCAGGCCCGAGGAAGGAGCGCAGGCCCTCGAGCTCGCCGTGCGGGCCGAGCCCGATGTGCCGGAGGGCTGGCTGTTTTTGGGCAACGCCTATTTCCAGCTCGGCCGCCCTGCCGAGGCTATTGTGGCCTGGGAAGGCTACCTGAAGGCCGGCGGTGAGGCCCGCGAGCGGGTTCAGAACCTTATCCAAACAGCCAAGAACCAGCTCAATACCACCTCTACCGGTCAGCAGGTGTATCTGGCCAGGTGTGCGGCCTGCCACGGGGCCCAGGCCCAGGGCGGTATCGGCCCCCGTTTGCAGGGCAACCCCATCAGTAAAGTGCCGGAGGCGGTGAGGGAAATTGTCCTCAAGGGCCGGGGCCAGATGCCGGCGGTCCACCTGACTGAGGCCGAGATGCAGGCCTTGCTGCAGTATCTGGGGGGTTTGTAGCCCTGCGGGCCGCTTTGTTTAGTGGGTGCACGGTATGGACGAGCCCAACCTGCAAAACCTTCGCCGCATCAGCCGCCGCGACCTGATCTGGATTATCCCCAGCGCCATCAGTGCCGGTTTTTTTGGCTGGCTGGCCTGGCGCACCTACTCCATCCACTTCACCAAGACCGCCGTCGCTGAGCCGCTCTGGCGCGAAGGCCCGCGGGTACGGGCTGCGGCGCTCAATGAACTCGGCGCCCCCTGGCGCTTCAAATACTTCGAGTACGCTTACCAGGGCAGCCCTCTCAAGGCCGTGGTGTTTCGGCTCTCGGAGCCGGTAGTGGGGGGTCTGACGGTAGGGGGGGCCCACTTTCTAGCCCTGTCGCGCATCTGCACCCACCAGGGCTGTGTGGTCAACTACGTGGACAACCCCGAGCTCGGCTCCATTGCCTACAACTACCGCACCGACCATCCCTTTCTGGGCTGCCCCTGCCACTTTGGGGCCTATGAGCCGCTAAAGGGGGGTAAGGCGGTGTACGGGCCGCCGCGCTTCCCGCTGCCCCGGTTGCGCTTGGAAGAGGACGAGGGGGTTCTTTATGCCACCGGCTACGAGACTCCTTTTCGCCCCCTCGAGCAGGGTTAGGCGGGCTTGGGCTTGACCCGCACGAACCTGTCCTTGCCACGCTGGAGTACCAGTGGCTTGCTAAGGGCAATCTCCATCCTGGGGTCGATGAGCACCTCGCCATCGAGCCGCAGGCCTTTTTGTTCAATTAGGCGCCGGGCCTCGCCGTTCGAGACGGTCAGACCGGCCAGGGTGAAGAGCCTTGCCACCGAAATATGGCCCTCTGAAAGCTCGTCGGTGGGAATGACCACTTCCGGCATTTCGTCGGGGATGCCCCCATGGGCAATTTCGTAGTAGCGGGCTTCGGCATGCTGCACCACGGGGTTCTGGCCGCCCTGGTCCTGCCCAAAAGCCTCCCAGCGGTAGCCCAGCGATTCGTAGAGTGGGCGGTCTAAACGGGCGGGAATCCTGGGCTGTGCGTACGCGCCCGTCACCAGCCGCGCCAGCACCCTGTGCGCCCCCACGGGGCCGCCTTGCTCCAGGGCTTCCTTGATTTCGCCAGGGCTCAGGTCGGTGCAGAGTTCAAAATAGGTTTGCAGGTACTGGTCTTCAATCTTCATCAGTTTGCGGAAGATTTCGCTGGGCTCTTCGCTGATGCCGATGTAGTTGTCGTAGCTTTTGGACATCTTCTGTCCGTCGCCCCCCACCAAAAGCGGCATGATGAAGGCCACCTGGCGCTCCAGGCCGTAGGCTTCCTGCACCTCGCGCCCCACCAGCAGGTTGAATTTCTGGTCGGTGCCGCCCATTTCTACGTCGCAGGCAATGGGCACCGAGTCGTAGCCCTGGGCGAAGGGATACAGAAACTCGTGAATCGAGATGGGCACCCCTTCGGCGTAGCGCTTTTTGAAGTCTTCGCGCTCGAGCATCTGGGCCACGGTCAGGAGCGAGGCCAGCTTAATCACCTCTTTGAAGCCCAGGTTTTCCAGCCACTCCGAGTTGTAGCGCAGCTCGAAGCGGTTAGGGTCGTCGGTGATGAGGATTTTGCCCACCTGCTCCACGTAGCTTTTGGCGTTGGCGCGGGTTTCCTCGAGGGTGAGGGGCGGGCGGGTTCTGGAGCGGCCCGAGGGATCGCCAATCATGGCGGTAAAGTCGCCGATGATGATGACTACCTTGTGGCCTAACTCCTGGAACTGCCGCATTTTGCGCAGTACCACCGCGTGCCCGATGTGAATGTCGGGCCGGGTGGGGTCGAGCCCCAGCTTGACCACCAGTTTTTTCCCCGATTGTAGCTTTTTGAGCAAGTCCTCCTGGGGGATGATTTCCACCGCCCCAATCCGCAGCAGGCCAAACGCTTCCTCCGCCGTCATGCCCCCAAGTATACCGATTTGTGCAGGGTCTTTAGCATACCGCCCGAAGTGGGAGAGTTTACGCCGCGATGGGCACACCTCTGATGTGGGCGGGGTGCGGGGCGGTGGCTATTTTGGTTGTCGGCGATAATATGACGAAAACCGAGCAGGCCACTGCGCGATGCATTTGCACCTGGCTTATACTTGAAGCGTGCGAACGCTTTTATTTCTGGCGCTGATTGTGGGCGGAGTATACTTTTACGCAGAGCGGTATGGTCTCGCGGTGGGCTATGCCCCTTTTACCCCGGTCTACTACTGGAACTACACCGGCGAAACCCGGAACCAGGTACGGGCCACGGGCATTCGTGCTTTCGTAAAGGTCACGGTAAGCGGCGATTTGCGCAAGGGCAGCTTTGAGGTCGAGGTTCGCCGCGCGGGCCAGACCAGTCCGGGCCTGCTCAAGCGCTACCAGGGCCGCTTTGCTGAAGAAATTCGCTACCCGGCCGACGCCAACCTGTACGATGTCATCTTCCGCTTCAAGGATGCGCGGGGCCAGATTCGCATGGACTGGGTGGCAGCCCGCAACGAATTCTAGAGTCATATAAAAAATTCGGTTGAGCAAAGGAAGGGGCTTCTAAACTGGATTTGTGAATAACCCAGAGAAGCCCAAAGATAGTGTAGCTTGCCAGAACTGCGGAAGTGTGAAAGTCGAATGTGGCGGC
>NZ_QWKY01000053.1 GCF_003574035.1 Meiothermus hypogaeus | reverse complement strand
GCCGCCACATTCGACTTTCACACTTCCGCAGTTCTGGCAAGCTACACTATCTTTGGGCTTCTCTGGGTTATTCACAAATCCAGTTTAGAAGCCCCTTCCTTTGCTCAACCGAATTTTTTATATGACTCGTGCGCGGCAAGAGCCTGTACAAGGGCACCGGTTGCGATAAGTGTAACGGCTCGGGCTACAAGGGCCGTGCGGCCATCCACGAGCTGATGGTACTGGACGACGAAATCCGCCGGGCCATTGTGGAAGGGCAGTCGGCCACCCAGATCAAGGAGATCGCCCGCAAAGGTGGCATGAAAACCCTGCGCGAGGACGGCATCCAGAAAGCCTTTATGGGCCTGACCACCCTGGAAGAGGTGATGGCCCGCACCAACGAGTAGTCCACTGTGCACAGGGTGCGCTATTGTGAGGTATGGCCAGAATCAATTCTTCTTACGCGGTTTGCAGGCTTTGTGGATACCGTAGCAACAAGGCTGGCATGACCAAGCACTTGGTTAGGTGTGTGGAGCGCCACCCTGCCAAGGCCAAAGGGAAACCCGTCCGGTTGTTTCACATTCGGGTGGAGGACGCTTACCGACCCTCACCTTTCTGGTTGGATGTGGAGGTTCGGGCCAGTGCCTCCTTGCGTGAGCTGGATCAGTTTTTGCGGGACATCTGGCTCGAGTGCTGTGGGCATCTGAGTATGTTCGAGATCCGGGGCGTAAGCTACGAAGTTTACCCGGATCGCACCTGGGGTCTTGCCGAATCTAAATCTATGCAGGCCAAGCTGAGCCAGGTTGTACAGGTGGGTAGTGTCTTTACATACGAATACGACTTCGGCTCCACTACCGAGCTAAAGCTCAAGGTGTTGGGTGAGCGTGAGGGCTACCAGAACAAAAACCTGCGCTTGCTGGCCCGCAATGAACCCCCGGTCTGGCCCTGTAGCGTTTGCGGCCAGCCGGCCACCCAGATCGACACCGAGTGCGCCTATGAGATGGAGAGCCCTTTTTTCTGTGAGGCTCATGCCCAGGAGCATATACAGCAAAAACATGATGGCGACGACTATATGCTGTTGCCGGTGGTGAACTCGCCGCGCATGGGGGTATGCGGTTACGAGGGGCCGGACGACGAGACCCCCTATCTGCCCTGAGGCGGTAGAATCGCCTTGCTATGAGCTGGAAAGACTACCTGACCCTTCACCAGGCTGCTCATCTCGAGGACTTCCGCACCTTCCTCTCCATCCCCAGCATCTCGGCCCAGCCCGCCCACCAGGACGATGTCCGCCGGGCTGCCCTGTGGCTGGCTGCGCGTTTCAAGCAGGCTGGTTTCCTGCAAGCCGAGGTACTGCCAACCGCAGGGCATCCGGTGGTGCTGGCCGAGTACTGCCCCTACCCGGACAAACCCACGGTGCTTTTCTACGGCCACTACGACGTACAGCCCGCCGATAACCCCGAGCGCTGGAACTCTCCGCCCTTCGAGCCCACTGTGGTAGATGGCCGCATTGTGGCACGGGGGGCCTCCGACATGAAGGGGCAGGTGATGGCGTTTCTACTTGCTGCCGAGTCGCTTATTGCCAACGGAGCGCTCGAGCTAAACGTGAAAGCCCTGATTGAGGGGGAAGAGGAGATCAGTAGCCCCAGCCTGCCCGCTTTCATTGAACAGAACAAGGAGCGCCTGCGCTGCGACATGATCATCAACGGTGATAGCGGCCAGCTTTCCGAGTCCACCCCGCTTTTAGGGCTTGGCGTACGGGGGATTTGCGCCCTGGAGTTCGACCTGGTGGGCCCTAGCCACGACCTGCACTCGGGCACCTGGGGCGGTGGCCTCCAGAACCCGTTGCACGCCATGGCCGAGCTGGTGGCTTCGCTGCACAACCCCGATGGCAGCGTGGCGGTACAGGGCTTCTACGATGACGTGGAGCCCCTGAGCCCTGAGCTACGTGCGTGGTACAAGAAAATTCCCTGGGACGAGGAAGCCGAGCTGAAGAAACTGGGCCTACAAGAGTTTTATGGTGAGGAGGGCTACTCCCACTGGGAGCGCACCACCGGGCGGCCCACCCTCGAGGTCAACGGCATGTGGGGTGGCTATACCGGCCCCGGCGGTATGACCGTAATCCCCTCCACCGCCCACGCCAAGATTACCTGCCGCCTGGTGCCCCACCAGAACCCCGAGAAAATCGTGATGCTGGTCAAAGCCCACCTGGAGAAACATTTGCCCAGGGGGGTGCGCCTGCAAGTCCGCACCAAAGAAGCGGGGGCCTTTGCTTTCCGTATGAGCGCCGACCATCCGGGTTGCGTGGCTGCCCGGGAAGTGCTCACCGAACTCTATGGGGTGCCCCCGGTTGAGACCATGTTCGGTGGCTCGGTGCCCATCCTGGGCACCCTCAAGCAGATGCTGGGCCATGACCCGGTGAGCTTTGGTTTTGGTCTCGAGGACGAGCTCATCCACTCGCCCAACGAGTTCTTCCGGCTTTCCAGCTTCGAGAAGGGCAAGCAGGGCTACGCCATGTTGCTGGGTCGGCTGGCGCAGTAGTTGAGAAAGAAAGGTTGTAGGCGGTCGTATTGGGGGGGCACTGGAGGTCCTGCCCAAGTAGGCTTGATGCGGCTCGAGGCTCTTCCAATAAGCATCTTGAAGCCCAATCAGGATATGCCGACCGCGTTTGGGCTGTAGTGCATGACGAAAAAAATCGGTGTTGACAAGGCCTTAGAATGCCCCCTATGGCCTTAACCTGTATATTGTGTAATCGGCTCATTTGACTTGACAATACTACACTCAAGTTTCATACTATTTTTAGTATGAACTTGGAGCGTTGGACCGAACAAGCTCGGCAGGCGGTGGCCCAGACCCAGGTGCTGGCCCGGGAGAACTCGAACCAGCAGATGGATGTGGGGCATCTGGCTTCGGTGCTGTTCCGCGACCCTTCGGGGTTGCCCGCACAGCTTTTGAAGCGGGCAGGGCAGAACCTGCAGGCGGTGCAGCAGGCCGCCAGCCGAGACCTGGGGAGCTACCCCAGGGTTTCGGGGGCCGAGGGAGGGCAGTATCTTTCGGGGAAGCTCTCGAGCATCCTCGAGCGCTCGGAAAAGCTGGCGGCAGAGTTAAAGGACAAGTTTGTGGCCATAGACACGCTCACCCTGGCCCTGGCCGAGACCGGCTACGGGGGGCTCAATGCCAGCGCCATACGGTCGGCGCTGCTGGAGATGAGGGGAGGTAAGAAAGTGGAATCTGAACATGCCGAAGGAACCTACAATGCCCTCGAGCAGTACGGCATTGACCTGACCAAACTGGCCGAGCAGGGCAAGCTCGACCCCGTGATCGGGCGCGACGAGGAAATCCGGCGTACCATTCAAATCCTGTTGCGTCGCACCAAGAACAACCCGGTCTTGATCGGCGAGCCGGGGGTGGGCAAGACCGCCATTGCCGAAGGGCTGGCCCAGCGCATTGTGAAGGGCGACGTGCCCGAGGGGCTCAAGGGCAAGCGCATTGTGAGCTTGCAGATGGGTTCGCTCCTGGCCGGGGCCAAGTACCGCGGCGAGTTCGAGGAGCGGCTTAAGGCGGTCATGCAGGAGACCATCCAGAGCGCGGGGCAGATTATCCTGTTCATTGACGAGCTGCACACCGTGGTGGGGGCCGGCAAGGCCGAAGGCGCAGTGGATGCGGGCAACATGCTCAAGCCCGCGCTGGCCCGGGGTGAGCTGCACCTGATTGGGGCTACGACCCTGGACGAGTACCGCGAAATCGAGAAGGACGCAGCCCTCGAGCGCCGCTTCCAGCCGGTGTTTGTGGACGAGCCCAGCGTAGAGGACACCGTGAGCATCCTGCGCGGCATCAAGGAGAAGTACGAGGTGCACCACGGGGTGCGCATCTCCGACCCCGCCCTGATTGCCGCCGCCCAGCTCTCGCACCGTTACATTGCTGACCGACGACTGCCCGACAAGGCCATAGACCTGATTGACGAGGCCGCCGCCCGGTTGCGCATGGCCCTGGAAAGCAGCCCCGAGACCATCGACACCCTTAACCGCAAGAAACTCCAGCTCGAGATCGAACGTGAGGCCCTGAAGAAAGAAACCGACGCCGAGAGCAAGTTCAGGCTGGGAGAACTGGAAAAAGAAATTGCCGAACTCACCGAGGAGATTCGCAAGCAGCAGGCCCTGTGGGAGGCCGAGCGCGAGGTGATGCAGAAGCTCCGCGCGGCCCAGCAACGCCTCGACGAAGTCCGAACCCAGATCGAGCAGGCCGAACGGGCCTACGACCTCAACAAGGCCGCCCAGCTTCGCTACGGCGAGCTGCCCCGGCTCGAGCAGGAGGTCAACGAGCTTTCCGACCGCATGGCGAACGCTAAGTTCGTGCGCCCCATGGTGGCCGAGGAGGACATCGCGGGCATCGTGAGCCGCTGGACGGGTATTCCGGTGAGCAAGCTGATGGAGGGCGAACGGGAGAAGCTGCTGCGCCTCGAGGAGGAACTCCACACCCGCGTGGTGGGGCAGGACGAGGCCATCAGCGCGGTGGCGGACGCCATTCGCCGCGCCCGGGCGGGCCTCAAAGACCCCAACCGGCCCATTGGCTCCTTCCTGTTCCTGGGCCCTACGGGCGTCGGTAAAACCGAGCTGGCCAAGACCCTGGCCGCGAGCCTCTTCGACACCGAGGAAAACATGGTGCGCATCGACATGTCTGAGTACCAGGAGAAGCACACCGTGGCCCGGCTCATTGGAGCGCCTCCAGGCTACGTGGGCTACGAGGAGGGGGGCCAGCTTACCGAGGCGGTGCGCCGCCGCCCCTACTCGGTAATCCTCTTCGACGAGATCGAAAAGGCCCACCCCGACGTGTTCAACACCCTCTTGCAGGTGCTCGACGATGGCCGCCTGACGGACGGTCAGGGCCGCACGGTAGACTTCCGCAACACCGCCATCATCCTCACCTCCAACATCGGTTCGCCCCTCATCTTCGAGGGCATCCAGTCCGGCCAGAGCTACGAGACCATCCGTGAGCGCGTGTTTGGCATCCTGCAACAGCACTTCCGCCCCGAGTTCCTGAACCGCCTGGATGAAATTGTGGTCTTCCGTCCGCTGGCTAAGGAACAAATTGCCGCGATTGTGGAGATTCAGTTGCGTGCGGTGCGCAAGCGGTTGGCTGAACGGCGCATCAGCCTGGAAATGTCGCCCGAAGCCCTGCAGTTTATCGCCGAGCGCGGCTACGACCCGGTCTTTGGGGCCCGGCCCTTGAAGCGGGTGATTCAAAAAGAGATCGAGACCCCGCTCTCACGTAAGATTCTCTCGGGTGAGGTGCCCGACGGCGCGACCGTCTATGCCACCCTCGGCCCCCTGGGCTTGCAGTTCGAGACCCGCAAGGCAGCGGTTGCGTAGGATGCCTAAGGTTTTGAGGATTTTCCATAGTTGCTACGCTGTAGGCTTTCAGTAATCAAGCAGGAGACCACATGACCACAACCGATAACATTGCTACCTGCGTTCATTGCGGTGCCAAGAACCGTTTGGGCAAGCCCCCTGCCGGCCAGGTGCCGGTGTGTGGGGCCTGCAAGAAGCCCCTGCCCTGGCTGGTCAATGCGCACCAGGGCCTGACCCCCGAACTCGAGGCCGGTGTACCGGTGCTGGTGGACTTCTGGGCCGAGTGGTGCGGGCCCTGCCGGGTGATTGCGCCGGTGCTCGAGGAAATCGCCCGCGAGTATGCGGGTCGGCTCAAGGTTGTGAAGCTCAACGTTGACCACCACCCTCTGGCCCAGAGTGCCTACCATGTGCAGGGCATCCCCACCCTGATCCTCTTCAAGAACGGACAGCCGGTGGAGCGGATTGTGGGGGCTGCGCCCAAGCATATGCTGGTGCAGAAACTGCAACCCTACTTGTAAATTTGTAACCTGCCGGTTTTGACCCGCTTTACAGGTCCAGTTGTGGCAAGATAAAACTAATTCGCTCCACGTATTGTCTTCTCCTGCCCTCCCCGAAAGGGGAGGCTTTATTTAGCTTGAGACTCACTCCAAGACCTTTCACACCGCTGTAGCCCGCATTAACCCATTTCGTGCACGGGCACTTTGTGCGCATATTCTCCTGTCATTCCCATCGAAGCGAGGAAACTGGAGCATCATAGGCTCACAAAACTGCGTTACTTCAGTTCCTTGTCGGCTGCATCTTCCCGGAAAGACCCGGTGAGCATGGTGTAGCATGGATCTAACGATTTTCTGAGTGAATCAACTAACTATACTTGACAATACTATACTCAGGTTTTATACTCTTTGCTGTAAAGGAGGTTGCTATGATTCGATACAACCCTTTCCGCGAGATTGAGCAAATCCAGAACGCGCTGCTGCGTAACTTCTTCACCCCTGCTGCCGAAAGTGCCAACACCCCGCTGGTGGATGCCCTCGAGGACGCCCAGGGGGTACATCTGGCGGTTTACCTGCCGGGTGTAGAGCCCAGCCAGGTCGAGGTAACTACTGAGAACAACACCCTTACCATCAAGGCCGAGCGGCCCTTCAGCAAGCCCGAAAATGCCAACCAGTGGCGGCTGGAAGGGGTCTACGGCAAGTTCGAGCGCAGCTTTGTGATCCCCAACACCTACGACCTCAGCAAGATTGAGGCCAACTTCAAGCACGGCATCCTCTACCTCGACATCCCCAAAGCCGAGGCGGCCCAGCCCCGGCGCATTGAGGTGCACGTCAACGGATGAGCCACCTTCTGCGGTAACTCCCCGCCCGCCGGGGAGTTTTGCTTTTTGGATGTACGTTGCGCTTGTGGCCCATCACACTGCTGAACCTCGCGAGGAGGCTGTAGGCCGACGAATCAATCCAAAGTGGCCCAGTAAGCTCGCAGGCTTGAGGGTTGCCTGTATTGCTTCCCCCTCGAGTACGCCTCAGGGTCGCAAAAAACCGATCGATTTTCGTTTTGGGGTGCCGAGATACACCCCACAGTTGATTAGTCCGTGCATCCTACATTATCCTTCTGCAGGTAACACACAGCTAACTGCAGGTAACACACAGCTAAAGCGGTGCGTTGGAATCGCAAACGGGGTGCATATGGTACGAGCAATCGCGATGGTATGGGTACTGGCATTGAGCCTGGCCTGGGCCAGGGACAACACCTTCTCTCTCCAGCTAAACGCTGGCTGGTTCAATGGGCTCTCTGGCGAGATTGGCCTGGGGCTGTTCAACATCGGGGGCGAGAAGATCGGGGTGCGCTTCGCGCTGGCTTATTCCCAGGCCGACGCCGTAGATAACAACGTATTCGCTCCCAGCAGCGAAAATGCCCAGAACATTACCCTGGGCCTGGATGTGTCCTATTCCTTCGACTTCCAGAGCGCTTTCACCCTCAGCCCGTATCTGGGCGCCCGCTACAACCTGTTTTCGGGCTCGGTCACGGTGGGTGGTTCGCCCAACGCGCTTGCTTCTAACCAGTTCGGCCTTGGCGGCGGGGTGCGGGCAGGCTACTTCCTGGACAGCCAGTTCAGCCTGCTGCTGGATCTGGGGGTGGACTATTTCCTGGAAAGCGCCATCCAGGTGGGCTCTACCCGCTATAACCCCGGCGATACCCTGGGGCCTCCCCTCAACCTCAACGTCCACCAGTGGGTCAACGACCCCCGCCTGGTCTGGAAAGGCCGCGTTGGCCTGGCTTTCAACTTCTGAACCCGCTATGTTTGTCAAGCACAAAACCGACTTCCTGCCAGGGGGATAAGGTAGGCTGTTGGCATGTTTCCGCTGCACGACATTAACAGGGCTCATCGGCGCCCTTATGTGGTTTACCTGCTGATTGTCCTGAACCTGCTGGGCTTTGTGTATGCGTTTTTCCTCACCGATCCTGCTGCGGTGATCCAAGCGTATGGTTTTGTGCCTGCGCGCTTTGTGGCCGACCCTTTGAGCGAGTGGGTCACGCTTTTCAGCAGCATGTTCCTGCATGGGAGTATCCTGCATATTTTGGGTAATCTGTGGTTTTTGTGGGTCTTCGGCGACAACATCGAAGACCGCCTGGGACACTGGCGCTTTTTGCAGTTCTACCTGCTGGGGGGTGTGCTGGCGGCTTTTATGCAGGGTCTGATGGGTGGCTTTTCCAGCGAAATACCCATGATCGGCGCCTCGGGCGCCATCTCGGCCTTGCTTGGGGCGTACATTGTGCTTTATCCCAGGGCGCTTATTCTGTCGTTGGTGGGCTGGATTCCCGTTCCCATCCCGGCGATTCTCTACCTGGGCTACTGGCTCCTGATTCAGTTTGTAGGGGACTTCATGGGAGAGGAAGGCATAGCCTTCTGGGCGCATATCGGGGGGTTTGTGGCGGGGGTGGTGCTTATACGGTGGTTTGAGGGGACCGCCAAGCCCCGGTCACTCCGGCGCTGAGCTGGAGGGCACCATGGAGCGTGAGCGTACAATAAGCCTGTGTCAGCAGTAGCTCGAGAAACCCTCGAGGTCATCCTCGCACACATTCGAGCGCGGCTTTCACCCCTGGCCATCTACGTGTTTGGCTCCCGGGCCACAGGCCGGGCCCAACCGGGCAGCGACCTGGACATAGCCGTTTTGGGCCCTGCTCCTTATGACCCCTGGACACTATTCATGCTGTCAGAAGAGCTGCTTTCCTTGCAGGAACAGAACCCCCAGAACGGCCCGCCCAGCGAGTTAGACCTGCTTGACCTGAATGCCCACCTTTCAAGCCAGCATCGTGATACGGGGCCGACGAGTGTTTTGTGCAAACCGCCTGTGCTGCGATTTGTTTGAGATTCGAGCGCTAAAGGAGTACTGCTACCTGCAAGAAGAACGGCGGCCCACCCTGGAAGACATCCGCCGCAGGGGGGCGGATTTATGGATGAGGTGCTCTTGGGCAAGACGGCTACCATCGAGCGCTGCTTGAAGTGTATCGGGGAAGAGTATCGAGGCCACGAAGACAAGCTATTTGTGAATTTCACCCGTCAGGATGCCATTATCCTGAACCTTTTACGGGCTTGTGAGGCGTCTATTGACCTGGCTATGTATATGGTGCGCTTGCACCATCTGGGGCTGCCGCAAAGCTCGCGTGATGCTTTTCGCCTGTTGTAGGAAGCAGGCTTTATTTCAGCCGATTTGGCGCGTCGAATGCAGCGTATGGTTGGCTTCCGCAATGTAGCCGTTCACGACTATCAGGCACTATCCTTGCCGATTTTGAAGACCATCCTGGAGGAACGCTTGGGCGATTTTTCGAGTTTACTTCTGCGCTTTGGCGCCAGGACAACCCAGAGGGCTGAAGCCGATCAACGCCTCTATAGGCGAGGAGGGGGTCGTCTTCTGGGTGCAGATTGGAGGATTTGTGGTGGGGATGATGCTTATACCAGATTTGGTTGATTCGTTACCGAACGGTAACGAACAACCCGACCGAAGGGAGTGCTCTAGGATTCAAAAAGACAACATATTGAGGTTTTTGTTTTTGTAAGCTGTCTTTTTGAATCCGGTATTATACGGTGGTTTGAGCCGGAGCCCGCTAGCGCACGGGTAACTTGTTTTATGGCACGTTTTGAAGCACTTTGACTGCACAAAATTGCAATGTGCGGCTCATTTGGAGGGACTACACTGCATACCGTATTCCTGGTTACCAGACCACTAGAATGGCCTTGGCCTAATTGGGGCCTGCTAAGCTTTTATCGACCTGGCGGTGTATTCAAAAAAGGGGCCTCCCGTACGGGAGGCCCCCAAAGTTGGCGTGTATTAAGGCAGGGTATAGGTAGTTCCGAGCCGACTGGTGACAACCACTTCGGGAACGCCATCACTGTTGCTATCCGTAACTGTACAGGTTCTTACCGCGGCCCCAGGGCTGGGTGCGATGTAGCCGCCTGCTGTGTAGCCTGCTGTGCAGTCGTTGGTGGTCATTACTGCACGGCTGGGGTCTTCGGCTACATAGGCAAAAGCAGCCTTGGATATATTTTGCGCATGAGCCAGTGCGGCGCGATCCTCGGCCGTTCGCCTAGCATACAGTAGGTTGGGTACCAAGACAGCCGCTAGGATCCCAATGATGGCAATTACGATGAGCAGCTCGATGAGGGTAAAGCCTCGATACTGCACCATGTGTACTCCTGATGCACAAATGGGTGGGATTGAGGGCAATCCCACCCACGGTAGGCGGCGGCTACCTTAAGGAATGGTAGCGTCAGGGGTGGTGGCGCCGCCGTAGGTGACGCTCACGGACTGGGTGGTGGGATCGTAGTCTACCTCACAGGTGGTAAGCGTACCAGGAGCTCCGCCAGCATTGTAGCTACCAACAGTGTAGCTTGCCGTACAGTTGTCAGTATCAACAGATGCCTCGGCAATGTTGGGATTCTCGGCGATGGCGGCGTTGGCGGTTTTATAGACGTTCTGGGCGTAAGCCTGCTCGGCACGGATCTGGGCGGTACGGCGGGCGTTGAGCAGGTTGGGCACCAGCACGGCGGCCAGGATGCCAATGATGGCGATGACGATCAGCAGCTCAATCAGGGTAAAACCGGACTTCTTCATGGTACTTCTCCTAGGGTTCCGCACCGGGATATGGGTATGGGTGCGGTATGGCGTAGTGCAGATGGCTTGGGGCCTCGAGGGAGCGGGCCGATTCCCGAACTCCAAGTAGCAGTATAGCCCCCGGTTTTGTGAAGCGTGTGGAATTTGACCCAACCCAACCCCCAAAGCGTTACGTGCAGGGCAACCCGCCCGATACTCGCTTTTGCTGTTCTGGACAATAAAACACTACAAAACCGTCTTCGTTGCGGGGAGGCCATACGCCAACGAAGCAATCCAGACGGAGCCATGGCTGTACTCAAACGTGATGGGTGAGGGCAGTGTTCCCATTTGCCCGGAGATGAGCCTATGTCTCTATGTCTGGACGAGGTGTACTAGGGTTTGGATCTGCCCTACGAGCCCCCAGTGGAAGAACAGTTTGCTAGACTGAAGTGGTGGGTGCTCTAAGAGATTTGCAACGCATTAGCTTTGAGGCGTACCTGGCCCTGGAGGAAAAGGCCCAGGCGCGGCACGAGCTGGTGGATGGGGTGCTCTATGCCATGGCGGGGGCTAGCAGCAACCACAATCTGTTGGTTACGAATGTTTCAGGCCTGTTGTGGAACAAAGCTCGAGGTAGCGGGTGTAGGGTGTTCAGCAGCGACATGAAGCTGCGGGTAGATGCCTTTACCAGCTACTACCCCGATGTAATGGTGGTGTGCGAGACGGACAAGGCCGAATACTACAAGGAGCGGCCCTGCCTATTGGTGGAGGTGCTCTCGCCCTCTACCGAAGCTACCGACCGGCGGGAGAAGCTCGCCAAATACCGCCAGATTCCCAGCTTGCGGGCGTATGTGTTGATAGATTCCCTCTCACGGCGGGTCGAGGCCTACTACCGCGAGGGCCAGAACTGGCTGTACCTGGACGTGATGGGGGAGGGCAGTGTTCCCATTCCTTGCCCGGAGATGAGCCTATGTCTGGACGAGGTATACGAAGGTTTGGATGTGCCCTACGAGCGTCCTGCTGATGAGGCTTGACGAGATGGGCCTTGCCCCCTATACTTTCCCTTGCTGTTTGCGGGGCTGTGGCGCAGTTGGGAGCGCGTCTGAATGGCATTCAGAAGGTCAGGGGTTCGAATCCCCTCAGCTCCACCAGAGAAGTGAAACCCGTGGTTAAACGCCACGGGTTTTCGTATTTACTATAGCCTTGCCAAGGCTGCGACACATTTTTATACCAGATTCAAAAAGATAATCATCCAAACCAAAGACCCCCAGAGGCTATCTTTTTGAATCCTAGAGCACACCCCTCCCGAAGGGTCGGCGAAGAAAGCGTCTCCCTTCCAAGGGGCGGTATCGCCCTCCGCTACGCGGATAACTTCGGCCCAGTTAGTTCGCCGCCATCCGGCGCCGAACTAACCGAATCTGGTATTACTATTGTGGTAAAAGGCTCCAAGCCTACTTTCTTCCGCACCGGGAAGATGGGGAGGGTATTGGGCAAGGCCTGAACCGATGGCGGAAGCCCTAGCGAACCCGGTGGGCCAGCAGGCGCAGCCCCACCAGCACCACAAAAACCGTGCCGCCTTCGTGGGCCACAACGCCCATCGGGAGGGGTACTTTTCCGGCCAGGGCAAAAGCGCCCACCACCACAATCACCCCCAGGGCAAAGCTCAGGTTGAAATAGACGGTGCGGGCGGTGGCGCGGGCCAGCTGTTGGGCCCCTACCAGGCGGTTCAGGTCGTTTTTCATGAGCACCAGGTCGGCGCTCTCGAGCGAGACGTCGGAACCAGCGGCCATCGAGACCCCCACCGCTGCGGCGTTCAGGGCCGGGGCATCGTTGAGACCATCGCCCACCATCACCACCGTGCCCTCCTGCTCTAGTTGCTGAATGCGCGCCAGTTTATCTTCCGGCAGCAGCTCGGCGTAAACCTCGGTAATGCCGACCTGGACCGCGATGTGGTGGGCCACAGCTTTGCGGTCGCCGGTGAGCATGACCACCCGCGCCCCTTGCTGCCTGAGCCGGGCGATGGCTTGGGCGGCTTCGGGGCGGGGGGTATCGGCTACGCCCAGCAGGGCGAGGGGGTAGTGGTTGGTGCCCAGTACGGCGGTGGTCAGCCCCCGATCCTCCAGGGCTTGCATCTGGGCTTCAACGCTGGGCGAAAGTGCAATGCCCAGGCTCTCCAGCAAGCGCCGGTTGCCCACCCAGACCTGTGAACCGTCGGCCAGAACACCCAGCACCCCGTGGCCCCGCACGGCCCGAATTTCACTTACCTCGGGGGTGGGGCCCTCCCAGCCCTGGACAATGGCCTGAGCAATGGGGTGTTCGCTGTAGCGCTCGATGCCAGCGGCCAAGGCTCTGGCCTCGGCTTCGGAGCCTTGTAGGGGCACCACCTCCACCAGCTTCATGCGCCCCTCGGTGAGGGTGCCGGTCTTGTCGAACACAAAGATGTTGGCTCGGGCCAGCGATTCCAGCGCAGCCCCGCTCTTGAACAGGGCCCCGGCCCTTGCACCTGCTGCCATGGCCGAAAGCACCGCTGCCGGGGTAGCGATCACCACCGCGCAGGGGCTGGCCACCACCAGAAAGGTCATGGCGCGGTACCAGGCCTGGGCGGCCTCGAGGCCAAACACAAAGTGGGCTACGGCAAATACCACCGGGGCCGAAAGCAGCACCGCAATGGTGTAGGGCCCCTCGAAGCGCTCGGCAAACCGCTCGGTGCGGCTCTTGCTGGCCTGGGCGCTTTCCACCAGTTTGATGAGCTTGGCCAGGGTGCTTTCGCTGGCAGGCCGCTCCACCCGTACCCGCACCACCCCGTGCCCATTAAGGGTGCCGCTCTTGACGGGGTCGCCAGGCTTTTTGTCCACCGGTACACTCTCGCCGGTGAGGGCGCTTTCGTCCACATCGCTGTAGCCTTCCAACACAGTGCCGTCGGCAGCGAAGCGCTCGCCAGGGCGCACCACCAGCAGGTCGCCGGGGCGCAAGGCTTCCAGCGGCTTCCACTGCTCACTTCCATCCGGCAGCAGCACATTGGCCCCTTCGGGGTGCAGGGTCATGAGGGCCTCGATGGCCCGCCGGGTGCGGTTCATGGCCCAGCTTTGCAGGGTGTTGGAGAGGCTGAACAAAAAAAGCAGGATGGCCCCGTCGCCGGCCTGTCCCACCGAGGCGGCCCCCAATGCGGCCACCACCATCAGCAGGTCTACATCCAGCTTGCGCTCCTGGAACAGGCTACGCATTGCTTTGATGGCCGAGGGAACCCCCCCGGCCAGAAAAGCCAACGTCCAGAGGCTATTTTGCAGCCAGACCTGTTCGTAGGCCCCTGCCACAAAGCCCCCCACCACCCCCAGCAGGGTCAGGCCAGAGAGCAGAAAGCCCCGCTTGACTTCATGGTGCCAGAACAATAGCCAGGGATTTTGCGGTCGGGAGGTAGAAGCTGCGATAGCGCTCATAAGGGGTTCCTTTGGTATCGTGAGGTTTTATTGCAACTAGTAATCATTATCAATAAGAGTATGTCATCAAAACAAAAGAAATGCAAGTCGAATCCCGAGTGGTTTAGTGCGGATTCTTCCCGTTCCACACGTAAATTCTACCGCTTAACCCCCCAGGACATTCGGCATCCTGATAAGTGAAGTGGCCTTTGGATCGTATCAAACTGGGGAATCGGCCCTGAACACACCTTATCGGTGAGCCAGCTTTGCGGATCCGCTCTGGATTGCGTTCTCTGGGGCTATCCAGCAATGATGTATCAAAAGGGCGACAGATTAGATTGGACGCTTGACCACGGAGAGGGCCGAAAGCAAATCTTCTTCACCAAAGGGCTTGGGGATGTGGGTGACTCGAGCGTTCCTGACCCAAAACCCCCGGGGGGGCTGCTCGGCAATCAGCCAGATGGGCAAAAAGCGCCCCCCCGGTAAGGCCCGCAGTTGGCGTACCTTGTCGGGTAGGTCGGCGCCCTCGAGCAGCACCCCGTGGAGCCGGTGGTGCTCCAGAATGCGTTTGGCGCTTTCGAGGTCGGGGGGCAACATGACCCGGTAGCGGTGGCGCTCGAGGGTTACCAGCAGGAGCCGGCGGATCAGGTTGGAGTCGCTCAAAACCATCAGCAGCGGGTCGTGGGGGCGCACGTCGGCTTCCATCAGAATCCCCCGGCTTTTGAGTTCGTAGAGCAGATGGTAGACCTGCTCCTCGGGCAGGTCGCACTCCAGCGCCACCGAGCGGGCCCGCTTGAGGCCATCAATGGCCTCGAGCACCGTCCAGGCGTCGGGCGAAAGGGCGTAACGGGTGGGGTCGCCGGCAAGTTGCAGCACGGTTTCGGGCTCCACCCTGCCCCGCATCCACTCGTCCAGGCGGCGCAGGGCTTCCATCAAGATGGTGCTGGTGTCGGTGACGCCGGGCAGCAGCACCTGCGAGGCGTCCACGGGTGGGGTCTCGGCTATCAGCTCGCCTTCCTGCTGGGCCAGAATGGTGGCCAGGGCCTCGAGGATTTGTGCGTGTAGCACATCGTTGAGCTCCTCCTCGGTGACCATTTTTTGTTGTAGGGCCAAAAGCCCCAAAGGGGTGCCGGGGTTCTCCTGCTGCTGGTATTTGACCAGTTCTTGCACCTGTTCCAGGGTTAGATAGTCGAAGCGCACCAGGTATTCGCCCAGGTGGGGGCCGGGGTGGGTCTGGATGTAGGCGATCTTGCCCTCGCGGATGTGAATACGGCCTTTCAACTTGGGGCAAGTAATGCTAATGACCGCATTTTTGCGGCCTGCCTCGAGGGTGCGCAGCAGGTCTCCCAGTTCAATCTCGTCCAGCTTGGCCCGAATCACGGCAAAGTATCCTCGGCGGCTGCCCGGGGCAACCCAACCTCAGTATGGCACTTCCTGGGGGCGGGGGCAGGGTAGAGGGGACAGGGACCGGGGTTCAAAGAGGAAAAATGGGCTGTTGGATATCGCCTGGAGAGTTTTGGGGGTAACCGGTTTCCTGTCCCCAGCCGGCTTTGTGTATGCCCCGTCCGGGCTCGGTTCCCGGCCCCTGAACCCTACTCCAACAGGCGGCTTTGCTCGGGCAGGGGATAGCCAAAGTGCGCATAGGCCCGCTCGGTGGCCTGGCGGCCCCGGGGGGTTCGCTTCAGGAGGCCTAACTGGATGAGGAAGGGTTCGTGGACTTCCTCCAGGGTCTCGGGGTCTTCGGAGAGGGCGGTGGCCAGGGTCTCGAGGCCCACCGGCCCCCCGGCAAAGCGCTCAATCACGGTCTGCATAATGAGGCGGTCGCGGGCATCGAGGCCCAGGGCGTCCATGCCCAGAGCGTCCAGGGCCTGCCGGGTGCGCTCGAGGCCCACCACCTGCTCACCGGCCACCTCGGCAAAGTCGCGCACCCGCCTGAAAAGCCTTTTGGCGATGCGCATGGTGCCCCGGCTGCGGTGGCCAATCTCCAGGGCTGCCTCGGGTTCAATTGCCAGTCCCAAGAGCTTAGCGTCGCGTTGCACACCCTGGGCCAGCTCGGTCTCGGTGTAAAACTCCAGGTGCTCGATAATCCCAAAGCGGCTGCGCAGGGGCCCGGAGATGAGCCCCGGGCGGGTGGTGGCCCCAATCAGGGTGAAGCGGGGGAGGTCCAGTCGCAGGGTGCGGGCGGCGGGGCCGCTGCCAATCACGATGTCAATCTTAAAGTCTTCCAGAGCCGGGTACAGGTGCTCCTCGGCGGCCTTGGAGAGGCGGTGAATCTCGTCGATAAAGAGAATGTCGCCTTCTTCCAGGCTGTTGGTCAGGATGGCCGCCAGATCGCCGGGTTTCTCGATGGCGGGGCCGCTGGTTACGCGGATGTTCACCCCCAGCTCGTAGGCCACCACGTGGGCCAGGGTGGTCTTGCCCAGGCCGGGTGGCCCAAAGAGGAGCAGGTGGTCGAGGGCCTCCCCCCGGTTTTTGGCGGCCTCGAGGTAGACCCGCAGTTTTTTCTTGAGCTTGGCCTGCCCCACGTAGTCTTCCAGGCTCTGGGGCCGCAGGGTCAAATCCGGTTCCACGCTCACCATCATACAAGTAGAAAGCGGTTGCATTATGTTCACTGCGTAACCCTGGACATGGTGACGATGGGGGTATAACCTCCAGGGGGCGGATGACCAAGAGCCCCTACTGCTCACCTTCCCACTCGGCCCGGAAACGCTCGACGAACTCCAGCGTATACCGGTGGCGCTCCGTGGCCAGTTTTCGTGCGGTGGGGGTGTGCAACCGGTCTTTGAGCCAGAGGAGTTTTTCGTAAAAGTGCGATAGGCTCGAGGGGTTGCTGTTCTGATACTCGCTAAAGCTCTTGTGCAGCACTGGAACCTCGCGGGGGTCGTACAGCGGCCGACCTCTCGAGCCCCCGTAGGCAAAGCAGCGGGCAATCCCAATGGCCCCTATGGCATCCAGGCGGTCGGCATCCTGTACCACCCGGCCTTCCAGGCTGGGCATCCCGTCGGCCACGCCCACCCCTTTGAAGCTGATGCGCTGGCAGATTTCCAGCACCTGCTCGGTGATGGTTTTCTCAACCCCCAGTTCCCCCAGCAGGGGCCGGATGGTGGTCTCGTGGGGGTATTTCCAGTCCTCGAGGTCGTGGCACAGCGCAGCAAGCGTCACCATGTACACATCAGCGCCTTCGGCCCGGGCAATTAGCTCTGCCAGCCGCCATACCCGCCAGATATGCCACCAGTCGTGGCTGCCCTCGGCAACGGAAAGCTCTTTGACCCTGGCGGCCAGGGCTTCGATCTGTTGTTTTGGCGTCACACCGTTATCCTACGGCTCAAGCGCCAATGGGAGGCAGCCGCCCCTCAAAAATCAAGTTATTCGGCCACTTTGCGGCAAGGGCCATCGCCTACAATAGCCTGGATGGTGCGTTTTTCTGCTAGTGGGGTACGCCTGGATCAGGCTTTGGCCTTCGAGGCCAACACCTCCAGGGCCAGGGCCCAGGCGTGGATCGAGGCCGGGCTTGTCCTGGTGGGGGGTAAGGTGATTACCAAACCCTCCTACAAGCTTCGGGGTGAGACGGTGGAGGTAGAGCCGCCCCCACCTGTAGCGGCAACGGTGGCCGCCGAGGATATCCCGCTCCAGATTTTGTACGAAGACTCTGACCTGATCGTGATTAACAAACCGGACGGCATGATTACCCATCCGGCCCCCGGGGTGTACTCGGGTACGCTGGTCAATGCCATCCTGGGGCGGTTTGGGCTGGATGTCTCGCTAGGCGAGAGCGAGGAGACCGACGAGGTTCGCCTGGCGGCCCCCAGGCCCGAACTTGTGCGCCCTGGCATTGTGCACCGGCTCGACAAAGATACCAGCGGGGTGATTGTGGTCGCCCGCCACGAGGCGGCCCACCGCCGGCTGTCCGAAGCCTTCGCGGGGCGCAGCGTTTACAAGCGTTATCTGGCGCTTACAGTGGGGATTCCGCCGGCAGGTACCTTAGCGGCCCCCATAGGCCGCCATCCGGTTGATCGTACCCGCATGCATGTGGGCGGCGTGGCCGCCCGGCACGCGCAGACCGACTTTGAAGTGCTTGCCTCGGTGCAAGAACACGCCCTGGTCTCGGCCATCCTGCACACCGGGCGCACCCACCAGATTCGCGTTCACCTGAAGCATCTGCACGCCCCCATTTTGGGCGATGATGTGTATGGAAAGCCCTCCGACCTGATTGCGCGCCAGGCCTTGCACGCCTACGAACTACGCCTGCAGCACCCGCGCAGCGGCAGGTATCTGCACTTTGTGGCCCCCGTTCCTGCCGACATGGTGTGGGCCTGGGGGCTGTTGGGTGGGGTCTGGCCGGAAGACTTGAAGACCGAAACGGTGGAGGCCAGTGCAGCAGGGCCATTCTGCTAAATGCTCCCCAAAAGCACCTGCCGGACATGCAACCCGCCTTCGTCCGACTGGCTATCGGTCATAAACTATCTTCTCAGCTTGATTTGTAGCCTCCGGTTGGGAATACTGTTGTCAACCCAAAGCCCAGGAGGCATGGCATGAATGTAGTTTTTCTCTCCCCCCATTTTCCCCCTAACTTCTGGCCATTTTGCGTGCGCTTGCGCGAGGCTGGGCACAACGTGCTGGGCCTGGCCGATGCGGAATACGACTCACTGCGGCCCGAACTCAAATACGCCCTGACCGAGTACTACAAGGTCTCCGACCTGCACAACTACGACGAGCTGGTGCGGGCGCTGGGCTACTTCACCCACAAGTACGGCAAGCTCGACCGGCTCGACTCCATGAGTGAGTACTGGCTCGAGACCGAGGCCATGCTGCGTGAAGACTTCAACATTTTTGGTCTCCGCCCTGCCGACATGGACCGGGTCAAGCGCAAGTCGGTCATGAAACAGTACTTTCAGCAGGCTGGGCTGCGGGTTGCACGGGGCAAGGTCTGCCGCACGGCGGTGGAGGCCCAGGACTTTGTGGAGGAGGTGGGCTACCCGGTGGTGGCCAAGCCCGATATTGGGGTGGGTGCAGCCAAAACCTACAAAATTAACAGCGATGCCGAGTTAATGGACTACATCGCCACCAAGCCTCCGGTGGACTACATTATGGAGGAGTTCATTCCCGGCATGATCGTCACCTACGATGGTCTAACCGATATCAAGGGCAATGTGGTATTCGACAGCTCGCTCGAGTACTCCAAAGGCGTGATGGACGTGGTCAACGAGGATACCGACATCTACTACTACATGGTGCGGGAAATCCCCGAAGACCTGCGCGAGGCAGGGCGAAAGGTGGTTAAGACCTTCAACGTGCGCGAACGCTTCTTCCACTTCGAGTTCTTCCGCCTGGAGGACGGCTCCCTGGTGGCCCTGGAAGTGAACATGCGCCCGCCCGGGGGCCTCTCGATCGATATGTTCAACTACGCCAACGACATAGACATCTTCCGGGAATGGGTGAACGTGCTCACCCACGGCAGCGTGAGCCAGCAGGCCAAACACCCCTATTTCTGCACCTATGTGGGCCGCAAAGACCATATCCACTACAAGCGTTCACACGAGCAGGTGATGGCCGAGTTTGGCCCCCTGGTAGCTCACCACGAACGCATCAGCGGCATTTTTGCGGGGGCCATTGGCAACTATGGCTACATCCTGCGCCACCCCGACCTGTCTACCCTGCTCCAAGCAGCCCAGGCCATCCAGGAAAGAGCCTAGAGTCGAGGGACAAGGGTCAAGTGCCTAAATCCAAGTGGCTCTTGACGCTGGGCGCTAGACTCTCGACGAGGTGAATATGTACACCGAATATCACAAGTGGTACAGCCCTGCCCTGGGGCAGGACATGGAGCTAAAGCTCTACGGCCATTATGGTCAGCCGGTTATTGTGTTCCCGGCGCAGAACGGGCGCTGGTACGACTGGGAAGGCCACGCCGGGATGGCCCAGGCCCTCGCGCCCATGATTGAGGCGGGGCGGGTCAAGTTTTTTTGTGTGGACGGCATAGACTTTCAGAGCTGGACCAACAAGAGCATCCCCCCCTGGGAACGGGCCCGCCGCCACAACGACTACGACGCATACATCATGCAGGAGGTGGTTCCGTTTGTGCAGAAGAACACCGGCCTGCCCACCATGTGGGTCACGGGATGCAGCATGGGGGCCTTTCATGCGGCCAACTTCTTCTTCAAATATCCCCAAGTGTTCGATGGTCTGATTGCACTCTCGGGGCTTTACCAGGTGGGGGGCTTTGTGGGCGACGAAGGGGGCATGGATGCCTACTTCAACTCACCCCTGTGGTACTTACGCAACCTGACCGACGAGGACAAGCTTAATGCTTACCGGCGCAACAAGATTGTGTTCGCCGTGGGGCAGGGGCGCTGGGAGGAGGAGTGCATCCGCGATACGCGCGAGATGCAAAACTTGCTGCACCAAAAGGGCGTATACGCCACCTTCGACTACTGGGGCCACGATGTGGATCACGACTGGCCCTGGTGGCAGAAGATGCTGCCCTACGAACTCGAGCGCCTAGGCGTTTGATTCGGGGGGGCTTTTAGGGGCGGGTTTCTCTATCGACTCGAGCTTGTGGTTTTTCTGGTAGTGCCCAGCCAGTTCGTCGATGTAGGTGTCCCGGCAGGGCTTGACCCCCGAGAGATAAGCCGCCCGGCCCAGGGCGTGGGCGGCCACCGGTGCGGTCAGGATGATGAACGCCAAAGCCGATAGCGCCCGGGCCGCTACCGAGAGCTCCTGATAGAACACCGCCACCGCCACCAGAATCAGGCCCACCCCCAGGGTGCCGGCTTTGGAGGTGGCGTGCATGCGGTTGTAGAGGTCGGGCATCCGCACCACCCCGATGGCCGCGATGAAGAGGAAGAATATCCCCACGGAAACCAGCGCATAAACCAGCACATCCACCATGCTCAGTCCCCCTTGTGGCCCCGGTACTCGATGTAGCGGGCCAGACCCAGCGTGGCCAGAAAAGCGAACAGGGCTAGCGCGATGGCCACGTCCAGGAAGGCGGTCTGGCCGCTGACCAGGGCATAGAGCGCAGCCATGGCCACCGAAACCGAGGTAATCAGGTCGAGGCCCACCACCCGGTCGGGCAGGGTGGGGCCCTTGACCAGGCGATAAACAGCAAAAGGCAACGTCAGCATGAGAGCCAGCAGCATTGCCTCCAGAAAGCTCATCTTGTCACCTCCAGAACGGCTTTTTCCAGGCTATCGTGGGTGGACTGGATGACCGCCTGGGGGTCATCCACAAACATCCCGTGCACATACAGCACCTTGCGGTCGGAGGAGACGTCCAGGCTCAGGGTGCCGGGCGTGAGGGTAATCAGGTTGGCCAGGAGGGTAATTTCCAGGTCGCTCTTGACGGTGAGGGGGTAGGCAATGAAGCCGGGCTTGATGGGCATCCGGGGTGAGAGCACCGCCTGGGCCACCCGCACGCTGGAGAGCACAATCTCCCAGAGCATCAGGGCCACAAAGCGGGGGAGCTTCCAGGCCAGGGTGAAGTAGCGCCTCGAGGGGGCATCAAAGAGGGGGCGGGCCAGCAGCAAAATCAAAAAGCAGATGGCAAAGCCCACCAGGAAGTTGGAGAGGGTGAAGCTCTCCGTCACCAGCATCCAGAACACCGTCAGCACTACGTTGTACACAAAGGCCCTCATCGGCTCACCCCCAGTACGGCCTCGATATAGCGGCCAGGCTCCAGAAGCTCCCGCGCGGCGGCTTGCGAAAGACCCAGGAGCGGTTCGGCCCACAGCCCGATACCCAGCGTCAAGACGGCCAGCAAAACAACAGGCACCACCAGACCACCCCAGCCCCCAGGGGCCTGGCCCAACGCTTGCGGCGCGTCTTTCCAAAAAACCTCGGCAAAGACCAGGCCCATCGAGAGCAAGGTCAAGAGGCCCACCAGCAGGGCCACCGTCACGATGGCGTACTGTCCGGCCTGTAAGCCTGCTGCTACCAGGGTGAACTTGGCCCAAAAGCCCGAGAACGGCGGTAGCCCGGCCAGCGAGAAGGCCGGCAGCAAGAAGAGTACCGCCAGCCAGGGGTGGCTCCGATAGAGCCCGCCCATCCGCACCAGCACCGTGGTGCCCTGCAAGCGCTGCAAAAGCCCCGCCAGCAAGAACAAAGCAGCAATCACAATCATGTGATTAAGGGCATAAAACACCGAGCCGGTCAGGGCCAGAGGGCTCAGGATGCCCAGGCCCATCAGCATATAGCCAATGTGGCTCACGAGCTGGAACGAAAGCAGCCGTCGGAGCTCCCCCTGAGCCAGCGCCATCAGCACACCTAAAAACAGCGTTAAACCCGCTATCCAGAGAATCAGGCCATGGGTAAACCCAACATCCTGGGTGAAGAGCAGGGTGAAGACCCGAATAAGCGCATAGACCCCCACCTTGGTCAGAAGGCCCGCAAACAGGGCCGAGATCATCACCGGCGGGGCCGGGTAGGAGGCGGGGAGCCAGAAAAAGAAGGGAAACACCGCCGCCTTGAGACCAAAAGCCCCCAGGAAGAGCATGGCCAGCGCGGTAAGCAAACCCGGCGCAACCGACCCCATCCGGGTGGCTAGATCGGCCATGTTCAAGGCTCCGGTTGCGCCGTACAGGAGCCCTACCGCCACCAGAAACAGAATCGAGGAGAAGAGCGAGACCGCGAAGTACTTGACCCCCCCTGTAAGCTGGGCCTTGCTTCCGCCCAGAATCATCAGCACAAACGAAGCGAGGAGGAGCACCTCGAACCAGACGTAGAGGTTAAACAGGTCGCCGGTGAGGAAGGCCCCATTGACCCCGAAGAGCAAGAGCTGGCTCAGGGGGTAGTAGCCCAGGTGTTCGCGTAGCTCATCCCCCGTGGCCAGGGCATACAAGGCCACCGCCACCGCCACCACCCCGGTAATGAGCACCATCAGGGCCGAGAGGTGGTCGGCCACGAAGGTAATGCCAAAGGGGGCGGGCCAGTTGCCCACCTGTACGGCCTGGATGCCACGCGCATTGACCTGAATGAGCAATGCTAAAGCCGAGCCCAGCAGGCTTAGAGCGCCCACCAGCCCCAGCACCCGCTGGGCGGGGCGGCTGGCCAGTACCAGGCACAGGATGCCGGTGGCGAGGGGAATCAGGAGGGGAAGAACCAGCAGCCAGCTCATCGGCGCTCCTCCCTGACCTCGTCTACCGGCGAGGGGGCGGGGGCGGCCTCGAGGCTCTCGGGCATGGCCTCGGCGTTCAGGGTATGGAGCACCTGCTGGGCCCGGAAAAAGAGCACGATACCAAAAGCCGCCAGGGCGAAACCAATCACAATAGCGGTCAGGATCAGGGCCTGGGGCAAAGGGTTGGCGATGGGTGTCAGCACCGTACCACCGGGCTGTACCAGGGGCGGAAACTGGCTGCCCAGGCGGCCCGAGGTAAAAATGAGCAGGTTGGCGGCGTTGCCCAGCACCAGAAAACCAATTAAGAACTGGATCAGGTGAGGCCTTAGCATCAGGTAGACCCCCACTGCCGACAGACCCCCCACCAGAAAAGCCAGCAGGATTTCCATCAGGAGCCCTCCTGTGTGTGAGCAGACTCCTCCAGGCCAAAAATGGCCGACAGGAGCGCCCCAAATACGGTCAGGTAGACACCAATGTCGAAGACTACTGGGGTGCCAATCTTCACCCCAAACAGGCTGAACCAGACACCGGTCATGAGCGGTTTATCCAGGAAGAAGGCCACCAGCGCGCTCACCAGGGCCACCAGCAAACCCCACCCCACCAGCCGCAGGGGAGGCAGGGGCAGCAGTTTACGGGCGGCGTTGAGTCCGTGGGCCAGGGCAAACAGCGCATAGGCCCCCACCGCCACCAGGGCTCCAATAAAGCCTCCGCCCGGCTCGTTGTGGCCGCGCAGCAGCAAGAACACCGAAAGAAGGAGCAAGAGGGTGAAGAGGAACCTCGAGGTCGTTTTCAAAATCAGGGTATTCACGGCCTTTCCTCCCGACGCAGGCGCTTCAAGAGGGCCCAGACTCCCAGCCCGGCCAGCCCCACCACGGTAATCTCGCCAAAGGTGTCCAGACCGCGGAAGTCCACCAGAATCACGTTCACAATGTTGCGCCCGAAGCCCTCGGGCAGGCTCTTTTGGGCAAAAAACTCGCTCAGGTGCGGGCTCATGGGCTGGGCCAGCATACCCAGCATCAGGAGGGTCACCACGCCCCCAAAGCCCAGGGCCACCGCCTTGTCCAGCCAGCGACCGCTGGGCACTGGACCAATGTTGCGGATTTGCAAAAGCACCAGGGCAATCAGGATGGCGGTCAGGGTTTCCACCAAAAACTGGGTTATCGAGAGGTCGGGGGCGTTTTGCAGCAAGAACACGAGGGCCACCCCAGCCCCCACGATGCCCACC
>NZ_QWKY01000052.1 GCF_003574035.1 Meiothermus hypogaeus | reverse complement strand
TATCCCTCCCCCTGCAGCCCCCCGAGCAGGTGCTCTACTTCCAGGCCGGAACCCGCCGGGGCCCCCAGGGCCTGCTGACCAACGGGGGCCGGGTGCTCAGCGTGGTGGGGTTGGGTGAGGATCTGAAGAAAGCGCTCGAGCGGGCCTATACCGGGGTGGCAGCAGTCAAGTTTGAGCACGCTCTTTTCCGGCGAGATATCGGGCGCAAGGTCGTAAGCAGCATGGGTTAGCCAATATTTTGATTCCGGGCCGAGCCGAAAAGGCTCAATCCGAGCAGTCGCCCAGGGGGTACTTGTGCCCACAATATGGGCAGGGCCTCTGCAACCCACAGGCTGCTACAGGCAGACCCGCTTGCTTTTATCCAGAAATACCAGATTCGGTTGATTGATTACCGAACTGCTCTAGGATTCAAAAAGACAACCTATGGGGTTATTGTAAACTGTCTTTTTGAATCTGGTAAAAGATCTCCGGGTCCGCGGCTGGATTGGGTGGAGGGGGCGAGGCTTCGCTCATTTTCCCAGGATGGTCTGAAGCAGACGATCGTGAATCAGGCCGTTTGAGGCCACCAGGTAGCGGTTGCCCAGCCGATAGGCCTCGCCTTGTAAGTCCGTAACCTTACCCCCAGCCTCGGTGATGATCAGCCAGCCGGCGGCCACGTCCCAGGGGTTGAGCTTTACCTCCCAAAAACCATCCAGCCGGCCCGCGGCCACATACGCCAGGTCGAGGGCGGCTGCGCCGGGCCTGCGCACCATGAGCCCCTTGGCCAGCGCACGCTGGAAGTAGGTCACGTTTTCGGCATCTTTGCTCACATCGTAGGGAAAACCAGTAGCCAGGAGGCTGCCCAGCAGGGTATCCCTTGTCGAGACGTGGATGGGGCGGCCATTTAGAAAGGCGCCCTGGCCCTTGATTGCGGTAAAAAGCTCATTGCGGGCAGTGTCGAGGATCACCCCCAGCACCACCTCGCCGTGTGCTTCCAGGCCAATGCTCACCGCATAAAAGGGAAACCCATGGGCGTAGTTGACGGTGCCGTCCAGGGGATCCACAATCCAGCGAAAGGCCCCTTCCTTGTCCTGGCCTTGCTCCTCGCCCAGCACCACGTGTTCGGGGTGGCGCGAGGCGACGAGTTCGCGTATGGCCGCTTCGGACTCGTGGTCGGCCTGGGTCACCACGTCGGTTGGGGTGGATTTGGTGCTTTGGGTAAAGCCTTTTTCCTGGTAGTACTGGTGAATGCCTTTGGCCAGATAGGCTGCGTCGAGGGCGGTTTGCAGGTACGCACGCAAGTCCATAGGGCAGATTCTATCGGGTTTATGCAGGTTCCGCCGCCTTATTCGCTATCCGGGATCAACAAGTCGGCGTCCTCATCTTCCGATTCAGTAGGGGAGTGGGAGGGCTTCTGGCAGGCCAGGTAGCGGGGTTGTTGAGCCAGGTCACGCAGTACCCTGGCCCCGCGCCAGCCCTGCGCGCTGGCTTCCCCCAGCAGCGTATAGGCGTTCTCGGGGGCCAACTCGAGCCACAGCCAGCCACCGGGTTTGAGGGCCTTCCAGGCATGGGGCAAGAGCTCGCGGGCCACATCGAGCCCCTCGAGGCCAGCATAGAGGGCGCTGGGGTCTTCGTAGGCCAGTTCGGGCGGGGCCTCTGGGCGGTAGCTGTCGGGCAGGTAGGGCGGGTTGGAGACAATCAGATCCAGCTCGCTCAGGTCGGCGGTAAAGGGGGCCTCCAGGAAGGTGACCTCGAGGCCCAGTTCCAGGGCATTCTGCCCGGCCAGCTCGAGGGCCTTGGGATTGATGTCCGTGGCCCATACCGTGGCCTGGGGACGCATGGCCTTGATGGCCAGGGCAATGGCCCCGCTGCCCGTGCCCACATCCAGCACCCTGGCTTCTACCTTTGCAGGCAGGCACCCCAGGGCCTGTTCCACCAGCCCTTCGGTCTCGGGCCGGGGGATCAAGACCCCGCGCTCCACCCGTAGCCTTAGCCCATAAAACTCGGTCTGGCCCAGCAGGAGTTGTAGCGGGTAGCCGGTCAAGCGCAGATTCAGCATGGCCCAGGCGGTCTGTTCTACATCCGGCGGAACAGCCTGCATTAGCCGGGCGGCTAGTTGTTTGTCGTCCAGGTCCGCAGCATGGCCCAAAATCCAGCGCGACTCGGCAGCAGGTTTTCGGGCGGCCTCGAGGCGTTGCTGGAACGCCCGCAAAAGTTCCAGGTAGCTTTTACTCGCCTGAGTCATCCTCTTCTGCTGCCGCGGGCTGGCTCCCATCCCGGGGCAGCACCACCACATGGCGCTCTTCCCCTTCCCCTACCGAGGTGGTGGTCACTTTGGGGTGCTGTTTAAGCATCACGTGAATCAGGCGCCGTTCGCTGGGGCGCATGGGCGGCAACTCGATGGGCTGTCCGCTCACCTCTACCTGCAACACTGCATCGGAGGCCATGCGGCGGATACGCTCCTCGTTGCGGCGGCGATAGCCGGCGGCATCCAGCACCACCCGGTAGGCCGAGCCAAAGTGCTTGGCCATGGCCACATTGGCAATGAACTCGAGGCTTTGCAGGGTTTTGCCCTCTCGCCCGATTACCCGCCCGGAGTCGCCGCCCAGAATTTCTACCCGGAAAAGCTCCCCTTCCTGCACAATGTCCACCGAGTAAGCCGGGTCAAGCCGCAGCAATAGCCCTACCATGAAGTGCTCCAATACACTTTTGGGGTTTTGCTCCGGGGTGGCCGAAGTCACGATGGGGGCTGCTTCTTCCTCCTTCAACACGACCTCCGGGGCGGTTTCATTCTCCCCGATCCCCAGGTCGGATAACAGATCATCAAGTCCTCGCTTTTTGTCATCCATAGGTAATCGACCGATTATAGCTTACCAGGCAGGGGCAAAAAGCACCCCTCTGGCGCCCGGGCAAGAGCCAAGGGGTAGGGTTAAAGTCTTTCTTAAGCGGTACTTGGCTTATGGGACAGCTAGCTTTTGGCTGGGTACATGGGCAGGCCCAGTTGTTTGTTGATAAACCATTGCTGCCCCACGCTAATTACCGTCGAGAGCAACCAATAGATGGTTACGCCGGCGGGAAAGCTGAACAGAATGAAAGCAAACACCAGGTTGATCAAAATACCCTGCCTTAGGGCATCCTTGTTACCAGCTGCCGAGAGCCAGGTCGAGGCCAGCAGCACAACAATGTACAAAATGGGCAGGATGTACAGGGGGTCAGGCAACGCAAGGTCTCTGATCCACAAAAACCCTTGCCCAAACTCGTAGCCCACCATAATTTTGTACATCAAGAACAGGATTGGCATCTGCAAGAGCAAGGGAAAGCAGCCTCCCAGGGGGTTAATTTTGTGCTCCTGGTAGAGCTTCATCATCTCCTCTTGCTGCTTCTCCTTGTTGTCCTTGTATTTTTCCTGGATTTTCTTCATCAGAGGCTGGATTTTCTGCATCTCAGCCATGCTCTTGAACTGCCGGTGCATCAAGGGCCACATCAGCAAGCGAATCAAGAGGGTTACGATCAGGATGGCTAGAATCCAGCTACCCCCCGCAAGGCGATGGGCCTCTTCCAACAACCAAAGCAGCCCCAGGGAAATTTGACCCCAGATATTGGGCTGGAAAACCCCAGGTAGCTCGTAGAAGTTTTCTACACTGAGCCGTACCAGCTCGTTGGCGCCTCCGTAGACCTTGAGGCCAAATCCGCCTGCAGGAACTGAAATCTCTGCAATACCGGCCCCGTTAAGCTGGGTTAGGGTGATGGGGGTGGGGGTCTGGGGGCGCACGAACATGGCAAAACCTGCGCTTTTCTGGGTTTGCCAGCCCGCGTACACTGCGGGCCCCTGCCCTGCGTTGATGGGCTCCTGATTGCCCTGGCCCAGCCACTTGGTGATGGGGCTATCGGTGCCGCCAATACCGGTCCAGACCAGCTTGCGGGGGCTGGAGCTTTGCACCTCGACGTCTATCGTCAGGAAGCGGGGGTGAATGGTATAGGTAAGGGTGGTTTCACCGTCGCTGAAGCGGGCAATAAAGTCGGCGTCGGGGTTGCCCTGTTCACGGCGGATAAACTCACGCTGGCTGGGGGTGAAGCCCTCGAGGGTTCCGGGCAAGGTTTGGCCGGCCCGAACCAGGTTGGGGGCGCGGTCGTAGTTGCCCTTGAAGTCGGTAGCGCGCACGGTCTTGATGTACCAGCCTGCAAGCTGCCCTTGTTCGTTAAAGGCGATGTCGGCCAGGTTGGTGACGGCCACCTTTTCGGGCTTGCCATCTTTGTTGACGTCCACATCGCGCCACTCGGGCGTGAGGGCAAAAGCGGGGGCCAGGGCAAACAAAGCCAAACTTGTCCAGAACCAGCGTTTCATCCAGTAGCTCCTTTTATTTCAGCGAGTCCAGGGGGTTCCAGCGGACTCTGGGGCGTTCTTGGGGTACGTAATCCAGCCCGCCGGGGTGCAGGGGGTGGCACTTCAGAATGCGCTTGGTGCTCAGGTACAAACCCCAAAAAGGCCCGTGGCGCTCCAGGGCCTCCAGCGCATAATGGCTACAGGTAGGGTAAAAGCGACAGGTGGGCGGCTTCAAAGGCGAAATAAAGCGCCGATAAAAACGCACGCTACCCATCAGAATTTGATTCAACATTTCAGACCAACGCTCCAGGTTCCCACAATAGGGCAAACCAACCTGTGTCATTGTACCAGCCCGCTCTTTTTTAGCGCATGGGTTAAATCTTTGAGCAAGTCCCAGTAGGACGCAGTTACTGCCTCGGCTTGAGCTACGATCACCATCTCGCAGGGCGGCAGATGCATTTTTCTTAGAATTTCCCGCAGGCGACGGCGAATCTTGTTGCGTACAGTGGCTTTTTTGGAAACTTTGTTGGACACCACAATGCCTACCCGCACCGGATTGAAAGCTGTAGGGCGCAGCGGAAACCAGCGCACCGTCAGGTACTTTCCACGCCCTACGCGCCCTCCCCGAAGGCGCTGGAAGGCTTTTTCTCCCTTGAGCGAAAAGAACGGCATGGGAACAGGTGAGGGACCAGGGATAAGGCCAGGAATAAGGGAAGAATGATTGGTTTTCTGCCCCCTGACCCCTTCCCCCGGTTCTTTTGAGGTAAAAAAACTCCCCAGAAGCGGGGAGCTATGCGAACGCCCTGGGCCTAACGGCTCAGTTGAGGTTCGCTGCTGACGCTTAGCTTTACACGGCCTTTGGCACGGCGGCGAGCCAGCACCTTGCGGCCTCCGGCGGTCTTCATGCGGGCCCGGAAACCGTGGGTTTTGGCCCGCTTGCGCTTGTTGGGTTGCCAAGTGCGTTTCATCGCTTCCTCCAAAGCTGGCCAGGGTTGCGACCCCCTGATTTGCCAGACAAAAGTTCTGCCGGGTCGAGCCAGGCAACCCTAAAAGTGTAGCACAACTGCGCGGAGGCGGGAAGCGGGGTACGGTTGGCGTACAAAAAAAGCGGTGGGAAGGGCAAGCCAGGAGGCAGATGGTAGGCGATGGAAAATCCGCGGAGGTCTGCCCTTAAAAACAACGCTGCCCCTCGAGCCGATCCAGAGACGGCCAGCCTCCATGACAAAAAACGAAATTTTCCGCAATAACCGTAATATAACGTTTTTTTGCAAATGGCGCCACAAAACGTTGACATGCAGGGAGTGCCTGGTTATACTCAGCCCCAACCAAACGCTCGTTTGTTAGTATCCAGGACTGACGCAAGCAACGACATTGCTTTTCGGATAAGCTTGAGACAGACCATAGCTAAGGAGGGCCGGTGCAGCTTAAGGTAGAGAATGTGACGCTCAGCTTTGGTGGCGTGAATGCACTCAGTGGGGTTTCCCTCGAGGTCGCCCAGGGCGAGCTGGTGGCGGTGATTGGCCCCAACGGGGCGGGTAAAACCAGCCTGCTGAACTGCATATCGGGCTTCTATCACCCCAGTACGGGCCGCATCACCTTTGAGGGGCACGACCTGACCCACGCCTCCCCCCACCAGGTCACCCAGTACGGCATTGCCCGGGCCTTCCAGAACATCGAACTTTTCACCGGCATGTCGGTGCTGGAAAACCTCTTGATGGCCCGCCATACCTTTGGGCATTACAACCTGCTGGACAACATCCTGATCTATGGCCGGGCCATGCGGGTGGGGGTGGAGAACCGCCGCTTCTGCGAGGAGATTATCGACTTCATGGAACTCGAGCCCTACCGCAAAGCCCTGGTTGGCGATCTGCCCTACGGGGTACGCAAACGGGTCGAGGTCGCCCGGGCGCTGGCCCTCTCGCCCAAGCTGCTGCTCCTCGATGAGCCCATGGCCGGCATGACCCTGGAAGAAAAAGAAGACATGGTGCGCTTCATCCTGGACATCCGGGCCGAGCGGGGTACTACCATCATCCTCATCGAGCACGACCTGGGGGTGGTGATGGATATCTCTGACCGGGTCTATGTGCTCGATTTCGGTCAGGTGATTGCCTCTGGCCTCCCCGAAGAGGTCAGCCAGAACCCTCGAGTGCAGGAAGCCTATGTGGGGGTGGATCATGCGGCTTAGGCGGTCTCAGGTCTTCGGTCCAGGAAGCAAACGTACCTCCGACCTGCAACCTGCAACCTGTGACCTGTGGCCTGTTTGGGGAGGTTGCCCATGATGCCCTCCGGCTACGAACTCAAAAAATATACCCTTCCGCAAGTCTTGCGGATGCGCGCTGAACAAACACCAGGGCGGGTCGCTATCCGCAAGAAGGATTTTGGCATCTGGAACGAGATTACCTATGCCGACTACTACCGGCACGTAACCAATTTCGCTGCAGGGTTGCTCTCGCTGGGCTTTCAGCCTGGTGAACGGCTGGCGGTGATTGCCGACAACATTCCTGAGTGGCTCTACGCCGAACTGGCAGCACAGTCCTTGGGGGGTATCTCGGTAGGGGTCTATCAATCCTCGCTGCCACCTGAGATTGCTTACGTGCTGTCCTACACCGGAGCGGCCTTTGTGGTAGCCGAAGACCAGGAGCAGGTGGATAAGCTGCTGGAAATCCGTAGTGAAATTCCCAGCGTGCGTAAGGTGATCTACCAGGACCCCAGAGGCATGCGGGTCTACGCCGACGATCCCTGGATTATGGGCTTTGAGGCGGTGGAGAAACTGGGCGAGGCGTATCTCAAACAGCACCCCAGAGCTGTTGAGGAACGCATTGCTTTGGGTAAGCCCGAGGATGTGTGTCATCTTTCCCTTACTTCCGGCACCACCGGCAGACCCAAGGCGGCCATGCTGATGCACCGCAACCTGCTGCACATGGGGGTGGCTTTGCAGGAGGTAGACCCCCTCGAGCCCACCGACGACTACCTTTCCTTCCTGCCCTTTGCCTGGATTGGCGAGCAGATGATGTCGGTGGGGATGGCGCTAGCGGGCGGGTTTGCCGTCAACATGCCCGAGTCGGTGGAAACCGCTATGAGCGACCTGAAGGAAATCGGGCCCCACGTAATGTTCAGCCCTCCCCGGGTATGGGAGGGTACCCAGAGCCAAATTTGGGTGCGTATCTCCGAGACCTATGCCTTCAACCGCTGGGTTTACCAGCAGATGCTCAAAATCGGTTACCGTGCTGCCGACTACCGCATGCATGGCAAGCCCATGCCGTTGGGTCTGCGGCTTGCCTACTGGTTCGCCGACCAGATCATGTTCAAGCCGCTGCGCGACCAGCTTGGCTTTTTGCGGCTGCGTCGGGCCTATACCGGGGGGGCGGCGCTGGGGCCGGATGTCTTCCGCTTCTATCACGCCATTGGGGTCAACCTCAAGCAAATTTACGGCCAGACCGAGATTATCGGGATTGCCTTTGTGCACCGCGACGGCGATGTGCGGGCCGATACGGTGGGGGTGCCGATTCCCGGTGGCGAGGTCAAAATTAGCGAACGGGGCGAAATCCTTTGTCGCTCGGACGCAGTGGTAGCGGGCTACTGGCAGAACCCCGAGGCCACCGCCGAGACCTTCGCGGATGGTTGGCTGCATACGGGCGACGCCGGCTACCTGACACCCGAGGGGCACCTGGTGGTCATTGACCGTGTCTCGGATGTGATGCACACCAGCACCCAGCAGATGTTCAGCCCCCAGTTCATCGAGAACAAACTCAAGTTCAGCCCCTATATCAAAGAAGCCGTGGTGTTTGGCGATCAGAAACCCTACCTGACGGCCTTCATCAATGTAGACCCGCAAACCGTGGGCAAGTGGGCTGAGGACAACCGGATCGCCTACACCACCTATATTGACCTCTCGCAAAAACCGCAGGTGGCCGAACTTATCCGCAGGGAGGTCAGGGCCGTCAATGATGGGCTGCCCGAGCACCTGCGGATTAAGCGCTTCGTGCTCTTGTACAAGCTGCTCGATGCCGATGATGACGAGCTGACCCGCACCGGTAAGGTACGTCGCAAGTTCATCGTGCAGCGCTACCAACCTCTTGTGGATGCGCTGTATAGCCAAACCAGCAAGGTGCAGGTAGATACCGAGTTCAAATACCAGGATGGTACGGTGCAAAAGGTATCTACCGAGGTGAGTGTGTTGGAAGCCGACAGCAGCAAAGAACTGATTGGCGCGTAGGAGGGGCCGTGATTGACTTTGTGCAGAACCTCATCTCCGGGATTGCGGTGGGCTGTATCTATGCCCTGGCGGCCCTGGGGTTTGTGCTGGTTTATAAATCCAGCCGGGTGATCAATTTTTCCAATGGGCAGTTCATCGCCATCGGGGCTTTTCTGGCCTATGCGCTGGCGGTATGGGCCAAGCTGCCGGTTTTGCTGGCGGCCCTGCTGGCCATGTTGCTCACAGCCGGGTTGGGCTTTCTGGTAGAACGGGTTTTCTTGCGCAGAATGGTGGGGCAGCCGATTATCTCGGTAATCATGGTGACCATCGGGCTGGCCAGCGTGCTGGACGGGCTGATGTACCTGACTCCGTTCGGCTCAGGCAACTTTACCTTTCCGCAGTTTTTGCCGCAGGGCGGCCTTAACCTGGGGGGCATCAGCATTTCGTACCCGCAGCTTTTGGCCATTGGCTTTACTGCCCTTTTCCTGGTGCTGTTTGGCTGGTTTTTCCAGCGCTCGGTGCTGGGGGTTTCGATGCGTGCGGTGGCCGATGACCAGATGGCCTCCATGAGCGTAGGGGTCTCGGTACAGCGGGTGTTTGCCCTGGCCTGGGCGGTAGCGGGCCTGACCGCGGCTGCTGCAGGCATTGTGGTGGGGGCGGTCTCGGGCTTGAACCAGGACGGTCTAATAGCCATCGGGCTGGCGGTCTTCCCGGCGGTGATTCTGGGGGGGCTGGACTCTGTGCCAGGGGCGGTGGTGGGGGGGATTATCATCGGCATCCTGCAATCTTTGTCCACGGCCTACTTAGATGGGCTCTTCAGTCAGATTGGGCTGGTGGGAGGGGGTTCGCAGTATGTGATGCCTTTTGTTGTGCTCCTGGTCATGCTGTGGTTCAAGCCGCATGGGTTGTTTGGTACGGAGGAGATCGAGCGGGTATGAGAAAGCCAGTAGCCAAAGGTCAAAAGCTAAAGGCCAAAAACCTTAGCGGTCTCGAGCCCTTAGCCTTCAGCTTTCAGCCTACCGGAGTCACCTATGCGTAACCCCTGGGCCCAGACCGGCAACTACCGCACCTCCTATGTGCAAGACACCACTATCTTTGCCAACTACCGCGAGATTGTCTCGGTGGTATTGCTGCTTTTGGCCCTGTGCATCCTGCCGATGTTTTTAGAGCGCTCGCAGGTGCTGGTGCTCAATTTCATCCTGATTTATGCCATTGCGGTGCTGGGGCTCAATATCACCACCGGCTACGCTGGCCTGATCAGCGTGGGGCAGGCGGCTTTTATGGGGGTGGGGGCCTACACCGTGGCCCTGAGCGCGCCCAACCTGCCCTTCTGGCTCACCATTCCCCTGGGGGGCCTTACGGCAGCCATTCTCGGGTTTATGGTGGGGATTCCCAGCCTCCGGGTCAAGCACCTTTACCTGGCCCTGGCTACCCTTGCGTTTCAGGAGATTTTCGTCTGGGTGGTGGGGCGCAGTCCGGCGCTGGCCCAGGGGGCTGCGATTCCGGTGGAGATGCGCAACTTCCTGGGCCTCGAGATTGGCTTTCGCAACCACAACTACTTCTGGTACTACGTCATTCTGTTTGTGCTGGTGCTGATGGTAATCGCCTGGCGTAACCTGCTGCGGGGCAAATATGGTCGTGCCCTCATTGCCGTCCGTGACAACGACCGCGCCGCCGATGCGATGGGCATGGACCCGGGTCGTACCAAACTCTTCGCATTTGCCTTGGGTGCTTTTTATGGCGGTATCGCCGGGGGTTTGTTGGCCTACATGCAGCGGGCCGTGGTGGTGGAAGAGTTTACCCTGACCCGTTCGGTGGCGCTTCTGGCCATGGCCATTGTGGGCGGTTTGGGAACCGTAGTGGGGAGCCTGCTGGGCCCGGCTTTTATCGAGTTTTTGCGGCTCTATATGGAGCGGCTGTCGGAATGGATGAAGGCCAATCCCTTCGTTCAGAGTATTACCCCAGCCGGTGTGGACGTGGCCTCGGCCTTGTTGCCCCTTTCCTTTGGCCTGGTAATTGTGCTGTTCCTGGTCTTTGAGCCAAGGGGGCTATACAACTGGTGGCGGCTCTTGCGAAGTTATTTCCGAACGTGGCCGTTTAAGTACTAGGTCGATAGCACAGAGCAGATAGCCAACCGATCATCCAAGCTTTAGGCTATTTACCACCAGCTATCAGCAACTCAGGCAACATCGCGTGATGCGCGTTGCAATCAAACAGTGAAGTGTTGGGAGGAACAGGAGGAGTCATGAAGCGAGCGATTGTTTTAGGGATGATGGCCATGTTGGGACTGGTTATGGCCCAGGGACGCACGGTTAACTTGCTGTGGTCGGGGGCCGTGACCGGGCCTACCTCGGACGTGGGGGGGCCGTATGGGGCGGGTATTGAGGATTACTGCAAATATGCCAACGAGCAGAAGCTGATTCCCAATGTTACCCTCAACTGCACCGTGCGGGACGACCAGTACCAGAACCCCAACACCCAGCGCATCTTTGAGGAAGCGCTGGATCGGGCCAAGCCGGCCATGTACCTGGGCTACTCCACCGGCGCCATGCTACAACTGAAGCCCCTGATTAACGAGGTCAAGATGCCGACCATACCGGCCTCGGCGCACATCGGGCTAATTGACCCGCCCAACAATCAGTACATGTTCCTGCCGGTAAGCAGCTACTCCGAGCAGGTGGTAGCGCTGATGGAATACATCAACCGCATCAACAAGAACGCCAAGATTGCCCTGGTGGTGAACCCCAGCCCCTTCGGGCGGGCGGTGGTGGATCATGCCCGTCGGGCTGCCCAGCGGCTCGGCCAGAGCATTGTGGATGTGCGGGAAGTGGGTGGTGGCAACCTGGATAACACTGCTCTACTGCGGGCGTTGGATGCAGCAGGTGTGCAGTACATCATCCACCAGAACGTGGCCGGGCCGGTAGCCAACATTCTAAAGGATGCCAAGCGCCTGGGCCTGGATAAAAAGATTAAGCAGATGGGGGCGGTGTACACCGGTGGTGCCGACCTAATTCGCCTGGCGGGCGATGCTGCTGAAGGCTTCTTGTGGGCGAGCAGCTACTATACCCTGGACGAGAACGCCCCCGGCATCAATTTGCAAAAACAACTGGCTGCCAAGTACAACCGCAGCGCCGACATCCTCAACTCCACCAACTACACCGCCGGTATGCTGGCGGCGGCCATCGCGGTGGAGACTATGAAGCGGGCCGCGCAGCGCTTCAGTGGACGTATTGACAACGAGACTGTTTATCAGGCTCTGATTGGGATGAACGGGCCCAACGCCTTCAAGCCCGGATTCGCAGTTTCCACCAAGGCCGGCATCGAGATTGACTTTACCCGTACCGAACAGACCGGGGCCGAGGGCCTGCGGGTGCTGGAAGCCAAGGGAGGCAAGTTTGTTCCAGTAACCGATCCCTTTACCTCCGCGCTGTTCCGCCAGGTGCGGAATCCGTAACAGAGGGCTCATGGCCCAAAGCCGATAGCACATTGTGAAGGGATTTTTGCCCTTAGTGGTCTGGTAACAAGCTCATCGGGATACTTCAAACGAACCCTACTTCTCTAACCGTCATTCCCAAGTGTACGTAGTGCGACGAGGAATCTGGTACTGCTCAGGGGTAGTGAATGCAGTGGACTGAAGCGCATCAGATTCTTCACCTCGCTGTGCTATGTTCGGAATGACATAAAACTTACCAGACCACTTAGCTATCGGCTATTTGCCACTAGCTCGCAGCGAGGTGATATGCATCCTGAAGACCTGGGCCCCATTCTGTTGGAAGTCAACAACATAGAGGTGGTGTATAAGGACATCATCCAGGTGTTGCGGGGGGTGTCGCTGAAGGTACCGGAGGGCCAGGTGACTGCGCTGCTTGGCCCCAATGGAGCCGGAAAGACCACCACCTTGCGGGCCATCTCGGGGTTGCTGGTGCCCGAGGATGGCAAGGTCGTCTCGGGTTCCATCCTGTACCGAGGCGAAAATATCGCCAACAAACCGCCCGAGCAGATTGTGCTCAAAGGTATCGTGCAGGTGCCGGAGGGACGGCGGGTTTTCAAACACCTCACGGTGGAAGAAAATCTGCGGGTCGGTTCGGCCACCCGGCGAGACGGGGCCAAGGTCAAAGAAGACCTCGAGCGCATCTACCACTACTTTCCCAAGCTGGCCCTGATCAAGACCCGCCTGGCGGGCTACTGCTCCGGGGGCGAACAGCAGATGCTGGCCATAGGGCGGGCCCTGCTGGCCAACCCCCGGCTCTTGCTGCTGGACGAGCCCAGCCTGGGGCTGGCGCCGATACTGGTGCGGGAAATTTTCGACATTGTGGCCCAGATCAACGCCGAGGAAGGCGTGACGGTACTGGTGGTGGAGCAGAATGCCCGGGTGGCCCTCTCGGTGGCCCACTATGGCTACATCATGGAGTCCGGGCGGATTGCCCTGGAAGGCACCAGGGAATACCTCGAGTCCAACCCTGACGTCAAGGAGTTTTATCTGGGGGTGGCCAAGTCGGGGGGGCGCAAGAGCTTCAAGGATGTCAAGAGCTACCGCCGCCGCAAGCGGTTCATGTGAAGTGCGTGGACTTCCCGGAGGAGCGAGCTTGTTGTCGCTCCTCTTTTTTTGCAACACAGGACAGGATGTATAAAACCGGCCTGAAGTACCATGTAAATCATGAGCGAGACGACACTGCCTACCAAAGAGCAGGTTTTGGAAGCCCTCAAGGTTGTGCGGGATCCGGAGATTCCTGTTAACGTGGTGGATTTGGGGCTGGTTTACGACGCTGAAGTCAAAGAAGGGGGCGTGGTGGACATCACCATGACCCTGACCTCCATTGGTTGTCCCGCGCAGGATATTGTCAAGGCCGACGCCGAAATTGCCGTAATGCGCCTGGAGGGTGTAAACGCGGTCAACGTAGACTTTGTATGGACCCCGCCCTGGACGCCTGCCAAGATGACTGAAGATGGTAAGCGTCAGATGCGGATGTTTGGTTTCAACGTTTGATGGCCAGCATTACATGCGGCTGGTAAACTCGCGCTTGATGTAAAGCATGGGATCGGTGGGGTTGGCTGCCGCCCGGATGAGCTTTTCGGCTTCTGCATCCTCGAGCTCAAACAACGCTCCGTACTCCGAAGGGGCAATTACAGCTTCCTTAAAGTCGGTCACGCCGCGCTCGAGCAGCCAGAGGGTCAGCTCTTTAAGTGCGGCATCGCCCTGGGGGCCAAACCTGGGCCCGAAGGCGTCCAGGCTCAAAATGCGGTGCCGGCCCTGGCGTACAAATACGGCAAAGCGGGCTTGGGCCCGCTGGTCTTGCCAGTCGGTGATGTAGAAAACAGCGGCCTCGGGAATGTCTACGCCCTTCAGGGCTTCCTTGAGGTCTGAAAGAGTTTCTTGGGGAGCGCCACGAAGACCTACGAGTTCCATGCCCATATTCTAACCAAGCGCTGTTTTTTACTTCCGTTGGGCATGCACCGGCGCAGAGGTGTTTTCGCTAGGGCTCTACCCTTACGCCCTTCCAGAAAGCGATGCGCCCGCGGATCTGCTTTGCGGCTTCTTTAGGTTCGGGATAGTACCAGGCCGCATCCTTGTTGACCTGGCCATCGACCTCGAGGCTGTAGTAACTCGCCACGCCCTTCCAGGGGCAGGTGGTGTGGGTAGAGGACTCGCGCAAAAATTCCCGTTTTACCGATTCGGCAGGGAAGTAATGGTTGCCTTCGACCACCACGGTATCGTTGCTCTCTGCGATGACCCGACCGTTCCAGATGGCTTTCATGGTGCCAGGGTAGCGCGGGCGGGAGGGGGACGAAGTATTGCGGAATACAGAAAGCAAACCGGTGCGGGTTGGGCTTATTGACCCCAATCCTCCAACCCCTTCCACCCATCAAGGGTGAAAGGGGTGGCTAAGGATTTGGTTTTTATGGGAGCATAAAGGAGATGAGCTTGGTCTCCAGGAACTCCTCCATGCCCCAGTGGCCCCCCTCGCGGCCCAGGCCCGAGTTTTTATAGCCGCCAAAGGGCAGGTTGGAGCCCATGGCGCTGGGGACGGGGTCGTTAACGCCCACAATGCCGTACTCGAGGGCCTCGGCTACCCGGAAGGCGCGGCTCAAATCCTTCGTCCAGATGTAGGCGGCCAGCCCGTAGTCGGTATTGTTGGCCCAGGCAATGGCCTGTTCTTCGTCCTCAAAGGGCATCAGGGGGGCAACCGGCCCAAAGGTTTCTTCCTCCAAAATTTTCATACCTGGCTGGATACCGGTGAGCACCGTGGGGGCGTACAAAAGCCCACCCAGGGGCTTGCCCCCGGCGGCTATCTTGGCGCCTTTAGAGAGAGCATCCTCCACGTGCGAGACCACTTTGTCCAGACCCTGTTGCTCCACCAGGGGCCCCACGTTGGTGCTGGTATCCAGGGGGTCGCCCACCTTGAGCTGGCTCACCGCCTCGGCCAACGCTCCGGCGTAGTCGGCCTCGAGCTTCTTGTGCACATAGATGCGGTTGGTGGTTACGCAGGTCTGTCCGGCGTTGCGGTACTTGGAGAGCAGGGTAAACTGCACAGCTTTTTCGATGTCGGCATCCTCAAAGATGATGAACGGTGCGTTGCCGCCGAGCTCGAGCGAGACCCGCTTGAGGGTGTCGGCGCCCTGGCGGTAGAGAATCTTGCCCACAGGCGTGGAGCCGGTAAAGGTAATCTTGCGGATGCGCATGTCCTCCATCAAGACCCTGGACACCGGAACCGGGTCGGAGGCGGGCAGCACCTGCAGGGTGCCGGCAGGGCCCCCGGCTTCCTCCCAGAGCTTGGCCAGATAGAGGGCGCACAATGGGGTTTGCTCGGCGGGCTTGACGATGATGGTGCAGCCCGCGGCCAGCGCAGGGGCGGCCTTGCGGGTAATCATGCTGGTGGGGAAGTTCCAGGGGGTCACGGCGTACACCGGCCCTACCGGCTCGTAGACGGCCATCTGGCGTTTGTTCGGGAAACGCGAGTGAATGAGCTCTCCGTTCACCCTGGTGGCTTCTTCGGCGCACCATTCCACAAAGCTGGCCGCATACAGGACTTCTCCCTTGGCCTCGGTGATGGGTTTCCCCATTTCCAAAGCGGTCAGGCGCCCGAGCTCCTCCTGGTGGGCAATGAGCAGGTCGTTCCATTTGCGCAGGATTTTGCCACGCTCGAAACCGGTGAGCTTTTTCCACTCCTTGAAGGCGGCTACCGCAGCATCGGCGGCCATTCGGGCTTCGGCTTCGCCACAGTCGGCTACCTGGGCCAGCAGTTCACCGCTGTAGGGGCTCTTAACCGCAAAAGTTCTGGGGGTTTGGTGCCATTTGCCGCCTACATAGGCGCTGCTGGGAAAATCGAAGTCTTTGACCATAGCAACCCCCAGCATACTCCTGCGCTGCCAGACTGCGGGTAGGGGTAACCTTGCAATTTGAGGCGTTGCTAGACAGGTTTGTTTGAATCAGAGCACTCTTAACAAAAATCGAGCCATCCGGGACGCATGCCAGATTCGGTTGGTTCGTTACCGAACGGTTGCGAACCAACCCGACCGAAGTTATCCGCGTAGCGGAGGGCGATACCGCCCCTTGGAAGTTATCCGCGTAGCGGAGGGCGATACCGCCCCTTGGAAGTTATCCGCGTAGCGGAGGGCGATACCGCCCCTTGGAAAGCGAGACGCTTTTTTCGCCGACCGTTCGGGAGGGTGTGCTCCAGGATTCAAAAAGACAACCTGGGTTTTTTTGGTTTTGTGAACTGTCTTTTTGAGTCTGGTATAAGAATCTTTTGCCCTGAGCTAAACAGTGGTCAGCAGGAGAGGCGACCACGTCTGCGAAGAGCGCGATAATCACCGTTCAACAAGGTGCCGAAAGCCCAGCGCCGAAGGCTCAGATTACACGGTCGAGGGGATCTGTCATGAAGCCGTTAGCGGCCTCGGGCCGGGTTCAGGGTAAAGCGCTGCCAGTCTCGGTCTACCAGCAGCGGCAGGGGATCAATAACCCGGTAGTCGCAGGTGCGCCGCCTGCCCGAATACACCCCAAAGTGCAGGTGGGGTGGGGTGGTACGGGCATTGCCGGTATTGCCCACATAGCCGAGCAGGGTGCGGGTCGTGACTTTCTGGCCCTCCTTGAGGCCCGGTGCGTAGCGCTCGAGGTGGGCGTAGTAGTAGCGCCGCCCCCCCGGCCCTACTACAAACACGTAGAGGCCGCCTAGTTGCCCCTCTCCAATGCGCCAAACGAATCCGCTGGTGGCCGAGTAAACGGGGGTTCCTTTGGGGGCGAAGATGTCCTGACCTTCGTGGGTACGCCAGCCGCTGCGGGTCGTGCCAAAGGTGTTGGCCACCTGCCGAACCCGTGCGCCATAAACAGGCATCGCTAGCAGGGTATCGGGATCCTTGGGAAGCTGTATCAGGTAACTTTGTAGCCTTTCCCAGTAAGCTGTCCAGCGTTCGCGCTCCTTCCGTTCGGCTTCGGTGCGGGGTTCGGGGCGGCTCCAGCTCGATGGGTTACACACTCTTCCGGGTTGCACGTCGGGCTCGCTCTTGCTGGTTTGTGCAAGGACTTCGCCCCCCAGCAAAAGCACCAGGAATAAGCCTGAACAGCTCACCTGTTTGAGCAAAGGCATAAATTTAGTTTGCAACCACAAGATTAGTGCTGCAAAAGAGCTGGTGAGGGGTCGCTCGAGCAGTTACACTTGAATCATCTAAATCATCGATTTTGCCGATAGGAGCCTGCGGTGCAAATCTCGCTCAAACAACTGGTCTACTTTATAGCCGTGGCCGAGTCGGGCTCGATTTCCAAAGCCCTGACCTCCCTGAACGTAACCCAGTCGGTGGTCACGGAGGCCATCAAGAAGCTAGAAGACACCCTGGGAGCCGAGCTTTTTACCCGGCACGCCAGGGGCATGATGCTGACCCATGCCGGGCATCAGTTTTTGCGCCATGCCCACGAAGTGCTGGCTGCACTGCGCAACGCCGAGCAGGCCATCCGCGAACGCCCCGACGCCACCACCGGCCAGCTTAATCTGGGCGTAACCAGCCTGGTGACGGCCTACTACCTGCCCTATTTGCTCGACCGCTTCGAGCGGGTGTTTCCGGGTATTCAGGTAGCCGTGGTGGAAGACCGGCGGGGGTACATCGAGCACCTGCTGATTAACGGCGAACTGGACGTGGCGGTGATGAATGTTTCGGTGGTGGATAAGCAGGCCCTCGAGACCCGCACCCTGCTGCGGGCTCCCTGGCGGGTCTGGCTGCCCACCAACCACCCCCTGGTGCAGCGGGAGGCGGTGCCGTTGGGGGAGTTGCGCGAGGAACGCTTTTTGTACCTGAAGAATGATGAGCTCGAGGAAGTAACCCAGCAAATCTACCGCCTAAGCGGCTTTCCCCAAGTGGCTGTGCGCACCGATTCCATTGAGGCCATGCGCAGCCTGGTAGCGGTGGGTATTGGCGTAGCGGTTTTGCCCAACCTGATGTACAGGCCCTGGAGCCTGGAGGGCGACCGGCTGGAATCTCGGCCCTTGCTCGAGGATTTGCCACGCTTAGAGATAGGCGTGGCCTGGCGCCGGGGGAGTGTGCTGAGCGAGGCCGCCCGGCAGTTCTTGGTGGTGGTAGGGGAGCACAGCCGGGTGCAGGTCTACGGCATGAGCTACGCCGAGCTCCCTAATGTCTCCGAGTAACACCATGCGAGGTACGAACGCCCAATAGCCATTTCTTTTACCGATATCTCCTATTACCCCAGGTTGCTTGTTGAAAGCAAATCGGGCCCGCTATTGTAGGGGGCAGTTCGACAGCTCGAGACGTCTGCGTGAATGTGGCCAGGCCCCGGGCTGTCGTATTTAAGGAGGGAGCATGCGCACACGATGGTTCATGGCAGTGATTTGTCTGGCAATGCTGACGGGTTTGGCGCTAGCACAGCTTCCGGCCAGCCGGGCTAAGCAGTCCCTGGGGCCCAACGAGGGCCAGCTTAACATCCTGGCCTGGCCGGGCTACGTGGAAAACGGCTCCACCGACAAGAGCGCCGACTGGGTTACGGGCTTCGAAAAAGAAACCGGCTGCAAGGTGACGGTCAAGGTCTTTGGCAGCTCGGACGAAGCGGTGCGCCTGATGAACCAGGGCGGCTACGACCTGGTCACCGCCTCGGGCGATGCCACCCAGCGCCTGATTGCTGGCAATGTGGTAGCGCCCATCAACTGGAATCTGATTCCCAACACCCGCAACATCGACCGTCGCCTGCTCAATGCACCCTGGTATGTGGTCAATGGGGTGCGCTACGGGGTGCCCTACCAGTTTGGCGTGAATGTGCTGGCCTACAACACCAACGTCTTCAAGACCCCCCCGGATAGCTGGAAGGTGGTTTTCGAGGAGATGACGCTCCCCGACGGGAAAAGCAACAAGGGTCGCGTCCAGGCCTACTACGGCCCCATCTACGTGGCCGATGCAGCGCTGTACCTGATGCGTACCCGGCCCGAACTCGGCATTAAAGACCCCTACGAGCTCAACGAGCGGCAGTACCAGGAGGTGCTCAAGCTGTTGCGCCAGCAACGCACGCTGCTCCAGCGCTACTGGAACGATGCCAACGCCCAGGTGCAGGACTTCACCAATGAAGGTGTGGTGGCCTCGACCACCTGGATCTTCCAGGTCAACACCCTCAAGGCCAATAAGCGCCCCATTGACTGGGTGGTGCCCAAAGAAGGGGCTACCGGCTGGGCCGATACCACCATGCTGGCGGCCAACTCCAAAAACTCCAACTGCGCTTACCGCTGGCTCAACTGGCAGCTTACCAACAAGGTGCAGGCCGACATTGCGGGCTGGTTCGGCTCCAACCCCGTGGTGCCGGCAGCCTGCAACACCCCCGGCTCCTTGCTGCCTGCCGATGGCTGCAAGAACCAGGGCTTCAACGACTTCGACAAGATATTCTTCTGGCGCACTCCGACTGTCCAGTGCCGTACCCAGAACAACCAGTGTGTGCCCTATAGCCGCTGGGTAAGCGACTATATCGCCATTCAGGGGGGCCGCTGAGGATTCGTAAAGAAATCCAGACTGCTCATTAACCGCGTAGCGGTCGGTGAGACCCTCAGGGAAAGATGCAGGCCGGGATGCCAAAAGATGGCTTCTGGGTTTACAGGAGGACTACCTTTTGAAGGCGGTCTGAGCAGAGGCCACCACAGGCCTCAAACAGGGTAGGGTTGGGGCCCAGGAAAGCCTGCCCCAACCTCAACCCGAGGCCACACTACGATGGTACAAATGCTGCAAGAACCCCAAAACCAATCAACTCAGGCGGCCGTGGTCCTGCGCGGGGTGTCGTGTTACTTCGGTGCGGTAAAAGCCGTGGATGGAGTAGACCTGGAAATCTTTCCGGGTGAATTCTTCTCCATGCTAGGGCCATCGGGCTCGGGTAAGACCACCTGTCTGCGCCTCATCGGTGGGTTCGAGCAGCCTACCTCGGGGCAGATTGTGCTGTTCGGGCAGGATGCCTCCCGGCTGCCGCCCTATGCCCGCGACGTGAACACCGTATTTCAGGACTACGCGCTCTTCCCCCACATGAACGTGCGCGACAACGTAGCGTATGCGCTCATGGTGCGGGGGGTGCCCCGGTCTGAGCGCCACCGGCGGGCCGAGGAGATGCTAGAACTGGTCAAGCTGGCAGGGTTAGGGGATCGGCGGCCTGGGCAACTCTCGGGGGGCCAGCGACAGCGTGTGGCCCTGGCTCGAGCGCTCATCAACCGGCCCAAGCTGTTGTTGCTGGACGAGCCTTTGGGAGCGCTGGACTTGAAGCTGCGCGAGGAAATGCAAATAGAGCTGAAGGCCCTGCAGCGCCAGCTCGGTATCACCTTCATCTACGTTACCCACGACCAGGGCGAGGCCCTTTCCATGTCGGACCGGGTGGCGGTGTTCAACCACGGAAAAATCGAGCAGCTCGACACCCCCAAAGCCCTTTACGAATACCCTAAAACCGAGTTCGTAGCCCGCTTTGTGGGTAGTGCTAATGTGCTCGAGGGCCGCTTGTTGGGTCTTCGGGAAGGCAAGTATGCCTTGCGCCCGGAGCGCATCTCCATCGTGGTGGGTAGCCACAGCGGAGCCAACTGCCTCTGCGGTACCCTGCTGGACATCCACTACCTGGGGGCCCAGACCCGCTACGAGGTTCAAGTAGGCAGCGAGCGCCTGACGGTGCTGACATCCTCGGAAGAGCAGGGTCTGCAGATTGGTAGCCCTGTCACCCTGCGCTGGGAAAGCGGTTCGCTGCGAGCCTTGCAGGAGGCCCCATGACCCTGCGCCGACGCCTTTCCGATGTGCTGTATTTGCGGCCGCTCCTGCTGCTACTGCTGCTGCTGATACCGCCCGTGCTGTGGCTGGGTGTCATCTACCTGGGCTCGCTCTTCAACCTGATGCTCTACAGCTTTTACTCCCTCAACGACTTTACCGGTCAGGTGGAGTATCGCTTCTCGCTCTCGGCTTTTCGGCAGCTTTTTAGCTCTCCGGCCAATGTGGATATCGTGCTGCGCACCACCCTGATGGCCCTGGCGGTCACGCTGGCCTGCATCGCCATTGGCTTCCCGGTTGCCTATTACATCGCCTTTTACACCCAGGGCAATGCCAAGACCTTCTGGTATCTGATGGTGCTGTTGCCGTTGTGGTCGAGCTACCTGATCAAGGTGTATGCCTGGCGCTTAATTTTGGCGGGCGAAGGGGTGGTGAGCTGGTTTTTCAACCTGCTGGGGCTGGGCTGGCTTTTGCAGGGCATCCTGAGCCTGCCGGTGATAGGTGGCCCTAGCCTATCCAACAGCTACCTGGGCATGTTTTTGGTTTTTACCTACATCTGGCTGCCTTACATGATTTTGCCCATCATCGCGGCGCTGGAGCGCGTCCCCAAATCGCTCATCCAGGCCTCGTCCGACCTGGGGGCCAGGCCCGCGCAGACCTTTCGCAAGGTGATCTGGCCGCTGGCCATTCCCGGTGTAGCGGCAGGTTCGATCTTTACTTTTTCCCTGACCCTGGGCGATTACATCATCCCTCAGGTGGTGGGGCAGCCGGGCTTTTTTATCGGGCAGATGGTCTATGTGCAACAAGGCACAGCAGGCAACCTGCCCCTGGCGGCGGCTTTCTCGGTGGTGCCGGTGGTCATCATCGCTATTTACCTGCTCATCGTGCGGCGACTGGGGGCTTTTAATGCGCTGTGAGGGTCTTGGGTCTTGGGTCGCAGGTCTTTGGGCCAGGAGCACGTCTCCATACTGGCATCTTGCAACTTGCAATCTGTGGCATGGGAGGGAAAGGTATGCCGGGTAAGCCTTCGCTGGGCCTGCGCTTAGCGTTCTACCTGGGGATGCTTTTTTTGCACTTCCCCATTGCCATCATCGTTTTGTATGCCCTGACCACCGAAGATCGCACCTACCAGTTTCCACCCCCGGGCCTGACCCTGCGCTGGTTTGGCGAGGCCATGCAGCGGACTGATATGTGGGCTGCGTTGTGGCTGTCGTTGCAGGTAGCCGCCATGGCCACGGCCATCGCCTTAGTGCTGGGGACTATGGTGGCAGCGGCCATGTACCGCTTTCAGTTTTTGGGCAAGGACTTTCTCACCGTGCTGCTAATTTTGCCCATCGCCCTGCCGGGCATCCTGACCGGCATTGCCCTCCTTACTACCTTCAAGCGGCTGGCCCTCGAGCCGAGCTTCTGGACGATTGTTATCGGCCACGCCACCTTTTGTATTGTTACGGTGTACAACAACGTGGTCGCCCGCTTCCGCCGCATGGGCTACTCCCAGATGGAAGCCTCCATGGATCTGGGCGCAGACTGGTTTGCCACCTGGCGCCATGTGGTGCTACCCAGCCTCGCCACGGCGTTGTTGGCGGGTGGCATGTTGTCGTTTGCCCTCTCGTTCGACGAGGTAATTGTGACTACCTTTACCGCCGCCGACCAGAAGACCCTGCCCATCTGGTTCTTAAACGAGCTATTCCGCCCCCGCGAACGCCCCATCACCAACGTGGTGGCGGTTTTCGTGATGCTCGTTACCTTTTTGCCGATTGTGCTGGCCCAGTGGCTTACCCGCAACACCGACGACCTGCACGGGGGAGGTAAGACGGGCTAACAGCATAAGCCGCAAAGCAGAGGACTAAACAACCCACAACATGACGAAAGTGAGGAAATAATATGGCCAAAACCCTTATAAGAGAGAGCAAGATGTTGATTGGTGGGGAATTTGTCGCCGGGGAGAGCACCCCTCTGGACATCCTTAACCCGGCTACGGGCGAGGTACTCCTGAAGCTACCCGAGGCCTCGGCGGAACAGGTCAAACAGGCCGTGGCAGCTGCGGAAAAAGCCTTTGATTCCTGGTCACAGACCACCCCCAAAGACCGTTCGCTGATGCTGCTCAAGCTGGCTGACAAGATCGACGAGCACGCCGAGGCGTTTGCCCGGTTGGAATCGCTCAACTGTGGGAAACCCTATCTGGCCGCGCTGAACGACGAGATCCCGGCTATTTCGGACTGCTTTCGTTTTTTTGCCGGGGCGGTGCGCTCGATGACTGGGGCCTTGGCCGGGGAGTACCTGGCCGGGCACACCAGCATGATTCGCCGCGACCCGGTGGGGGTGGTGGCCAGCATTGCCCCCTGGAACTACCCCTTGATGATGGCAGCCTGGAAGCTGGCCCCGGCGCTGGCAGCCGGCAATACGGTGGTGCTCAAGCCCAGTGAGCAGACCCCCCTGACCACCCTCAAGCTGGCCGAACTGCTGGCCGAAATTTTCCCGCCGGGCGTGGTGAATGTGGTGACCGGGGTGGGGGAGACGGTGGGCTCCACGCTGATTCACCAGCCTGGGGTGCGGATGATTTCCCTGACCGGCGATGTGGCCACCGGCAAGCGGGTGCTCGAGGCCGCTTCGCAAAGCCTCAAGCGCACCCATCTAGAGCTTGGCGGCAAGGCCCCGGTCATCGTGATGGACGACGCCGACCTCGAGGCCGCCGTACAGGGCATCAAAATCTTTGGCTACTACAACGCCGGCCAGGACTGCACCGCAGCCTGCCGCGTGTATGCGGGTAAGAAAATCTACGACAAGTTCGTGGCCGAGCTATCCGATGCGGTGAAGTCCATTCGGGTGGGGGCGCAAACCGACGATGGGGTGGAGATGGGCCCCCTGATTACCGAGCGGCAGCGGGCCCGGGTAGCCAGCTTTGTGGAGCGGGCCAAGATGCAAAAGCACATCGAGGTTACCGCGGGTGGCCACCCCATGGAGGGCCGGGGCTTCTTCTACGAGCCCACGGTGGTGGCCGGGGCCTTGCAGTCCGACGAAATCGTACGGCGCGAGGTGTTTGGGCCGGTGGTCTCGGTCACCCGCTTCACAGACCCCGAGGAGGCCATCGCCTGGGCCAACGACTCCGACTACGGCCTGGCCAGCTCGGTCTGGACGCAGGATGTGGGTAAGGCCATGCGTATTGCCAGCCGTTTGCAGTACGGCTGCACCTGGATCAACACCCACTTCATGCTGGTCAACGAGATGCCCCATGGGGGGCTTAAGCAATCGGGCTACGGCAAGGACATGAGCCTGTATGCGCTCGAGGACTACACCGTAGCCCGGCACATCATGGTCAAGCACTAGAGCGGTTACCACGAATACCCCACACGGCATCCTTTGGAGGCTATGGCGTGTGGGGTAATTTACGCTGCATCGTGTGTAGCGTAAATGTGGGAAACGCGATAGCGGCTGTTATACCGGATTCAAAAAGACAGTTTACAAAATCAAAAACACCAGAGGCTGTCTTTTTGAATCCTAGAGCACACCCCTCCCTTGAGTACCGGCGCTAGCCGGGGGCCGATGGCCCTTCACTGTCGGTCGGCGAAGAGAGCGTCTCCCTTCCAAGGGGCGGTATCGCCCTCCGCTACGCGGATAACTTCCAAGGGGCGGTATCGCCCTCCGCTACGCGGATAACTTCGGTCGGGTTAGTTCGTCACCAAAGGGTGACGAACTGGGTGTGTCCTGGATTTAGGCAACTAGGCTGCAGTAGGGAAAGCGCCGTGTCGGACGGCGTGGAAAGGTGTGACGGGGCTGTAGGAGAAGAACCGCGAACGGACCAGGGCCTTAGCGCTCGCTCCGG
>NZ_QWKY01000051.1 GCF_003574035.1 Meiothermus hypogaeus | reverse complement strand
TCGTCACCGTCCAATACAACATTCCCTCTCTGCTTGGCAACGGCTTTCAAACCAATCCTCTCCAAAATGTTGGTTTTTACCCATCATCACACCACTTCGTTACTCAACCGAATTCTTTAGATGAGTCTATGTGCCTTTATGCACGACAAATGCCCTAGTTCCGTGTACACTATTTTCAGGCACCCATTGTTGGGTCATTGGGAAGTAGTTACAGTATGCGTTATTCAGTTGGTTCGCGCCGCCGTAGATCCAAGCGCGGCATGACCGGGGGCAATGGGCCTCAGTCACTGCCGCAATCCCGCCGCCGTGTGACTTCGGCGGGCGGAGTGGTGTTGCGAGAACGGGCCGGGGGAAAGGGCCTCGAGGTACTTCTGATTGCCATTAAGGACGGGCGGGTCTGGAGCCTACCCAAAGGCCAGGTGGAGCCGGGGGAGCGCTATTTTCAAACAGCTATCCGCGAGGTGCGGGAAGAAACCGGCATCGAGGCCAAGGTGCTGGCCCCCCTGGGCAGCATCCGCTACCACTTCACGGTTAAGGATGACGGCATCCAGACCACCGTCACCAAGGAAGTCCACCACTTCTTGATGGGCTATGTGGGGGGAATGCCCCGGCCCCAAAAAGAAGAAGTGGACGGGGTGGACTGGTTTCCGGTGCCCGAGGCCCTCAAGCGGCTCTCACACCAGAACGAACGCGACGCCGTGCTCAGGGCCCTGGCCCACTGGGACAACAAAGCTATCGCTGGCACACATGGCTAGGCGCTGCTTTCAGCGATCAATGCTCGATGCTGGCATCTAATACCGGATTCAAAAAGACAGTTTACAAAAACAAAAACTCATAGGTTGTCTTTTTGAATCCTAGAGCACATCCCTCCCAAACGGTCGGCCAAGAAAGCGTCTCCCTTCCAAGGGGCGGTATCGCCCTCCGCTGCGCGGATAAATTCGGCTCTGTTGATTCGTTAACATTCGGTAACGAATCAACCGAATCTGGTATTATCTCTTCTTCTTGAACACATCGGCAAAAGGGGCTGTGATGAGCAGAATCAGCACCAGCAAGCCAATGCCCACCACGCCGCCCAGAATCCATTCGATTGGGGTTACGCTCGAGATCATCGTCTTACCTCCGCACGGCTGTAGAATATACTATACCCCCTATGGGTATTGAAGCCTGGCGTCTGGGCCAGAGCTTTAGCCCCATACTGGACGCTGGGCCAGACGAAAAGGGGTCAGGTCAAACGGGCTTCGCCCATGCAGGGCCAGCCCGGCCAGGGCCTCCCCTACCGCCGCCGAGTGCTTGAAGCCGTGCCCCGAGCAGGGTGAGGCCACCAGGATGCGCTCGGAGTCGGGGTGGAAGTCGAGAATAAAGTCGCCATCGACGGTCGAAGTGTACAGACAGGTAGCGCTCTTGAGACAGCCGGGGCCCAGCCCTTTCAAGCGGCCTTGCACGTAGCGGGTGAAGAAAGCCCAGGTTTCGGCCTCAGATACCTGCCGCTCCACCTGATCGGGGTGGGTGGGGGTACGGGCCTGTTCGGTGGCCACCTTCACGCCCTGCGAAACCTGCGGGAAGCCGTAAAAGTGCTCTCCCTCGGCGCTGCCGAACATCCAGATAAAAATAGGAAAGCGCTCCGGCCCGTAGACCTGGGGGTCTGGGGCCTCGAGCCAAAACAACACCTGCCGGTAGACCCGCAGCACCTGCGCCAGGGGTTCGCCCAGCAACTGGGCAGCCCAGGCCCCCACACTAACCACCACCTTGGCGGCGCGGTAGCGGGTCTGATCGGTTTCGACCTCTACCCCATCATTTAGGGGAACGATTCGCCGAACGGTTTCGCCGGTATGCACCACCGCGCCTAAACGCTGGGCCTGCTTTAGCTGCACCTGCACACAACGCTCAGGGTAGAGCAACCCTGCCCCTGGCTCAAAGTAGCCGGTCTCGTCGCCTTGCAGTATGAACTGGGGAAATCGCTCTTGTATTTGCGCCGCATCCAGCACCTCGTGGGCGATGCCAAACTGTCGGGCGGCCTCCAGGGTGCGCTCTAAAAACTGCGGCTTACCGTGGTGCAGGGCCTGGCCCACCTGGCCACTCAAAACCAGGCCCCCACAGGCCCAAAAAAGCGAGGTGCCGGTCTGGGCCTCGAGGTCGCGCCAAATCTGGTGCGAACGCAGCACCAGCGGCACATAGGCCGCCCCCTCGCCGATGGCCTGCCGGGTAATGCGGGTCTCGCCGTGGCTGGAGCCGTAGATGTGCGGGGGGCCGTACCGGTCTATCCCAATCACCCTGGCCCCGCGCCGGGCCAGCTGGTACAGGCTGGCGCTGCCCATGGCACCCAGGCCCACCACAATCACGTCGGCAGATGGCATGTCCATAGTATGGCCGATGATAGCCGAGAGTACACCACTTGAGGGGTTTTATAGCGTTACACATCCGGGGATCTGGGGCCTCCCTTCGTTCGAAGGTCATGGAGGGGATGCAACCACCCAGGATATTGGGCCGAGGTAAACGACAGGCAGGATTGTAAATCCTCACGGGGTGAGCACGTTTTCTTGAAGAAATGCACTGTACCAGTGCCCGCTCTGTTTTACATAACGGGCCTGCGTGGCGAAGTCTACGTAGACCAGTCCAAAGCGCTTATCATAGCCCTCAGCCCACTCGAAGTTATCCAGCAGGCTCCAGGCAAAGTAGCCCCGCAACGGTACGCCTTCGCGCAGGGCTTGCAGGCAGGCGGCAATGTGGCGCTCGAGGTAGTGGGTACGCTCCGGATCGGACACTTGTCCATTCACCAGTACATCCGGGTAAGCCGCACCGTTTTCGGTGATGTAGAGGGCCTGTGGGCGGTACTCCCGGCTCACCCGTACCAATAGCTCGCGCAGGCCATCGGGATAGACCTCCCAGTCCATCTGGGTGAATTCCCGGCCACTGCGCGCCACAGCCAGGTAGTAGGGTGCCTCGGAGCTATCGCGTAGCACCGCGCGGGTGTAGTAGTTTATGCCCAGAAAGTCGGTGGGGGTGGCGATGGCCTCGAGGTCGCCTTCCTTTATGCAGGGGGCAGCTTCACCGTAAAGCTCGAGCATGTCCTGGGGGTAACCAAAGCCGTACAAGGGATCGAGATACCAGCGATTCTGGAAGCCGTCGTAGCGGCGGGCTGCAGCGATATCGGCAGGGTCGGGGCTGGCCGGGTGCCCAGGGGATAGATTAAGGGTGATGCCCACCTGAGCGCCTGGAGCGTTTTCGCGAATCACCGGTACCGTCAGGCCGTGGGCCAGCAGCAGGTGGTGGGAGGCCTGTATCGAGAGGGATAGGTCATGCAGTCCCGGAGCGTGTATACCGGCATAGTAGCCCAGGTGAGCCGAGCACCAGGGCTCATTGAGGGTTATCCAGTGCTTGACTCGGTCACCTAGATGCCGGCTCAGATAGCCGGTGTACTCCACAAAAGCGTACGCCGTGTCCCGTTGGGGCCAGCCGCCCTGGTCTTGCAAAGCCTGGGGCAGATCCCAGTGGTAAAGGGTTACCCAGGGGGTAATGCCGCTCTCGAGCAGCGCATCCACCAGACGGTCGTAGAAGGCCAGTCCTTTGGGGTTGGGCTCACCCCGCCCCTGGGGAAAAATGCGCGGCCAGGCCACGGAGAAACGATAGGCGTTAACCCCCAGGGTTCGCATCAGGCCGATATCGGTAGGGTAGCGGTGGTAGTGGTCACAGGCCACATCGCCGGTATCGCCCCCTCGAGTCTTACCGGGCGTGTGGCTGAAGGTATCCCAGATGCTTGCCCCGCGCCCATCCTCACTTACTGCCCCTTCAATCTGATAGGCCGAGGTGGCGGTACCCCAGACAAAATTATTGGGGAAATCGCTTCTTCGCACAGCAGTCTCCTTGTCTAGTTATAGTGACTTCCTAACTCTTGACGGCACCTGCAGTCAATCCCTCCATCAACTGCCTTGCTGCCAGAGCAAAGGCCAACAACAGCGGCAGTACCAACAGGGCAGTACCAGCCATAATGGCCCCCCACTCCACATCGGTGGCTCCTTGCAGCGTACGAAGCACTACCGGCAGGGTTTTGGTCTCCTGGGTGCGCATGATCACGTTGACATCGGCAAAGCGGTTCCAGGAACCGATAAAGGTGATTAGACCCAGCGTGCCCAAAGCAGGTCGGATGAGCGGCAGCACGATCCGCCAGTAGATTTGAAACTCGCTGCACCCATCTATACGGGCCGCATCAATGAGTTCTTTGGGAATGGAGGAAAGGATGTACTGACGCATCATGAAAATGCCCACCGCCCCGGCCATGGCCGGAACCCACAGGGCTTTGGGCTGGTTGATCCAGCCAACCTGGTAGATCAGCAGATAAAAGGGAATCAGGTTGAGGATGGCTGGTACCAAAAGGGTGGCCATCACCACCCCAAACAGGCGTTCGCGCCAGCGAAACTCGTACATGGCAAAGGCATACCCAGCCAGACTGCAAAAGAACAGACTGGGAATGGTAGTCATCAAAGCCAGGTAGAGGTTATTCCAGTAGGCACGCCAGAAAGGGATTTTCTGTACTAGGATTTGATAGTTGGTCCAGAAGTGCTCACCAAACCATGTGGGCGGCGGGAAACCAAATATTTCTGAGCGCTGGTGGGTGGCAAAGACAAACATGAAGTAGAACGGAGCCAGTGTTGCCACTCCACCCAGGGCCAGCAGGATGTAACCGCCTATACGTATCAGCAGCCCGCCCAGTGAAGTTTTTTTGAAACTTTCCGGCATTTCAGACCTCCCCTCGAACCGTGCGGCCAAATATCAGGTTGTTTAGGTAGGTCAGGATCCCGATGAAGATGAATAGAACCCAGGCAATAGAGGCAGCTGTGCCCATATCGAGCCACTCGAAAGCGGTGCGGTACATGTACATGGCTGCGGTTTGTCCGCCCTGGGTTGCAGCACTGGTTCCCCCGTTGAGCAGTACAAAAGGCTGTTCGAAGAGCTGCATATTGCCGATAATGGTGAGGCTTACAGCAAAAAACATCATGGGCCGCAGCAGGGGCAGGGTGATGTAACGGAACTGCTGGTACCGATTTGCACCGTCCACCGCTGCCGCTTCATACAGATCTTTGGGAATGGCCTGGATGGCCGAGAGGTAGAGAAGGGTGTTCCAGCCGGTAAACTGCCAGACAACTACCAGGGCTATGCCGTATTTGATGGTGGAGTTGAGAAACCAGTTTATGTTTTCATCGGGCAAAAACCAACCCAGCACCGGCCAGGTGTTGAGCTGGCCGATGACCAGGTTAATGACCCCATTGTTGGTAGCGAACAGCGTGTTGAAGATAAGGGCAATGGCCACCGAGGAGGTGATATAAGGCAGAAAATAGATCGCCGTGACCAGGGTCTTGAAGCGGCCTAGCACCATGTGGATTACGAAGGCCAGTGGAATGGCAATAAGGTGCTGAGGCAGACCAGAGAAAATTCCCAGCCAAACGGTGTTCCACATAGATCGCCAGAACATGGGGTCGGTGAGGGTGAAGGTATAGTTCTCGAGGCCCACAAACTTCCAGCGACCCCAGCCGTCGCTGGGTGTCCAGGACTGGAAGGATATGTACAGGGAAAAAAGGGTTGGGTACAGACCAAATATCAGAAAAAGGATAAAGAACGGGCTAATAAAGATGTAAGGTGCATAGCGACGCTGGAAATTGCTCCAGCGCATGGCCAGGGTGACTATACCGGCGGGTGCGGAGCTGTCAGTCTTTCGCACAAGTGCTCCTTTTCAGTGGCGTGGTATAGCTCCTGCTATGAAAGGGCCTCACAAAACGCCACGGAAAGGGGGAGGAAGGAAAACCCGCCTCCCCACTATTGCTAGCGCATGCGCAGTTGAATCAGCTGCTTGGCCTCAGCCAGGGCTGCCGGTATGTCCTTACCCTCGTCGAGCACCTGCGACAAAGCCGTACTCACAATTTCAAAGGCAACGCGGTCATACTTGTTGGCCTTGAGAGCCTTGACCCGCCGAGCTGCATCACGCCACAGCACACGCGCTTTCTGCCCCCCCAAGAACTCCACTGGCTCTGCGAAGGCAGGATCCTCTTGGGCCGCAAGCAGGGCTGGGAAAGCCCCAATTGACTTGAAAGCAGCTATTTGGGACTCTTTGTTAACAGTTAGGAACTTAATCAGTTCCCAGGCCATGGCCTTGTTCTTAGAGGTCGAGGGAATCCCTAAAAAGCTACCTCCCCAAGAGGCGTACATTCCTTCAGGAAGTTGTTGTACCCGCCACAAGCCCTTGGTTTCCGGGGCCATCCAGTTTTGCAGGTGGCCCTGTAACCAGGCCCCCGAAAACTGCGTAGCAACCGTGCCCTTTTTGAAGGCATCGTACCACTCGTTGGTCCAGGCTCCAATCTTGGCATCCAGACCTGCAGCACGGATATTCTTGGCCAGTTCGAAGGCCCGCACAAAGCGAGGGCTATCCACAACCACATTGCCCTTCTCATCGAAGTAGGGGCTGTTGTTGGTCGGGGTGCTGGCAAAGATGTTGATCCAGGCCACGTCAGCTGCATCAGCGATGAGGAAGGAGCCGGTAGTAGCCTTGATTTTTCTACCAGCCGCAATGTAGCCCGGCCAGGTGGTCATATTCTTAGGGTCTATCTGTGCCTTTTGAAGGACGTCTACCCGATAGAAAAAGGTTCCTGGCCCAATATCCACAGGCATACCAATAAAGCGCCCGTCAGATGCGGTAGCTTGAGCAATGGTATAAGGGGTAAAAAGCTGCTTGTACTGTGCCGCGTTGTAGGGGGCCTTATTGAAGTCTTCAAACCCCTGCCCTTCAGCAAAACGTCCCACGAAGCCGACCTCAATGGCTGCCACATCCGGTAACCCCTGCCCGGTGGCCAAAGCTGTGGTGAGAGCGTTGTGGTGATCACCATACTGCTGAACAACCAGCTTCACCTCGACATTTGGGAACTTCTTGTTGAAGGCAGGAATTAGAACTTTCAGGGCATCATCCAGATTGGGGAAAACTGCCACCGTAAGGGTGGTCTTCTGGGCCAAGCCCAGACCTGCCAGAACCAGCAGTGCCATCAGGATTACTCGCTTCACGGGTATCTCCTTTTTTGGGGCTTCCTGCCCCATACAGTTGCTTAGGGCCATTTTGAAAGCGCTTTCAAAAGTTTTATTTTTCTTATCTCCCTCCCTCGCTCGGTATCTATCAGAACATTTGAAGCCTCAAACGGGAACTGGGTGAACGCAATAAAGTCGTTGATTCTCGCACAATTAGCCGGGTCGAGAGGGGACGAGGAGTGTAACTTTTGCCCTCGAGCATAGCCAAAACCCAGCGTGCTGCTTCCCAGCCCATCTCCTGACTGGGCTGCCGAACCGAGGTGAGCGGTGGGGAAAAATAGCTCGAGCTCAGCAGATCGTCAAAGCCTACCAACGACACATCGTGTGGAACACGAATGCCACGACGATATAGAGCCACGTTGGCTCCGTAGGCCATCTGGTCGTTGGCAGCAAAAATGGCGGTAAACAAGGCCCCCCGCGCCAGCAGCGACTCTACCGCCAGCACACCGGAGGGCTCGAGGTAATCCCCCTCTACCACTAAAGCTGGGTCAAAGGGAACATCCGCGTCTTGCAAAGCCGCTCTATAGCCCTCCAAACGTTCTATGGCGTCGGGGTGCGAATGGGGGCCTGCAATATGGGCAATCCGGCGATGGCCCAGCTCAATCAGGTGTCGGGTGCCTTCGTAAGCCCCTTGGGCATTGTCAATGCTCAAGCAGCTCAGACCTTCTATTTGACGCCCTATGACCACCACCGGCATCTTCTTGACCAACTCCAAAAGACGCTCTTCGGGGACACTGCTGTCCATCACCACCAGGGCGTCCACCCGACGGCCCACCAGCACTTTGAGGGCTGCTTCCTCTTGGTCGGCCCGCCAGTGTCCGCTGGCAAAGATGGGGTGGTAGGGGGTTGCCTCCAGAGCCTGCTCCACCCCCCTTAGCATCTCGCCGTAGTAGGGGCTGCTAATCTCCTGGGTAATCACACCAACGGTTAAGGAACGCCCCTGAGCCAGCCCCTGGGCCATAATGTTGGGCTGGTAATTCAGCCGCTCAATAGCTTTCAATACGGCATCGCGCTTGCTGGCATCCACTCGCGCTGTACCATTTATCACCCGAGAAACCGTACTGGGTGAGACACCAGCCTCGCGGGCCACATCGCTTAAGGTAACCGCTTCGCGCAAAAGAAGCCTCCAAATAACTCCTGTACTAAGCACACTAATTAAACAGATTTTGAAAGCGCTGTCAAGAGGAATCTGACTTACCCTGTGACACACGAATACCAGACTCAGCTAGTTCGTCACCGAACGGTGATGCCGACCGAAGTTACCGCGTAGCGGAGGACGATACTGCCCCTTACAAAGGGAGACACTTTTTTCACCGACCGTTCGCTCCTGGATTTCACAAGATAGCCTCTGAGGGTTGTGGGGTTTGAAGACTATCTTTTTGCATCCGGTATTACTTCCGTAGTTTTGGTCGTGCTGTTTTCTTTCTATGGCTCCAGAATCACCTTGCCGGTGTTCTTACGGCTCAACACAAACCGAAAGGCTTCGGCTGCCTGCTCCAGCTTGAACCGCTCCCCCACCACCGGCCGCACCCGGCCCGAAGTCAAAAGGGGCATCAGGAAGGAGGTGGCCGCTTGCATCTCGGCAGGGTCGCTGAGGAAGGGGGTGAGCCATACACCCATCACACTCTGGTTGCCCTTCATCAGGCTCACCGGGTACATCTGGGCCATCTCACGGGAGGCCGAGCCAATCACCAGCAGGCGGCCCCGGTAGGCCAGCATCTTGAGGCTCTGGGCAAAGCCTGCGCCCCCCACCACCTCCATCAGGATGTCCACACCCCTGCCTTCGGTGGCCTGCCTGACCGCATCCACCAGGTTGTCCTGGGTGTTGAGCAGCGCTACGTCGGCCCCCAGGCTACGGCAAAGGGCCAGTTTTTCCTCGCTGCTGGCCAGGGCCACCACCCGCAGACCCAGGGCCGCGGCAATCTGAATGGAGGCTGTACCCAACGCCCCAGCCGCGGCCTGAACCAAAACCCACTCGCCCGGTTTGGCCTGGGCCTGGGTTTGCAGGGCGAAATAGGCGGTGAAGTAGGAGACCGGAAAGGCTGCGGCCTCCGCTGCGCTCATTGGGGTTGGAACCGGCAGCACCGAGCGGGCCTGCACCACAGCATACTCGGCAAAAGCACCGCTTCCGCCGAGGGCCGCCACCCGTTGGCCTATGTAGAGCCCCTCGACCCCGTCGCCCATAGCCTCCACGACCCCAGCAAACTCCATACCCGGAACCGTGGGGTAGCGGGTACGCACCAGATACTCGCCCGCCACATAAAGGATGTCGGCAAAGTTAAGCCCCGCCGCCTCAACCCGTATGAGCACCTGCCCCGCGCCGGGGCTGGGTTTGGGCAGGTTGGTGAGCTCCAGAACCTCAGGGCCGCCAGCGCGCTGTACCTGGATGGCTTTCATGGTGCATAGCATAAGGCCCTCAGCAAAAAGCCAAAAGCCAGAAGCGGGCTCGCATCGCTTGGTCTGGGTAGCTCCACTTTTGTACCCAGCGTTGTAGCGTGGGAAGCCGCAGAATGTAGCTCTGCCGAAGAATGTCCCTGCTACCCCGGGGTATCCTTGGCGGTGATATGAAGAGAACCGCCATTGTAATTGGGTCGGGCATTGGAGGGCTGGCGATGGGCATCCGCTTACAAAGCCTGGGCTTCGATACCACCATCGTAGAAAAACTGGACGGCCCCGGTGGGCGGGCCTATGTCAAACACGTAGACGGCTTTACCTTCGATATGGGGCCTACCGTTATTACCGTGCCGCACTTCATCGAGGAGCTTTTTAGCCTCGAGCGCGGCAAATCCAACCTGCACCTGCCCGATTTTCCCCTCGAGGTGCTGGGCGAGGACAAGCGCATCCGGGAGGGCATCTCGGGGGGGCCCCAAACCAGCAAGTACGTTCAGATTGTACCCATCCTGCCTTTTTATCGTATCTACTTCGACGACGGCACCTTCTTCGACTACGATGGCGACCCCGAAAACACCCGCCGCCAGGTAGCGGCCCTGGGCGAGCCGGGCGACCTCGAGGGGTACGAGCGTTTCCATGCCGACGCCAGAGCGATTTTTGAGCGGGGCTTCCTCGAGCTGGGCTACACCCACTTTGGCGACCTGGGCACCATGCTGCGGGTAATTCCCGACCTGCTGCGCCTGGACGCCGTGCGCACCCTGTTCAGCTTTGCCAGCAAGTATTTCAAATCGCCCAAGCTGCGCCAGGTCTTTAGCTTCGAGACCCTTTTAGTAGGGGGCAACCCCTTGAGCGTACCGGCCATCTACGCCATGATTCACTTTGTAGAAAAAACCTGGGGCATCCACTTTGCGCTGGGGGGCACGGGGGCTTTGGTGCGGGCCTTTGTGCAGAAGTTCGAGGAACTCGGCGGCATCATGCGCTACAACGCCGAGGTCGGGAAAATCAACGTGGTGCGCGAGGGCAACAAAAAAATTGCCAAGGGCATCACCCTGGCCGACGGCACCGTGCTGCACGCCGATATTGTGGTCTCGAACGCCGACTACGCCAACACCTACCTGAAGCTGATTGAGCCCCAGTACCGCTTCTGGCAGTCGGATCTGGTGGTGAAGAACCGCCCCCAGAGCATGTCGCTGGTGGTGATCTACTTTGGCTTCCGGGCCGACGGCCGTGAAGGCCAGAAACTGCGCCACCACAACATCATTCTGGGGCCCCGCTACGAGGAGCTCTTGAAGGACATCTTTGGGCGCAAGGTGCTGGCCAGGGACTTCAGCCAGTACCTGCACATCCCCACCCTCACCGACCCCAGCCTGGCCCCGCCCGGCCACCACGCGGCCTATACCCTGATTCCCGTACCCCACAACGGCAGCAAGCTGGACTGGGACTTGCTGGGTGAGCCGTTTGTAAACAAGGTGCTCCAGTTCCTGGACGAGCGCGGCTACCTGCCGGGTCTGATGGAGCGCCTGGTGCACAAGAGCTTCATCACCCCGGACTACTTCGAGCACACCCTGAATAGTTACCTGGGCAACGCCTTTGGGCCGGAGCCCATCCTGGCCCAGTCGGCTTTCTTCCGGCCGCACAACAAGAGTGAGGACATCGCCAACCTTTACCTGGTAGGGGCAGGCGTCCAGCCTGGCGCGGGCACCCCCAGCGTAATGATGTCGGCCAAGATGACCGCCCGGCTCATCGCGCAGGACTTTGGGATTGGAGACAGGGCTATAGAAGCACAGCATCAGGCAGCGCCTGTGGGGGTCTGATTTTTTATAGGCAATGGCAGATTTCTAAAGAAAACCTAAGCATCCAGATGAATTAACGCGGGGTAAAAACGTGACCAGCACGTAATTCGCACTATATTTCTTCTTAGACTTCTAACCGTTGATGCCCAAAGAATGGATCGCGACGAAAGGGGTGTCAACCATGCAAAATCTGGGTTCGGGCAAATGGCTTTTAGCGCTGGCAGGGGCGCTGCTGCTTGCGGCTTGTGGCAGCCCCAGCAACTCCACACCTTCCGCAACACCCATCAGCGAAAGCATGTCGGTGGAAGAAGCCCGCTCCGTGAGCAACGACCTCGAGCTTCAGGGTCGGGCCCCTGAGCAGCAGGTGGTCTTCGACTTTAGCGGCAAGGTGGAGGAAGGCCCCAGCAAGGACACCGTGCTGTCGGGCAAGCTGACCCTCGAGCTCAAGCCGGTGGGGGGCGGCCACTTTGTGTTCATGGGCGCTCTGACCGGCAACAACCTGAATGTGCCGGCCAAAGGGGTGCTGACCCGTGGGGGGCGCATCTACATTTTCTTCGAGGTGGACAAGGCCAATAATTTGCTGATTATCGGCACCGGTAAGCGCGAGGCGGGCGGGATGTTCAAGGGCCCGTTTGTGGGGCCTGCCGCCGGCGACCGGGGCAGTTGGACGGCCACGCCCGTATCGGGGCCGACCCCCATGCCCACCCCCCAGCCGCAAAAGCTCAGCTACGACTTTAGTGGGCTGGTGGAGGATGGCCCGGCCAAGGGGACAAAGCTGGAAGGCAGGCTCAACCTGGAAGTCCGGCTCAAGGAAGGCTACGGACGCTTGGAGGGCAAGCTGGTACTGGCCGATGGCAGCGAGATTCCGGTCAAGGGCGCCCTGGCCGGCGACAAGAAGGTGTTTGTCATCTTTGACCTGGGCAAGGGCGGGCGCATTGTGGGCGAGGGCGACATCCAGGCCGACAAGAGCATCCAGGGCCCTTTTATCCTAGTGCAGCAAGAGAATGGGCGCACCAGCCTGAGCCAAGGCTCCTGGACGGCCACGCCGATTCCTTAGAGATTGAGGAAGTTAGTGCACAACGGCTCGAGGTTCTACCTCGAGCCGCCTGCTTGGGCTACCGGGGGGCAACGACCTCGAACGTCACCGGCGAAACCACCAGGGTGCAGGCTTTGATCAGCACCTTGTTGACCGTGGCCCCTCCGCCAAAGTCCAGGCTCCGCTCATTGCAGGCGCTGGCCCCGGCATAGCCCTGAAGCGAACCCGCCACCCAGCCACCCCCCGAGCCGGCCAGCGAGCCATCGGGGGGAATGCGCCGCGACACGCTGCCAGGGTTGGCAATCAGGTGGGCCAGGGGGGTCTGAGCCGGATTGGTACGGCTAGGGTACAGCTTCAGCGAGCCGTAGTCCGGGGCGCGGTCGATGGCATAGGCCGGGGCCATCTCGAACGACCACTCGACCGCCCCAAGGCGAAGCGGGTTGGGCAGGTTCAGGCGGTAGGGCGCGGGATAGGCCAGCGTCCAGCGGGGCTGGCTGTAGAGGTCATCTGCCGATACGTACGTGGGGAAAAAGCGAGGGTCGAAAAAAGCGTACCAGTTGATCCAGGTCTCGAACAGGGATTCCGTGGGCACCTGCTTCAGGGCGTAGGAGGGGCCAAAGCGGTTGGAAAGCTCCTGGAGCGGCATCCCGTTGAAGGCAATGCGTTGGATGGGGTCGAGGCCGTTGCGCTCGCGGTCGTACCAGGCCGTGGCATAGATGAAGTTGGGCCTGCGCCAGTCGGTGCTCTGGCCGGGGTTCACCACCCAGACCCTAGTGGACTGGAGCACCGCAATATAGGCCTGCCCCTCAATCACCGTGGGGTGGTTGCTCACCAGAAAATTGAGGATTCGATCCTGATCGGTAAAAGGAGCCGTCTGAGCTAGGGCCAGGCCAAACAAAAAGGCACACGCTGCCAAGGACTTTTTCATACCCATACTGTACGCGACCGAACGTCACCCAAACGTCATCGGGAAAACTGGCCGACCTTCAATCCGGCCAATCGCCCACGTTTTCGCGCTCGACTGCGTAGCCGGCTCGCTCGAGGCCCACCACCACCTCGTCGCCGTGGGCCGCATCGCGCACCTCGAGCACCAGCTCCACCCCCACCTTGCCCAGGGGGGCCAGCCAGAGGGCCCGGCGGTGAAAGATGTCGATGATGTTGGCCCCGGCCCCCGCCACCAGGTCGACCACCCGGGCCAGGGCCCCCGGGCGGTCTATCACGGCCAGCTTCAGGAGCAGGTAGCGCCCCTGCCGCACCATGACCTGCTCGATCACGCGGGAGAGCAGGTTGCCGTCGATGTTGCCCCCGCAGAGCACCGTGGCCACGGTCTGGCCGGCCTGGGCGGGCACCTTACCGGCCAGGATGGCCCCCATCCCGGCGGCCCCGGCCCCCTCCACCACCAGCTTGAGGTTCTGGGCGCAGTGGGCAATTCCCCGGGCGATTTCGTCGTCGGTGACCTCGACCACCTGGTCTACGTACTGCTGGATGAGGGGCAGGGTCAGGTCGCCGGGGCGCTTGACCGCGATGCCATCGGCGATGGTCTGGGCCACCGGCACACTGACCGGCTCCCCGGCCTTGAGCGAGAGATTGACCGGCGCACAGCCCACCGCCTGCACCCCCACCAGGCGGGTCTGGGGGCGCAGGCTCTTGACCGCTACGGCAATGCCCCCCATCAGGCCGCCCCCACCGATGGGCACCACCAGCACGTCCAGGTCGGGCAGGGCTTCCAGGAGCTCGAGGCCGATGGTGCCCTGGCCGGCGATGATTTTTTCATCGTTGAAGGCGTGGACATAGGTGTAGCCGTGCTGCTGCTGGAGTTCGTGGGCGTGAGCCACCGCATCATCGAAGCTGGTGCCGTGCAAGACCACCTCGGCCCCCAGGCGGCGGGTGGCCACAATCTTGGTCAGGGGGGCGTGCTGGGGCATCACGATCACCGAGCGGATGCCCTGCATGGCCGCGGCCAGGGCCACCCCCTGGGCGTGGTTGCCCGCCGAAGGGGCAATCACCCCCCGGGCTTTTTCTTCCGGGGTGAGGGCGGCTATTTTGTGGTAGGCTCCGCGAATCTTGAAGGAGCCGCTTTTTTGCAGGCTTTCAGCCTTCACCCACAGCCGCACCCCAAGCTCCTCGGAAGCCAGGGGGTCGGGCAGGGTGGGGGTGGGCGCGATAATCCCGCGGATCACCTCGCGGGCGGCCCGGATGTCCTCGAGTCGAACAGCCATGTGGTGATTGTATCGCTAGAGCAGGCGGGCGACCTCACCAAAGGGAAAAGCGCCGGACTCGAGCCCCCCCGGCGCAACCACCCACAGGGTGGGGAGTTGCGGGGCCTCTGGGGGAAAGTCGCCGTAGCCGTCGGTCAGATACACACACACCCCTTCCAACTGGCGACCTATCCGGTCAAAAAACGGGCGGAAATCGGTGCCGCCGCCCCCCTGGGGCGGGGGGATTTCGTCGCCCGGCTGCAGCGCATAGGGGCCGTACAGAGCAGCATCGGCGTAGAAGAGCTGGGCCTTAAGGTGCGGGTAGGCCCCCAGGATGCCCTGTACCTCGCCCAGAAAGCGTTGGATGAGGGTATCGTCCACCGAGCCCGAGGTATCCACGGCGATGTAGACCGGCAGACTCTCGCCCTCGAGGGTCTCCAGGTACCAGCCCCGCCCCACGTGGCGGCGGTCGTAGCCGGCAAAGTCGGTGGGGGTGCGCACCAGAAACCGCCACAGCAGGGTTTTCCAGTCCAGTTCTGGCGGCTGCAAAAGTCCAAAAGCCCGCTCGAGGCCCGTTGGCAGACTGCCCTTGCCCTGGCTACGGGCAACGGCCTGGGCCTGCTGGATGGCTTTCTTCCAGTGCTTCTCGATTGCGGCCTTCTCGGCCTCGCTCAGGGCGTCGCTGCCCAGGCGCTTTTTACCGCGGAACAGCTTACCCTTGTCCTTTGGCTGGCCTTGACCCTCTTTTGCCTCAGCATCTTCAGACTTGGCATCGTTCGGGGGGGCCTCGAGCAAATCCAGTACCACCGGCTCTTGTGGCCTGGGCAACAGAGCGTAGACCTCCTCGACGGCACGGTGCTCGAGCTCGGTGTTGCGCAGATGCCCCTCCGGCAGGCCGAAGCCGTTTTGCAGCAGGATGCCATTGACCACAATGTCTGCAGCAATGTTCCAGCGCTCCGGGTCGCGGTGCGAGCGGCGGGTCACGTGCAACAGAGCAGCGTGCAGGACCTCGTGCAGCAGCACCCCGTCGAAGTGCTCGTCGGAAAGGGCCGCCATGAAGTGGGGGTTGTAGAAAACGTTGCGCCCGTCGGTGGCTGCGGTGGGAAGTTCCAGGCTGGGCCGGTAGTGGGCAAACAGGGCCAGGGTGGCCAAAAAGGGCGAGCGCTTGCGCAGGCGAAACAGACTGGCGCTGATGCGGCGGTCGAGTGCGGGCGGTGCAGGCGGGGTTCGGGATGGAGAATTCTTTTCGACTTCGGACATTTCAACCTCACGCAAGTCGTCAGGGCCGCTGGCCATCCAGTCTTAGCCCTAGAGCCTCGAGCGCCTTTTTTCGCACCAGTCGGTTGCCGTCCTGGGCCAAGCGCTCCAGCACCGTGGCGGGCGTGTTGGGGTTCTGGGCCACCGCGTAGCGCACCAGCCACTCCGGGGCAGACCAGTGGCGCACCTTGGATAACTCCTGCGCAGGGATGTGGGGGCCGGCCAGGGCCACCGCGCGGTTCAGAGCAAAGGGCGACCTCGAGGCGGCCAGCGCCAGCCGGGTGCGGTACGCCGCCAGGGTCTGGGGGTCGAGGTGGGGGTTCTGCAAGGCTGCGAGGCGCACATTTTCGTCTACATCCCGCAGCAGAACACCCAGGGTAGCCTGGGGGGTCTGGGGGTGCTGGGCCACGGCCTGGTGCACATCCCGATCGGCGTCCTGGGCCAGAATGGCCAGCGTCTCGGGGCCGAGGGCCGGGTTCCTGGCCAGCGCCTGCCGCACCGTCCACTCGCCATCGTAGAGCAGGTCTTGCAAAGTCGAGGGCGGCGTGGCTGGGTTTTGTGCAGCCAGGGTGCGGCCCCAGACACCCTGCTGGGCCAGTTGCTGTAAGAATCGGCCTTCTAGGCCCGGATCGAGGGCCTCGGCCCGGCGGTACTGCGCCACCAGGTCGGCCGGGGCACGGGGGTGGGCCTGGGCCGCTTGCCGTACCTGCTCGTCGGGGTCGGCCAGCAGTCTGTGCAGGGCGGGCACGGGGGTGAGGGGGTGCTCGGCTACCCGCAGCCGAATGTCCTGTGGGTCGTCGTTGGCCAGACGCCCCAGAATTTCTGCGGTCACCTGCGGGTGCATCAGCACCGCCCGCCGCACATCGGCATCGGGATCTTGCGAGAGCAAAAACAACAGGTCGCGGTCTACACCTGGGTTGGAGGCTAGGGCCTGGCGCACCCGCCAGTCGGGATCCTGGGCCAGGACGCCCTGGGTATGAACAGGGGTCGAGGGGTGCAGGGCAGCCAGGCGTCGGGCCCACTCGTTGCCTTGGGCCAGCCTGTCCAGCAGTGCTGGCGGCAGGGGTTCTGCGTGTTTAGCCCTTCGGCAAAACTCCACCAAACCCATTTCCACCTGCAGTTCCAGACCTTCAAGAAGCAAGCGTAAGGCCCCTTCCGGCACCCGGGGGTGGTCGGCTACAGCCTGGCGCACGTCGCGGTCGGGGTCCTGGGCCAGCTGGTACAGTACCTCGGCAGGGGTGGAGGGGCGGGCCGCTACCGCCTGGCGCACCCGCCAGTGGCCGTCCTGGGCCAGTTGTAAAACCACCGGCAGGGGGGTCTGGGGGTTCTGGGCCACCTGGGCCCGCACGTCGGGCTGCTCGTCATGGGCCAGGGCTTGCAGGCTTTCCGGTGGGGTAAAGGGGTGTACCGCCACCGCCTGCCGCACGTCGGGGTCGGTATCGGCGGCCATGGCGGCTAGGGTGGCGGCAGGGGTATGGGGGTGGCGGGCTACTGCCAGGCGGGCAAGCCAGTCGGGGTCGGTGTGGTAGTGGTGTAAGAGCTGCACCGGGGCGAGGGGATGGGCCAGGGCCAGCCGCCGGGTGTGCGCGCCCAGGGCGGCCAGGCGCTGGAGCTCCTGGGGCGAGAACCGGGCGTCGTGGGATTGAAGCTGCTCTAAGAACCAGCGCATTTGCGAGGGGAGGGCAGGGTTCTGGGCTGCAGCCTGCCGCACCTCTTCGGATTCGTCCGCCAGGAGGCGCTCGAGCAGCCCCGCGGGGCACCGGGGGTTGGCGGCCACCGCCTGTCGTACCTCCCGGTCGCCGTCCTGGGCCAGCGTCTCGAGCCAGGCCGCAGGTAGGCCCGGGTTGCCGGCCGCGGCGATGCGCACCCGCCAGTCGTCGTCGGTGGTCAGGCGCTCCAGCAGCGATGGCGGGGTTTGGGGGTGCCGGGCCACCAGCGCGCGCACCCAGGGGGTGGCCTGAACCAGGGTCTCCAGGGGCATCTCCACCGGAAGCCCGGCCTCCAGCCGCTCCACCCAATTCAGGGTCTGGTGGGGGGTGGCCGGATGCTGGCGGGCCGCTTTGCGCACCGTCTCCTCTTCATCGAGCAGGAAGGCTTCCAGCACCGCTTTAGGCAGGTCGGCCTGTTCCAGGAGGGCCAGGCGCAGGCTGGGGTCGGGCTCGAGGGCCAGGCGCGGGGCCAGCCAGGCCGGGGTCATGCCCAGCAGCACCATCTGTCGCAGCTCGAGATAGTCCATGTCCACTTCGCACCAACCCAGGGCCGCCTCCAGGGGCTCGCTTTCGAAGCCCACGTGCAGCCGGGCCGCCTCGGTCACCCCAGGCAGGGCATGATCGGTTAGGGCCTCTACAAGCTCGAGGGGCGCCTGTGGATTGCGCAACACGCTGAGCACAGCACCATAGTCGCCCTCCCGCACCGCCCAGCGCAGGAAATGCGAGGAAGCCTCGGGGCTGCCCAGCAAGCGCAGACGGGCATATCCTGGAAGCTCGGCCAGCCAGTTGGCATTCACCAGCAAGAACAGATCCAGCACCGGGTTGCCCAGCACTGCTTCGGGAAAGTGTACCGCCAGCCGCCAAAGCACCGCTTCGGGGGTATTGGGGTTAGCCGCCACCGCACGGCGGATTTCGGCCTCGGGCCGAGAGGCCAGAGCCCGCAGCCGCTCGGGCGGGGTCTGGGGGTTCTGGGCTTCTTCAAGCAAGGCCTTCATGCGCACTTCGATTCCACCCCACAGGGCCTTCGGGGCTATCCCCCACCGCTCAGCCCAGTACCAGTTCCCGGTAGTCCTCGAGGTAGGCCCGCAGGCGGGGCTCTTCGTGGATCAGCAGGGCAAACTCTCCCACCCCGTGCTGCTTTAGCCGCGTATACAGGTCGGACACCAGTAGCTGCACCCACTCTGTAGGGGCCACCTCGACCATCCAGCGGAAGGCGTTGAGGGCCTGGCGGGCGCTTTCGGCGTGGAAGGCCAGCCCCATGGTAAGGGCATAGCGGGCCGAGGGTTCCTCGGGGAAAGGGGGGCTGGCCTGGCCGTGCAGAATTTCGCCCAGCTCGGGCAGCACCCGGTAGACCTGCTCGTAGGCCGCGAGTTCGGCGGCGGCGGCCTCGCCCACCACCGGGGCAATGTCGAGCCCGGCCCTGAGCAAATGTGAGGCCATCTCCCAGCTCCGGGGGCTGGGCCAGGCCGGGCTTTTGGCGTCCATCTGATGTAACAGGGCCGGGCGAAAGGCCAGGAAAGCCAGAATGCGCTCGTCTATACCGGCCTGCAAGCCATAGGCCTTGAAGCTCTCGTAGTTTGGGGCAACCTCGAGGTGAATGAAGCGGTTGGCCAGCGGGGCCGGCATATCAAACACCGCCGCGCGGTCTTCCTTGCGGTTGCCCGCCGCCCAGACAAACCAGCCCTCCGGCAGCTCATAGGAGCCCACCTTGCGATCGAGGATGAGCTGCTGGGCCATGCCCTGCATGGTCGGAGGGGCCATGTTGAGCTCGTCCAGGAACAAAATACCCTCGCCCTCCCGGGGCAAAAACTCGGGCGGATACCACCGCGAAACCCCGTCCAGGGGCACCGGCAGCCCGCGCAGGTCGGTGGGGGCCAGTTGCGAGAGGCGCAAGTCAATAAAGCCAAGCCCATACTTGCGGGCGGTCTGCGCCACGATGGAGGACTTCCCCACCCCCGGCGGCCCCCACAGCATTGTGGCTATCTGGATGCGATGCTCAATCAGACCCGAAAGGTACTGGGCAAGTTCGGTAGGGCTCACGCGCCCAGTGTGGGGGATGCGGGGGCGAACTTTGTAGGCAAATAAACATTCGGGCCTGGTTAAATTTGCGCTAAAGAAAATATCCCCTTTGGCTTTAGGGCTTGCCCCACCTCGAGAACGGGTGCACCACCAGATTGGCGTTCAGGTAGCGGGGGTCGTGGGTCACTTCCTCTCCCACCCAGTCGGGCAGCTCGAGGGGTTGGTCGGGGGACTTTAGCTCCACTTCGGCCACCACCAGCCCCTGGTTTTCACCCACAAACTCATCTACCTCCCAGACCCGTCCGCGGTATTCGATGCGGTAGCGGGTTTTCTCGATGAGCGGCCGCAGGCAAAGTTGCTCGAGCAGTTCCTGGGCCTCGGCCAGCGGGAGGGGGTACTCGTACTCGAGGCGGGTTAACCCCTGGGCCTGGCCCTTGATGGTCAGGTAGGCCTGATCGCCTGCAATCCGCACCCGCACAGTGCGGGCCTCCTGGCGGCACAAATAGCCCTGGCGGTACAGCACGCCCACCGCCCCCGGCTTCCAGTCTGAAGAGCGAACCAGGAATTTGCGCTCGGTTTCGGAGCCCATACCCCATTGTATGGGCTGAAGCCGCAGGCTTTGTTGCTGGTAGCCGCGCTATTTTCCCACCGCTTGACCCTCGAGGGTCTTCTCGTAGACCTCCAGATACCGGGGCAGCACCACCTCGGGCCGGAAACGCTCGATGGCCCGTGTACGGGCGGCCTCGCCCATGTTGCGGCGGCGGGTACGGCTGGTGAGGATTTCCAGGCTGGCCTCGAGCATCCCCTGCACATCGCCCATCGGGCGCAAAAAGCCGGTTCGGCCCTCCTCAATGAGTTCGGGCAGCCCCCCCACCCGGCTCGCCACCACCGGCACCCCACTGGCCATAGCCTCCAGGGCCACCAGTCCAAAGGACTCCTGCTCGGAGGGCAGCAAAAACAGGTCGGCCACGCTCATGAACTTCTCGATGGTGGGGGTAGACTCCAAAAACTGCACCCGTCCGGCTATCTCGAGGTCGTGGGCCAGCTCGATGGCTTCCTGCCGCAAGGGCCCCTCGCCAATCATGAGCATCCGCGCGGGCATCCGCTCCACAATGCCGGCAAATACCCGCAAAGCATCCAGCGGGCGCTTGACCGCGCGGAAGTTCGAAACGTGCATTACGATGGCCTCTTCCGGCTGGGCAAAACGGGCCCGGTAGGCTGGATCGCGGTTGGGCTTGAAGCGCTCGGGGTCCACCCAGTTGTAGATCACTTCAATCTCGCGCTCCACCCCCAGTTTGCGGTGGGTGTCGTGGGCCAGCGAGTGGGAGACCGCCGTCACCGCGTCCGAGGTGCGTACAGCGTGTTGGGTAGTTTTGGCAAAGGCCGGTTCAGGCCCGACCAGAGTCACGTCGGTGCCGTGCAGGGTGGTAACGACCTTGATATCCAGCCCCATGTCGCGGGCCAGAATGGCGCTGGTGGCGTGGGGAATGGCGTAGTGGGCATGCACCAGTTCAATCTTGAAGCGCTCGATGAGCTCAGCGATGGAGTTTGCGGCAGTGAGCGGGGTCAGGGGTTCCTGGAACAGGGGGTAATCGGCGCTCAAAATTTGATGAAAATGCAGCGAACCCGCCCTCAGGGGTCGCTTGAGCAACCCCAGCCAGCGGGCCACACTCTGTTTGGAGGCCTGGAATATGCGGCCCAGCCCACCTACCGGATCCTGGCCCATCGAGATGGGGCTTGCACCCAGCAGGTTGCTGCTCAGGCCCAGCTGGCTCAGCCTCTCTTCGGTCAGGCGAAAGGGCCGCTCGGTGGCCACCACATGCACCCGGTGTCCCAGCCCCGCCAGGGCCAGCGCCAGCTCGGTAGCCACCACCCCCGAACCCCCTGCGCTGGCATGGCAAAGAATCGCTATGTTCATACGACCTCCCTTCGTGCGGCCTCGAGATCAGGACGACAATGGACGATGCCTCTGCCCAGAAGCATGGTTTCCATACTGAGCGTGCCCGGTCAGCACAGCTTCAGATTTTGGGATCAACTCCTGGGGGCGTGTTCAGGCTAAAACATAAAAATGAGAAATGGGCCAAGACCCAGCTTAAGAAAACCTAAAGGTGGACCTTCAGGAAAACAGATCTCTGCCCATCGTCGGCGTGGGCTAGGAATAATCCTGTAAGTCAAGCGGTAATTAAACGTTTGGGTCAAAGTTGGTTCATCCAAATTATCAAATTATACCGTTGCTATTGCATAATTTGCCGCACTTGAGTGTAGAATTGCCGTAGTGGTCAAATATATTGGCTCCAAGCGTGCGCTTTTGCCCTGGATTACCGGGGTGGTGGAGCAGATTAACGCCATTGACCCCTTGAAGGATGCCGTTGACCTGTTCTCAGGCAGCGCCCGGGTGGGTCATGCGCTCAAGAAGATGGGACTCTTCGTCACCGCCAACGACCTCCACACCTATGCCCTGGTGCTGGCCCAAACGCTGGTGCAGGCCAACCGGGAGCAGTACCCCCCCGAGCGCCTCGAGCCCATCCTGAAGCGGCTGCACCGGCTCAGGGGTCAAAGCGGCTGGTTCACCCGCACCTACTGCCAGGAGTCGCGCTTTATCCAGCCCCACAACGGGGCAAAAATCGAGGCTATTCGTGAAGGTATAGAACGTGAAGCAGCCGGAGACGAAACCCTGCGGGCTATTCTGCTGACCAGCCTGATGCTGGCCGCCGACAAGGTAGACTCCACCACCGGTATCCAGATGGCCTACTTGAAACGCTGGGCGCCGCGTTCGTTCAATCCGCTGCGCCTCGAGTATCCCCCCCTGCTCCCGGGCGAGGGACAGGCGCTACAGGCCGACGCCCTGGAGATTGCCCCCCACCTACAGGCTGACCTCTTCTACCTCGACCCCCCCTACAACCAGCATTCCTACCTGGGCAACTACCACCTGTGGGAAACCCTAATGCGCTGGGACAACCCCCAGACCTACGGCGTTGCCCGCAAACGCACCGAAGTACAGGAGCGCAAAAGCCCCTTCAACTCCAAGCGCGAAGCAGCAGGCGCCATGGCCAAACTGCTCTCTGGCCTCAGGGCCCGGCATCTGGTGCTCTCCTTCAACAACGAGGGCTTTCTTGGCCTCGAGGAAATCGAAGCCCTGCTCAAGGGGTGGGGCTACGTGGTGCGCCTGACCCAACCCCATCGCCGCTACGTGGGTGCTCGCATTGGCATCTACAACCCCCAGGGCCAGAAGGTGGGGCAGGTCTCCCATACCGAAAACGAAGAGTACCTGTTTGTAGCCACCCACAGCAAAAAGGTCTACCACGCTTTGCGCTCGAGGGAGGCGGGGCGGCTAGCAGGCTAGGGCCTGGGAAACAGGGCCAGCCCACTCACCACCGGGCGAACCCCCAGCAGGCCCCCGTTCGGGTTCTTGAGCTGTCCTCTCACCCATAGTTGCGCCGAGCCGCCACCATCCATGCGAATGGCCCCCCAGAAGCCCAGTTCCTGCAAAGTGCGGGCCAGCGCCTCGGGGCGCATGGGCTCGGTCACAATGAAGTAAAGCGCGCCCTCCTGCGTCCAGGCCACCGCCGACTGCGCCGCCACTGCCTCCACCGGGGCGCGGTCGCGGAAGGGTTCGGCGTTGGGGCTAAAAACATTGACCCCGCCCTGGATGAGCAGGGGGCCCGCTTCCAGGGCATGGTTCACGGGCGGCTCGAGGCCCACCAAAAGCCGAAGTGTTTCGCCGGTGCGGGCCAGGGGCTCTTCAGCAGGGAAGCTCAGCGCCCAGAAGCCCTCGGGCAGTTCGTAGGGGGCGGGGTAGGTAGCAACAATCTGTTCGCCCTGCACCAGGTGAATGTTCTCGCCCACCCGCCCCACCGGCCCCGGCAGGGTGTGCACGGTGTAGCGGGCCCGGGCCAGGTTGAGCCCCACCCGCAACGTGCGCCCATCGGCCAGCTGCACCGAGGCCGTAAAGCGGGGCAGGCCGGCAAATACATTGTTGTCCTGCCAGAACAAGGCGCTGCGCCCATAGGGAAAACTGAGGGGCACCCCACCCCGCACCCACAGGCCGATGGGGGTGCCGGTGCGGCCATCGAAATAGCCCCCGTTCAAGAGGGCCAGCGCCCCGGGGGCCATCTCCGGCAGCGCCCGGCGCTCGCCAGGGCGGCCTACGGGCTCCATGCGCCAGCGTCCCGGCTGGGCCTGAAGCCAGTAAACCCGCACCGGCTCGGGCGTCCAGGCCCACAGCTCTCGGTAACGGAAACCGGGCTCTACGGTCTCCTCGCGCTCGGGCTCGAGGTAGTACACGTCGAGCACGTAGCGGCGGGGGTTCTCAAGCACAAAGCTGCGATAGCGGTAGAGGCGGCCCAGCGGGGCTTGCAGGGTCAGGCGGGTGCTCTGCACCTCGTAGGTAGCCAATACCTCCACCCCCGCAGGCCGCAGGCCCTCGAGGCCCGGCAAAAAGTAAGGCAGACTCAGCTCCAGGCGGCCCGGATAGGGTGCTAAGTCGGAAGGCGCAGGCAGCACCGCGTCGCCCTCGGGCAGATCCAGCACCAGGCGCAAGCGGCTGGCGTCTGCAGAAAAACGCACCCGCGCCTCCGGGGCGGTTACCAGGCCCACCGCGCGGATTACTTCTATGGGCAACAGCATCCCCTGGGGCGGGGGAAGGCCGGCCTCCAGCGGGGGGGCCCAGCCAATCCCTTCTACGTAGGTAAAACTTAGCTCAGCTTTGCGAAAGGTGAGGCCCCCATTTTCCTGCGTGACACTGAGCCCCAACCTGTTTGCCGGGAGCATCGGGTTTCCCGCTGGGGGGGTCTGGGCGTAAACCATTGCCCAAGGCACAGCCAGTATTATGAGCCAGCGCAGCATGGTTTTATTCCAAACCATATCTATACCTGCAAAAATGGGTAAAGGCTCAATCGTTGTTGAGGAGAGCCAGCATCCTGGCCACCAAGTTTTATACCAGATTCGGTTAGTTCGTCACCCTTTGGTGACGAACTAACCCGACCGAAGTTATCCGCGTAGCGGAGGGCGATACCGCCCCTTGGAAGTTATCCGCGTAGCGGAGGGCGATACCGCCCCTTGGAAGGGAGACGCTCTCTTCGCCGACCGACAGTGAAGGGCCATCGGCCCCCG
>NZ_QWKY01000050.1 GCF_003574035.1 Meiothermus hypogaeus | reverse complement strand
TGCGCAGCCTGACCTTCTTGTTCATGTGCGGGCTCTGCTCGATGGCCCTCAGCCGCTCATCCTCTTCGCTGCTCAACTCAATGTACCGAAAGTTTCCCATAGTAAAAGTCTATCGTGAGTGTACTTAGGCCGATCAAAAGCACCAGGTTCCACAGGCTCGGGCCCATATAGGCCGCAATCACAATAGCCAGGGGCAAAAAGGGTATTACCAGCACCAGATCCGCCAAACGCATCAGGGCTGTACCCAGCCATCCTGTACTGTAGCCAGCCACCAACCCTATCGTCAGACCCAGTAATATAGCGATAGAAGCTGCCGAAAAACCTACCACGAGTGAGATACGGCCACCGGTAAGTAGCTCAGATAAAATGTCCTGTCCGAGGTCGTTGGTTCCGAGCCAGTGTTGGGCCGAAGGGGGTTGAAATGGCCTGGCGACCACTTCTTTGGGGTCGTAGGGAGCCAACCATGGCCCCACAAGGGCCAGAGCAACAAGAAACCCCAGCGCCAGCCAGGTACCTGGCAGATTACCCTTCCGCATGCCGCACCCTGGGGTCAAGCCAGGTATACAAGACCTCGGCCAGCAGATTAAAAACCACCACCGAAAGACTGAAGAAGAGCAATAATCCCTGCAGAACAGGGAAGTCCCTTGCACTTGCTGCCTCGTATAAAAGCCTACCCAGACCCGGATAAGAGAACACCGTTTCAACCACCACTGCGCCGGCAACTAGACTTCCTAAACTGAGCATAAACAAGGTCACTATCGGTAAGGCTGCGTTGCGCAAGGCGTGTTTGAAGACTACTTGACGCTCGGGCAGACCCTTAGCCCTGGCCGTGCGGACATAGTCCTGGTGAAGGGTGTCTATCATGGCGTAGCGCACGACCAAGTACAGGCCCGCCAGGCTGGTGAGGGTGAGGGTCAGGGCGGGTAGCACCAGGTGGCGCAGAATATCCAGCACCCAGGACCATCCCTCGAGGTTGGCCCAGGCAGTATGGGCCCCATAAACGGGCAATAAAGGCCAGTGCACCGCGAACAAAGCTATCAGAAGCATACCTAGCCAGAAGCCAGGCATGGCATCCAGCAGAACAGCGCCGACATAACTGGTGCGGTCGAGCAAGCCCCCACGGTATCGGGCTGAAAGCACGCCGAGCAGTAGACCCAGGCCTGAAGACAGCAGCAAAGCCGTACCCGAGAGCAAGAGCGTCCAGGGTAGGCGTTCAAAAATGATTTGCAGAACCGGCTGTCGGCTTTGGAAACTCTGACCCAGATCCCCACGAACGAGGCGGCCCAGGTACAGCCCAAACTGCTCCAATAAGGGGCGCTCCAGGCCATACTGCACCAATACCCGTTGTCGCTCCTCTGGGCTTAAGCGGCCCACCTCTTCCCCCAAAATGTAAAGCAAAGGAGAACCAGGCATGGCCCTGGGTAGGAAAAAGTTAATACCCAGAGCCAGCACGAATACCAGGAGGTAGGGCAGGCTACGTAGCAGCATCAAGGTAAAAAAGAGAACTTATTCAGAATGCCCTGCCCGCGCTGGAACTTCCAGCCATCGTAAACCGAAGGTCGCACCGCGTAAGTGGCATCGGGGTACCACAGGGTCAGGAACGGTAGATCGCGTGCGACCAGCGACTGTACCCTTGCCGCCAGCAACTTTCGCTCGGCCAGGTCCACCGTAGTATTGAGCCGCTCGGTCAGGGAATCCACCGTGGCGTTGGCATAGCCCCCGATGTTCAGGTTGCCCAGAGCCGGCTTGGAATGAAACATGCCCCGCAGATTGGCTTGGTTGATTACGGGGGCCGACCATCCAAACATGGCCAGGCTGTAGTTGCGCCCCTTGGAAACATCGAACTCTGGCCAAACCCGGTCGGTCAGGGTGTTGGGCTCGAGCGCTCTTACCTGGAAAACAATGCCTGCCGGGCGTACCTGCTGGGCTATTAGCTCGGCAGCACGCAGCCGTATGGGGTTATTGGCTGGAGCCAGAAGCTCAAACTCGAGCCTCTGGCCGTTCTTCCCAACGCGAACCCCATCGGATCCTCGACGATAACCCAACTGGTCAAGGCGCTGCTCAACCTGGGGCAAACTGAGGCGCGGGTACTGCCCAGCCTCGGGGTTGTACAAAGGTGACTGGGGGTGCAAGAAGCCCGGGCTGCCCACCGTAGCCTGGCCCAGCAGTACCGTATCCACGATGGCTTTGGGGTCAACCAGTCCAGCGATTATCTGTCGAAACGTGGGCTGGTTGAAAGGAGCCACAGCGGTGTTGAACTGCAACAAGTTGCTTGTAAACAAAGCTCCTCTGAGCAGGCGAAAATTGGGGTCTTTGTCAAACTGCGAGATCAATTCTGGCAAAAGTTCGCGTGAACTTGCGGCAATCTGCCCGGCCCGCAACGCTTGGAAAGTCGCGGTGGCCTCACGGATAATCACCACCACCAGACTCTTTGGAGCCACCGTGCCGCCAAAATAGCTGGGGTTGGCCTCAAAGCGGTAGGACTGACCGGGCCGAATCTCCACCAGTTTGAAGGGCCCGCTACCGGTGCTGTCGCGATGCGCCTTGGGATCGGTGATATTTTCCCAGATGTGCTTGGGAAGAATGGGAACATCTGCCAGGGTGGAAAGTTCAAAGTTGCCTTCAGGGCGTGGAAGGCTAATTTGTACGGTACGTGCATCAGGGGTACGGATTTGGCTGATGCTTCGCACGGCGCTGGTAAAGCGGCTCACCACCGGGTATCGACGGTAGTATTCGTAGGAAAACTTTACATCGTCGCTGGTGAGGGGCTTTCCGTCGTGCCACTGAACATTTTTGAGCCGGATCGTCCAGTCCCGGCCTCCGTTGGTAACACGCACCTGTTCGGCCAGCCAGGGTTTGGGCAACCCGTTGATATCGGGAATCATCAAGGTATCGTAGACCAGCGATAGCAGGTTGTAGCCTGGATAGCCGGTCACGTAGGTAAATGGGGTCAAAAAGCCTTCTTCAGCGGGGATGGCCAGCACCAGTTGCTGGGCCTTGCCCAGGCTCAGGACAATCAGCAGGAAAATCAGGAACCTGTTCACTTTATGCATGCTCACACCTCCAGGCGGTAGTGTCCACGGATGGTGACGCGCCAGCCCTGCTCGGTAGGTACAACCACCTCGTCGGTAGGAAGCACAGGCACAAAACCCCATCCACCCACCCAGTTATCCAGCTCATGCGCCTCGAGCATCACCTGAAAGCGACCCGAAGCCCGCCGATAAACATGCGCCTCTGAAGTGCTAACCAAAGCTTGGCCGTCCAGGTTGGAGCGGGGGCTATGCTGGCTTACAAGCATCTCTCCGCCCACTTTAAGAACCCGGGTGATGCCCTTTAGGGTACGCTCCCACTCGGCCACGCTCTGGGCATTGTGTAGCACCCCAAAAGCCAGCACAAAGTCGAAAAAACAGCATGGAAAGGCGCTAAGATCGTGTATTTGCCCCTCGAGCACGCGCTGTTCGGGCCTGGCCAGGTAGGGTTGTAGTCGCTGCCGGGTATGCAGAACCAGGGCCCTGGAGGCATCAAGGGCGTAGACCTCCAGGCCGCGCTCGGCCAACCAGACTGCATTGTGTCCACCGGCGCAGCCCAGGTCAAGCACCCGGGTAGCGGGACTGGCATTCTGCAGGCGCGCTGCCATGCGGGTATCGGGGGCCTCTTGGGAAAAACATTGGATGGTGTGGGGGTGATCCCAGACCTGGCTGTGTTGAGTAGTCTTATCGGTTCGATACATCTGGGCTCTACTCCTTGAGCTGGATGTAACCCTCGGCAAAGCGCTTGAGCTCGTTGGGTTTGCGTAGTCCCAGCTTACGCATCACTTTGCTTCGGTGCAGGCTCACCGTGTCAATGGATATGGTCAATGCCTGGGCAATCTGGTAGTTGGTGTAACCGCGGGCAACAAACTCGAGCACCCGCCGCTCTGCCGCCGTGATGAGCTGGCGGCGGCATCTGCCGCAATGTGTGGTCGGTAGCATATAGACCTCACTGGTTATCTGCTACCGTCGCTCTACCTTTAGCTCGAGCGCGGCTTCCTGTTTGCCCTCGAAGATGAGCCGAATGGGCAGTCGTTCTCCTTCTTTCAGGGGCCGCTTAAGTCCCATCAGCATCAAGTGCTTGCCCCCCGGCCGCAACACCAGCTGACCGTTTTTAGGTAGCAAGAACGACTTCACCTCACGCATACCCTGGATGGTCTGCCCCGATCGGGTTTCGCGGTAGTCCTCCATCAACATCACCATCTCGGCTACCGGGCTGCTGGCCCCTACCAACCTGAGGTCGCGCCCCAGGGGGTTTTGCACGGTGAGGTAAACAGTGGTATCGCGCAAGCTGGACGGTACCTGCCTTATCCAACCCTCAATTAAACGAAGCTGTATTGGGGTCAGGGGGCCCTGGGACGGTGCCCCCCCATGACCCCCATGACCATGGCCCTGGTGTTGCTGAGACCAGCCCAGCCCCAGCGCCAAAAAAAATATCATGGCTATCGCACGCATTCTTGACCTCGCTTGGCCCGATCAACCAATGGCCTGTTTGAGCACCGGGATGCGCTGGATGATTAGATAGTCCAGCACCAGCACCAGCAGCAGCGTAGCCCCCGCAGCCGGGAAGAAGATGCTCATGGCTATAATCAGCGCTACTGCGCCCTTCCACAATGGCAGGTTTTGGGGCATCGGCGGCGCGGCCAGGCGGAAGACCCCCGCCGGGCGACGCAGCCACCACATGGCCACCGCCGCAACGCTGGCGACAAGGATCAGCAGACAGAACAGTGCGTTGAGGGCCTGGCTCCACCAGCCGTAGGTGCCCATGTGCAAGGCAATGCCCGAGGCCATGGCCTTGGCACCCAGGCTGTACTGGCTCCAGCCAATGTCGGCTAGCACCTTACCGCTATACTGGTCAATGTGCAGGGTACGGTCCTTACGCGCATCGGTCACATCGCGGCTCATGCTCGAGGCCGAGACCGTCCAGACCCCCTCTTTGCCCCTGGGCATAGCCACCCAAAAACCGTAGTTCACGCCGTTGTCCCGCACATACTGGATCACCGTGTCCAGGTTCACCGGGGTTCCGGCGGGGATGCCGTCCTTACCGGCCATTGAGCCCGAAAGGGGCAGTTTGCTGTTCTCCAGGTTCCAGGGCACCAGCTTTTCGCCCGTGCGGTTCAGGCTCTCTAGATTCTGGTTACTCTTAGGTACATCGTTCCACATTTGCTCGGGAAAGGTATTCCACGCTTGCACGTATTTATCGCCCCAGATACCCGTCCAGGCCAGCCCGGTAAAGGCGAAAAAGACCACGATCAGAGATACCCAAAACATGGGAACGCTGTGCAGGTCTTTCCAGTAGGTGCGTCCGCGGGCCTTTAGGCGTGGAACCAGAGAGCCGTACACCCCCTGCTGGTTGCGGGGCCACCACAAGTAGAGCCCAGTGACCACCAACAAGACCATCAGGCTGGCCGCTATCTCGATGAGCAGGTCACCCAGGTTCACTTTGCCCACCAAAGGCAGCGTCACTTCCTGCTTGACCAAGAGGGTGCCGTGGATGTTGGTGGCGATATTTTCCCAACGGCTGGCGTTGTCTACCTCGCCCAGCACGGCCAGGGTGTAGGGGTTGACAAAAACCGTAAGCTCTCGCTGGCCCTGCTCTAGTGCTACCTGAGAGGAGCGGTTGGGCTCGAGGTTGGGCCTGAAGCGCTGGATGGTGGCTTCTGGATAGGCCTTGCGCACGGCCTCGAGCTGGGCAGAATAGGGCTGCAGGGTACCTTGCGGCTGCACGAACATCCGGTCACGGTACTGCAGATCCTCGATCTGGGGGGTAAAGAGGATAACCAGCCCGGTCAGGGCCAGCATCACCATGAAGGGAATTACGTACAGTCCGGCATAAAAGTGCCAGCGCCAGACTGACAGATACAGTTTGTGTGGAGCTTTTTCAGCCCCTGCTTGGGGGACAGCTTGCATGGTATCTCCTTTGGCAACAAAGCAGACTTTACTTGACCGTTATTGTGGCTTTTACAATCCGGCCAGGCGCATGACCTCATCCCAGGGCAAGGCCAGGTCAGTTAAAGGCTCACTTTTCTGGGGCGCCAGGCCAAAGAATTGCTTGGATTTATGCCATAGGAGGTGCTCGAGCAGCGATGCTCTGGATAAAAACATCCTGCACCGGGGCCGAGACAACCGGAAGTAACCGGACAAACTGCAGGTTGGCAAACCGGCTTTGCGAAGGTTCCAGCGCTTCTACGGGCAGAAGATGTACAAAGCAGAGCGGTCCGTGCTCGGGTGGGTGGGATGGGTCGGAATGATTGGAAGCATCGGCGCTCGGGGTACAAAGCTGCGCCAGGTTGAACTGGGTGAGTTGTTGCTCGGAGGCCCAGGTGCCGTACATCAGCACACCCCGCAGCCCCAGCTCGCTGGAGACCAGCAGCAACAGCAGGGCCAGTAAGACGGCTAGCCCTCTCAGGTGTGTGGCACGGATGTCAGCAGTGGGCATAGGGGTTCAAATCTTCGAAGCCAAACCTTGGCGGAGATTATAGCTTAACAAGTGCAGCGCGAGGTACAGCAGTCCGCCAGGTCATCGGCCCACATGCCCCGTTTGCGGTAGACCTCGAGGGGGGCCGTATCCACCCCCAACCTTCTGCCAATAGCCTCGGCCACGACAGGGAAGCGGGCCCGGAATTTGTAGATAAAGCAGAAAGCCGTGTCTCGGTGCTGCACTTTAGGGCCTACCAGAAAAAGCCCTGGGGTGCGGGTAGACTCGTCGGAGGCTTCGTGCAGGAGGGGCGCGGGGCCCTTCCATTCAAACAACCGCCGTACCGGTTCGAACCCTCCCTCGAAGCCGGTGGCCAGGATGGGTGGGGTGGGGCTTTGAAGCACCCCGTTGGAATGGTACACCTGGAACTGGCCGTTGGCCCGGGTTATTCGTGTAGCTCTTTCTTGGCGCAGCTCGAGCCGACCGGTTTCCAGGGCCTCACGCAGCCGCTCGAGGGTATAGGGGGAGACGTCCTGGCTCGGCTCGCCGGTGCTGCGCTTCCAGGGCGCACTGGGGTCGAGGAGCTGTACCCGCTTACCCAGCCGCACCAGGTGGTAGGCAGCATCCAGCCCCGACTCGTACCCACCAATTACCGTGTAGGTCTCACCCTCTAAAGCGGCCCAGCTTTTCACCCTGGCATAGGGCAGTGCAAGCCGCGCCCCTTGCAGGTCCTGGCGGGGAAACTGGAACTCCCCGGTGGCCCAGATCAGAAAGCGGGCTTCAAAAGAACCCCGGGTGGTTTCTACACGAAACCCCTCCGAGAAAGTTCGCACGTGCTCAACTGCAGTCCTCTCCTCAACGGAAAGCTCGTAGTGACGCGCCAGGGCCCGTAGGTAGCGGGCGTAGGCGGCCCCGCCGGGATGCTCTTGTCCCAGGGAATAGGCCGGGGATGTCTCTGGTGTGAGGGCATTGAGGTCTGTCAGTCCGAAAGCATTGGCAGTAAAACTTGGGGTGATAAAGCGGGTCTCCGCAGGCCAACGGCGAAAAGAGGAGCCTATAACATTCCGCTCTAAAACTCGCAGGTCGAGGCCCAGCCTTTGCAGGGCCAGCGCTACCCCAATACCAGCGGCGCCTGCGCCAACAATCAGAACCTGTGTACGCTCCATACTCCAAGAAAGGCACCTCCCCCCGTGGGGGAGGCCACGAAAACTTGACTCACTGCCCTCGACCCACAGCTTGCCCTAGTGACGTACGCCCTCCACCGCCAACCAGACCAGGCTGGCGGGGACACCCCCCACCATAAACCGGCGTTTGATGTTGAGCTCGGCCAGATCTATTTCAAGAACCTCGCCGCTTGCAGGCAGGGTGACCCAGGCCAGGCCATCGCCCAGCGCTATACCGGGGCGCACCGCGCCCTCGCCTGAGGCGGTAATGGCTGGGGTTACCGCAAGGCTCTTGATAACCTTGCCACTGCTGGCCTCGAGGGTATGCAGCTTTCCGTCAGCGGTGAGTACTGCCAGCAGGCCGTCCTTGTCAAAGCCGAATAGCACTGGACTGGCTGGAAGGGGGTAGGGCGTTATCTGGGTATCAATGCGGGCCAGGCCCTGTCCGAAGTTCCCGATGAAGAAGGGGTACTTGGGGTGGCTTACCAGCGTACCTACACGAACCCGCTCGGGGGTTCCGGCAGGATTAGACAGTTTGCGGGCCACAAAGCCGCTGCCCCTTTGCTCCAGCAGTAACACCCCATCGGCGCACCCATAGGCCACGGTATTACCCAGCACCGCCTGACCGTGCAGGCGCGGACAGCCCTCAAACTGGGTGACCTTACGCCCGCCATGGGTAAACACCTCCACCACACCCCGGTTCAGGCTGCCAGCCAGGACTACTTGCTCCAGGGCTACCGGCGCTCCATGGTCGGGCGCCCCCGTAGCAATCTCGCGGAACTCGGGTAGCAGTCCGAGTTTTTTGACCTCGAAAACAGCCATCGTGCCGTCGCCGTCGTTGTAGACGACGATCTGGTTGCCATGGCTTTTGAAGTGGGTGGGCTTGGGCCCGGTGTGCAGGGTGGCCCAGATGTAGGGGGTTTGTACGACCAGGTCTTTGTGGTCGCCGTGGTCTTCCAGACCCAGACCGCTGTACACAACGCTCACGCGGTCTTGCTCGCGGTGAACTGCAAAGGCGTACTGACCCCCAGGGGCAGCATAGACACTGGACGGGCCGGGTACGGTAAAGCGGCCTACCAGCTCTCCTTTTTCCAGATCCAGTACCTGCACCAGTCCGGACTTGCCATCGCCGATCACCAAGCGGCCTGGGTGGCTTCCCTCACCCGCTACAGCCACACTTCCCCACAAACCCAGGGCAAACAAACTGAACAAAACAAACCTCATCGTTCAACCTCCCTCGATATTGATAACGCATTATCATTTATTAGACAAGTCCCTATCTTGCAAAAGCGGTGCAAAGATTCATTCCATTGAAGCGCAACAGCTCCAAATAGGTGGGCACCTGAGGGGTTAGGGTATCCGAAAGCAGGGTAATCACCCGAGCGCCGGTGGCCTCGGCCAGGGTGCGGGCCTCGCCGGCAGCAAACTGGGGTTCGGTGGCGATTACCTGCACTCCTTCTTGTTTGATTCGCAGAGCCAGCTCGCTTAGGGCCCGTGGACCCCTTTGTTGTCCCACGAAGCTGGCCAGACTGCCCACCACTTCGAAGCCGTAATGACGAGCAGCATAGCGGAAGGCGTCGTGCTGGACTACAATCCGGCGACGGTTTGGCGGGATGGCAGCCAGGCAGGCCTTAATCTCGCTGTCGGTGGACTCGAGCCTTCGGAGGAAGTCCGCACTCCGCCGGGCATAGAAGTCTTGGCCAGCAGGGTCGAGTTGGCTTAGCACACCCTGGATACGCTCCACATACAGCCGCGCATAAGAAGGGTCAAGCCATAAGTGGGGATCGCAAAGGCCATGGCGGTGTACTTGTAGCCCCTGTTCTATCTCGGCCCGGCGCTCTGCTTCGGTAAGGCAGAGTAGGTTGGGAAGCCCTTCCGCCAGAAGTACCGTGCGGGCTCCTTGGGGAAGGCCAGCTTGCAACTTTGACAGGAAGGTTTCCAGGTAAAGCCCGTTGGCAAAAAGCACCCGTGCCCCTGCCAGGGCCCGTACCGTAGAGGGGCGGGGTTCGAAGCTATGCGGATCGGCCCCCATAGGCACGACCACTGCAAGCCGAACCCGCCCGGCACCTACTTCCCGCACCAGGTCCCCCAGGATGGGCGTCGTAGCTGCTACGTTCAGACCCTGGGCCCGTGCTGCCGTGGGCAGGAGGAAAAAAAGAAATATCGCCAGTCCGACAAAGACCTTAGTTCCGATTACCGAGCTCAAATCACAGGCAAAACCATTTTTTTGGGCCAACCAGGGGCCGGGGGTAAAAAGAAGCATATTGATAATAGATTATCATTTATGGTAGGTTGAAAACTATGAAGATCGCTTACGTGTTCGTCTCCCCCCGTTCGGCCAGTTACAAGCTGGCCCAGATGATCCTGCCCCAGCTCGAGGCCGGTGTGCACGGCGTGCAAGTGGTAGGCATGTTTTTCTTCGACGATAACGTCTTCGTGCTGCGCAAAGGCGACCCGGTGGGCGAGCGGCTGGCCAGAGTTGCCCAGGAGAGAGAAATTTTGCTCATGATGTGCGATATGTGCGCCCTCGAGCGCAACCTTGCCACAGGCGGTCCCCGCTGGTGCAACCCCGACGGCAGCGGGCGCAACATCCTCGGCGATTGCCAGCCATCGGATACCGTTGAAGGCGTACAGGTTGGTTGCTTCCCCGATCTCTACCAGGCTCTGGCGGGCAACCCACCCGACCAGGTAATTAGCCTTTAGAACGCTGTTCGGAAAAATCGAGCCATCCGAGACCCAGGGCGATTTCAGGAAACAACCCTGGGGTGAGTTGAGCACTAACCTCTGGGAGGCGCGGGGGTGGCCGCTATGCGGCTAACCTGGGTTTGCTGTCCCCATATCCCTTGGATCAAACCGCAAACCGCCCCAACACCCAGTCGCATGAACACCTATACAATATCTATTTTTTTTCCGAGTGCGATGGCCTTTAGGCCCCAGTGTGGAAGGGCATTCGGCCAGGCCCTGAATCGGCAGGCTGCCTGGAGGCGCAGGTCAGCAACCCCACCAAATACCGGATTCAAAAAGACAGTTTACAAAACCAAAAACACCAGAGGCTGTCTTTTTGAATCCTAGAGCACACCCCTCCCTGTTGGTCGGAAAAAAAAGCGTCTTGCTTCCCAGGGGCGGTATCGCCCTCCGCTACGCGGATAACTTCGGTCGGGTTAGTTCGTCACCAAAGGGTGACGAACTAACCGAATCTGGTATAACCTCCCCTGCAGTCTGGGGGAGGAACAATAGAAGCTTTCATTCCCAAGTTTGATGTGGGTCTTTTTGTTTTTACCCATTTCTTGATGCTAGGGCTCACTCCGGCTTCACCAGCACCGCCCCTTCGCGCGCACTGCTCACCAGCGCCGCATACCGTGCAAACAGCCCAGCCTTGTAGTGCGGTTTGGGAGCCTTCCAGGCTTTGGCCCGCTTGGCCAGCTCTTTTTCCGAGACTTCCAGGTTCAAAATGCCTTTATCGCAGTCTATGGAGATGATGTCGCCTTCCTTGACCAGTGCAATGGGGCCACCGACAAAGGCTTCAGGGGCCACGTGGCCGATCATCAGACCCTTGGTGCCGCCGCTGAAGCGCCCATCGGTTACCAAAGCTACGTGGGGGCCCAGCCCCTCGCCCACCAGGGCCGAGGTTACCGAGAGCATCTCGGGCATGCCGGGAGCCCCTTTGGGGCCCTCATAGCGGATCACCACCACATCGCCGGGCTTGATCTGCTTCCTGAGCACCGCTTTCATGGCGCTCTGCTCGCCATCGAAGACGCGGGCCGGGCCCCGGTGTACCCTGGTCTCGGTGCCGGCCAGCTTGAGCACCGCGCCGTCTGGGGCCAGCGAGCCCTTGAGCACCCGCAGGCCACCCTCGAGCTTGAAGGGTTTGCTGGCTTTGGTTACCACCTTCTGGCCTTTGGTTTCCTTGGCGTTTTTGGTTTCCTGCCACAAGGTCTTACCGCTGACGGTCATCTGGTCGCCGTCAATTAGCCCGCCTTCAATCAGGCGGCGGATAATCAGGGGAATGCCACCAGCCTCGTAGAGCTCCCAGGCGGTGTACTGGCCCCAGGGGCGCATGTCGGCAATCACCGGGGTTTTGCGGGAGATTTTATCGAACTCCTCCAGCGTCAGCTTGATCCCCGCTTCCTTGGCGATTGCCAACAGGTGCAGCACGGCATTGGTGGAGCCGCCGGTGGCCGCCACGGCGGCAATGGCGTTGGTAAAGCTCTTCTTGGTCAGAAAGCTCCTGGGGGTGCGGTTGTGCTTGATGGCGTCGGCCAGTATCTGCATGGCCCGGCGCCCAGCGGGCTTCTTCTCGGGGTGCACGGCGGGGATGGCGTTGTAGCCGATGGGGGAGAAGCCCATCACCTCCAGCACCATGGCCATGGTGTTGGCGGTGTACTGCCCACCACAGGCCCCTGCGCCGGGGATGGCGGTGCGCTCGACGGCCTCGAGCTGCTTTTCGTCAATCTTGCCTGCTGCGTACTGGCCCACTGCCTCGAACACGCTCACCACGGTCTGGGCCTTGCCGTTCAGGTAGCCGGGGGCAATGGAGCCGCCATACAGCACCAGGCTGGGCACGTTGGCCCGAATCACCCCCATCATGCCGCCGGGGTTGGTCTTGTCGCAGGCCACCAGCGCCACCATGCCGTCGTAGAGGTAGCCCTGGGCAATTAGCTCGATGGAGTCGGCGATCACCTCGCGGCTCACCAGCGAGCTGCGCATCCCAATGGTGCCCATGCTGATGCCGTCGGAGATGGCCGGAGCGCCGAACTCGAAGGTCTGGAAACCGGCCTCTTTGGCCCCGATTTTCAGGTCGGCGGCCAGGTCGCGCAGGTGGTAGTTGCAGGGCATCCCTTCGGTCCAGGTATTCACGATGCCCACCCAGGGAATCTTGAACTCTTCGTCGCCGATGCCCACCGCGCGGAGCATGGCGCGGGCGGGGGCTTGTTGGGGGCCTTGTTTGATGATGTCGCTTCGCATAGGCAAACCTCAGATAATGTTGATGCTTTTGGCTACTTGTTTTGGTGCCATCTTACCGTGAAACAGCGCAGGTATCCTGCGACCAGGAGGGCACACCTCAGCTTACGGTTTTCGGCGCAGATCAGCATACTGAACGATGGTGCCGTGGTGTTGGCTGGGATTATCGGAAAGCAGCCGAACCAGCGCCTGGGCGACTTCCTGGGGGCTGTGCAACTCGCCGCGCTCGAGATAGCCCCTAAACCGCGTGCGTAGCGCTGGGCCGCCGCCCCCCTCAGCGTTGCGGTGGTGGGCCTGCATGGCCGTGTCCACGTGCCCAGGCCGGTAGACAAAACAGGTAACGCCGGGGTGCTCCAGGGCCAGTTGCCGGGCCAGGTATTCCTCGGCGGCCTTGGTAGCGCCATACACCCCCGAACCAGGGAAATTCAGCTCTGCTGCACCCGAGCCTAGGAAGACCGCAATACCACCCCCCGTGCGCAGCAGGTTGGGGTAGGCGTAGCGGGACAACAGATAGCTGGCCTTCAGGTTGACCGCGACCAGCTCGTCGAAGTGGGCTTGGGGCAGCTCAGTCACGAAAGGCCCCGAGTGCAGCACCGAGGCGTTGTGGATAAAACCGGCGAAGTTGCCCAACACCTTGGCCGCCTTCACCATAAATTGCACGGTCTGATCCTGGGCCACGTCGCCTGCAATGGCCCGTACCTGCGCGCCCAGGGCTTTGCACGCATCGGCCACCTGCCCCAGGGCTTCGGGGCTGCGGGCACAAAGCACCAGATTGGCTCCGGCGCGGGCGAGTTCCAGGGCCAGGGCCTGGCCAATGCCTCGGCTGGCCCCGGTCAGAATCAGCGTCTGGTTGCGCAAGTGCATCAAAGGTCGTTTTGGGTGGCAATTTTGCCGTGGAATTTACGCGGGTTGCCTTCCAGGATACGCACCAGGGCCTTGGCCGACTGCTCCGGGGTGAGGACGCGCCCTTGGGCTTGGTAGCCCTTGAACAGGGGGCGCAGGGTCTCGCTGGCGCTTCCCTGGGCCTCGCGGAGTTGTTTTTGCATGTCGGTTTCCACAATGCCGGGGCGGTAGGTGAAGCAGGTCACCTCGGGGGCCTCGATGGCCAGTTGCCGGGCCAGGTGTTCTTCGGCAGCTTTGGCGATGGCATAGATACCCATGCCCGGGATGTTGTGCTCGGCCACCCCCGAACCCAGAAACACCGCAACGCTACCGGGCTGGCGGATCAGGTGGGGATAGGCGAAGCGGGCCAGCTGATAGCCGCCCTTGACGTTCGAATCCATGATTTCGTCGTACTGCGACTCGATCAGTTCGTAGGCCAGCGGCCCTGCATTCAGGATGCCGGCATTGTGAATGAAGCCCACAAAGCTGCCGATTTGCAGCGCCTTTTCGACCAGGGCTTCGGCTACAGCGCTATCGGCGGCACTCCCGGCCACCGATTCGGCGCGCACCCCCAGGTTGCCTACCTCGTCGCGCACAAACTCGAGGGCCTTCTGATTACGGGCCCCGATGACCAGGTTGGCCCCGGCCCTGGCGAGCTCGAGCGCCAGTGCCTCGCCGATACCCCGGCTGGCCCCGGTGATGATGAAGGTCTGGTTTTTAAGTTTCATGCTTCTGTATATACGCTAAATTACCCAAAACCGCCAGGGACAGGTGACTGCAGAGGCTCAGGCCGCAACCCTGTCCAGGGCCTCGATTACCTGCCGCGTGAAATCCTGGGTGCTGGCCTTGCCCCCCAGGTCGGGGGTGGGGTTGGCCGAGAGGGCTGCCGTTACCGCGTTCTCTACCCGTTTGGCGATGTCCGAGCGGTTCAGGGCATGGGTGAGCAGCATGGCCGCTGAAAGAATGGCGGCGGTGGGGTTGGCGATGCCCTTGCCGGCGATGTCGGGGGCGGAGCCGTGGACGGGTTCAAAGAGGGGGGTTTTCTCGCCCAGGCTGGCCGAGGGCAGCAGCCCCAGCGAACCCGGCAGGACACTGGCCAGGTCAGACAGAATATCGCCGAAGATGTTGCCGGTCACCACCACATCGAAGCGGCTGGGCCGGGTGATCAGGTGCATGGCCATGGCATCCACGTACTGGTGCTCCAGGGCCACATCGGGGTAATAGCGGTGCACCTCGTCCACGGTCTTGCGCCAGAACTCGCCGACCTCGAGCACGTTGGCTTTGTCCACGCTGCACACCTGGTTCCGCCGCTTGCGGGCGGCCTCGAAGGCCACCCGGGCGATGCGCTCTACCTCCGGTTTGCTGTAGCGCTCGGTGTTCCAGCCCTCGGCCTCGCTCATGCCGCGGGGCTCGCCGAAGTAAATGCCGCCGGTCAGCTCGCGAATCACCAGCACATCCACCCCCCGGGCAATCTCGGGCTTGAGGGGGGAGAGGTGCTCGAGGCCGGGCAACACCTTGGCAGGCCGCAGATTGGCAAAAAGGCCATGAGCTTTGCGTAGGGCCAGTAGGCCGGTCTCGGCCCGCAGGTGCCGGGGTACGTTGTCCCACTTGGGCCCGCCGATGGCCCCCAGCAGGATGGCATCGGCCTCCAGGCAGCCCCGCTGGGTCACCTCGGGGAAGGGTTCGCCGTGGGCGTCTATGGCGTTGCCGCCAAAGGGGAAGGCTTCAAACTCGAGGCCCAGACCAAAGGCCTGGTCGGCCGCTTTGAGCACGTCTACCGCAGCATAGGTCACTTCGGGGCCGATGCCGTCTCCGGGAAGCAGGGCAATCTTGGGCATGTAAATCCTTTCCTTTAGCTCAGCACGGCTTTGGGGAGCCGGGCCGAGGCCTGCTCGAGCAAATCCCCCGCCTCGAGTAGGTCGGCAATGGGGTCCCAGCGGCCTTCTACCAGGGCTTTCTGGGCGGTAGCGGGCAGGTTCACCTTAAAGGCTTTATCGGCGTAGCGCACCTCGAGGCGCTCCACATCTACCGTGACCTCCAGGCCGGGGTCTTGCTCGATGGCCTGGGCCAGCGCCTCAATGTCCGATTTGGATGCTGTCACGCACGGCATCGAGAGGGCTGTGGAGTTGCCAAAGAAAATCTCCGCAAAGCTCTCGCCAATCAGCGCCCGGAAACCGGCGCGGTAGATGGCCTGCGGGGAGTGTTCGCGGCTGCTGCCGCAGCCAAAATTGGCCCCAACCAGCATGATGGAGGCCCCCTTGAAGCGGGGGTCGTTCAGCGGGTGCGGCTTCTCTGAGCCGTCGGGGTTGAAGCGCTCGTCGTAGAAAAGCGCCTCGCCCAGCCCGTCGAAGGTGACCACCTTCAGGTACCGCGCAGGGGTGATGCGGTCGGTGTCTATATCGTTACCGGGAACGTGGACAGCCCGCCCACGTACTTGTTGGATTGGTTCTAAAGCCATCTACTTGCCCTCCTTATCCCTGAAAAAACCCAGGATGCCCCAGATGCCCGCTATAGCGGCTACAGCACACAGGGCGAACCCCACCACAAAAACCACCCAGCTGAGCACCGGGTTGGTTTGCAGGTTGCCCAGCCAAAGCCCCAGGGTGGCAATAGACAGCAGTACCGAGACCGCCACCAGCACCACCCCACGAATCAATTCCATCGAAGACAAAAAGAACGCTCCTTTGAGTATTACCTGGTCGGTGCTGTTCTTTGATCGCACCTTAAACGCTATACACCCACCAGCTCGCTGACCCCAAACACTTCCCGTGCGTCGCTTACCTGGCCGGTCACGGCGGCGGCTACCACCATTACCGGCGACATCAGCACGGTACGCCCGGTGGCGCTGCCCTGTCGGCCCTTGAAGTTGCGGTTGGAGGAAGAGGCGCACAACTCGTCCCCGACAAGTTTGTCGGGGTTCATGGCCAGGCACATTGAGCAACCGGCCCCACGCCATTCGAACCCGGCCTCGCGGAAGATTTGGGCGATGCCTTCCTCTTCGCACTGCCTGGCCACTTGTTGCGAGCCCGGAACAGCAATGGCCCGCACCCCCGGGGCTACCTTGCGGCCCTTGAGGTACCTGGCAGCTTCGCGAAAGTCGGAGATGCGACCGTTGGTGCAGCTTCCCAGAAAGGCCACATCCACCTTCACCCCCTTGATGGGCTGGCCGGGCCGGAGCTTCATGTGCTTGAGGGCTTCTTCCAGACCGGCCCGTTCGGCCTCGGGGTAGAGGGCGGGGTCGGGGACGCGGTCGGTAATGGCGCAGCCCTGGCCGGGGTTGATGCCCCAGGTCACGGTGGGGGCAATGTCCTCGGCGCGGATGTTCACTATGTCGTCGTAGTGGGCGTCGGGGTCGGAAGCCAGGGCCTTCCAGCGCGCTACGGCCTGTTCCCATGCCTCGCCTTTGGGGGCATAGGGGCGGCCTTTCAGGTAGTCGAAGGTGGTCTGGTCGGGGTTGACGTAGCCGATGCGGGCCCCGCCCTCGATGCTCATGTTGCAGACGGTCATGCGCTCTTCCATACTGAAGTTGTCAAAGACGCTGCCGCCGTATTCATACGCATAGCCGATGCCCCCGTTCACCCCCAGCACCTTGATGATGTGCAGGATCACGTCCTTGGCGTAGACGCCAGGGCGCAGCTTGCCGTTCACGTTAATCCGCCGCACCTTGAGTTTGCTCACCGCCATGGTCTGGGTGGCCAGCACATCGCGTACCTGGGTGGTGCCAATGCCAAAGGCGATGGCCCCGAAGGCCCCGTGGGTGGAGGTGTGGGAGTCGCCGCAGGCGATGGTCATGCCGGGCTGGGTAATGCCGTTTTCCGGGCCAATCACGTGTACGATGCCCTGCTGGCCTGAAGTCACGTCGAAAAAGGTAATGCCGAACTCCTGCACGTTCTTGCGGAGCTGGCGGATCATCTCGTCGGCCTGGGGGTCGGCGAAGGGTTCTGCAAGCGAGTGCGTGGGCACGATGTGGTCTACCGTGGCGAAAGTGCGCTCGGGGAAGCGCACCTTGAGGCCGAGGTCGCGCAGCATCCCGAAGGCCTGTGGGCTGGTAACCTCGTGGATCAGGTGGGTGTCGATGAAGAGCTGCGTTTGCCCGTTGGGCAGCGTGCGCACCGCGTGGCTCTCCCAGACTTTTTGGTACAGGCTTTTTCCCATGATTGTTTTGTGCCTCCTTTGTCCGAAACCTTGATCAAAAACCCCAGAGACGCTTTGCTCTGGGGCCTATGACGGCAGCAAACTAGACCCCTCGAGCGGGGCGTAGTAGGCGCTGCGCTACGGGGTCCGTCATTGCCAGGAGTATAAAGTTTGGTATACCAAAACGTCAAGCCTCGTGGAACTTCACTGTAGTGCCTGTCTTGCTGTGGTGTTAGGCCCTGGAAGCGGGTATCCTACAACCAAGATGCTGCTCACGCGGCTGGGACAAGGGCGCGAGGCCGAGGTATATGCCTGGGCCGACGGCTACGTGCTGAAGCTGTTCTGGCCGGAGTTTTCTCAGGCCGATGCTGAACTCGAGGCCCGTCTTACCCAGCAGGTCTGGCTGGTGGGGGTACCCTCCCCCAGGGTAGAAGACGTGCTGGAGTTTGAGGGTCGCTGGGGCCTGGTTTTGCAGTGGATCAAAGGGGTTCCGCTCACCGACTACATCCAGACCAACCCCACCCGATTGCGCTTTGCAGCCCAGATGCTGGGGGCCTTGCATCGACAGCTTCACAACAAAGCGGCCGGACATTTGCCGTCCCAGCGGCTTCACCTCATGCGCCGTATCGAGGCCAGCCGACTACCGCTCGAGCTGCGGACGGCCCTGCTCAATCATCTGGATCGCCTGCCCGATGGAACCGCGCTGTGCCACGGCGACTTTCACCCCGAGAACGTGCTGGTTGGGGAAGAGGGGGTGTATGTGGTGGACTGGCCCAATGCCATGCGCGGCAACCCCCTGGCCGATATGGCCCGGACTACCCTCCTGGTGCTTTATAGCGAACTCCCGCCCGATCTGCCGGGGCGTGAAGAAATCATGCGCCAGCGGGAGTTGTTTTACCAGACCTACCTCGAGCACTACCAAACCTTCTCGGGCCTCGACCTAGCCGAGCTAAAGTCCTGGATGCCCATTGTGGCGGCAGCCCGCCTGCGCGAAAACATTCCTGCCGAGGAGCCCCGCCTGATGCAACTGATTGAAGAGGGCCTGCAGCTAAAGGGTGAACCCTCTGAATGACTTTGTTACACTGAAGGTCTGTGTGGCCCCGGAATCCCTCCGGCCGGCCTCGAGGTTCGCATGAAAACAAACATCATCACCTATGGCTGTCAAATGAACGAGTACGACACCCACCTCGTGAAAAGCGAGCTGGTGTCCCTGGGCGCGGAATTTGTAGATACCTGGCAGGAGGCCGATTTTGTGCTGGTCAACACCTGCGCGGTGCGCGGCAAGCCCGTCGAGAAGGTGCGCTCTTTGCTGGGTGAGCTACGCAAAGAGAAAGAAAAACGGCCCTTGCTGGTCGGCATGATGGGCTGCCTGGCCCAGCTCGAGGAGGGCCAGCAAATTGCCCGCAAGTTTGAAGTAGATGTGCTGTTGGGGCCGGGTGCTCTGACCGAAATTGGCAAGGCGATCGAGTCCAAACACAGGTTCTGGGACTTGAGTTTCCGCGAAGAACTGACCCACCACCTGCCCCCCGCGCCCCAGGGGGCCCTCTCGGCGTTCGTGAGCATCATCCGGGGCTGCAACCACCACTGCACCTACTGCATCGTGCCCACCACACGGGGCCCCGAAGTCAGCCGCCACCCCGACCTGATCCTGCGGGAAATTGAACAGCTCAAGGCTGCCGGGGTCGTGGAAGTGACTTTGCTGGGCCAGAACGTCAACTCCTACGGCAACGACCAGCCCGGCTTTCCCAGGTTTGGCGAGTTGTTGCGGATGGTGGGCCAGATGGGTATTCCCCGCATCAAGTTCACCACCTCCCACCCGGTCAACTTTACCGACGACGTGATTGCCGCTATGGCCGAGACCCCCCAGGTCTGCAACTACATCCACCTGCCGGTGCAGTCGGGTTCCAACCGGATTTTGCGTCGCATGGCCCGCGAGTACCGGCGCGAATGGTATCTGGATCGCATCCGGGCCATCCGCGAGGCCATGCCCGAGGTGGTGCTCTCTACCGACATCATTGTGGGTTTTCCCGGCGAAACCGAAGAAGACTTCCAGGAGACCCTCTCGCTCTACGATGAGGTGGGCTACGACAGCGCCTACATGTTCATCTACTCCCCCCGCCCCGGCACGCCGAGCTACAAGCACTTCCAGGACCTGCCACGCGAAGTCAAGGTAGAGCGGCTTCAGCGGCTCATCGAAAAACAAAAAGAGTGGAGCTACCGCCAGAACCAGCGCTGGGTAGGCAAGACCGTAGAGGTATTGGTGCGGGGCGCGGCCAAGGATGAGAGCTACGCAGAGGGCCACACCCGGGGCAACCACCCCACCCTTGTCCCGGCGGCACAGGCCCCCCGTCCGGGGCTGTATCAGGTGGTGGTAAAGCAAGCCACCCCGCATATGCTGTTTGGCGAGGTGGTGGGGGCTGAGGAAGCTGCCACCATTCCCCTCCTGATGGCGTGAGAACAGACGCCGAAATTGTAGTAATCGGGGCCGGAATAGCCGGTCTTGCTGCGGCCCGGGTGCTGCACGAAGCCGGCAAAGAGGTGCGGGTGGTAGCCCGCGAACTGGGCGAGGCCAGCCGGGTGCCGGATGCGCTTTTGAACCCGGTGCGGGGCAAACGCGGCACGGTGGCCCTCGAGGCCGAGGAAGCGCTGGAGGCCCTCTGGGACTTTTACCCCCGTTTTGGGCCGGTACGCCGGGGCATTCTCAGGCCCGTGCCCGAGGCGGATAGGGGGGTGTGGAAGGGCAAGCTCGAGGGCCGCCGGATTCCCCACCAGTGGCTGGACGAGGGCCTCTACCTGGAAAACGCGGGCTGGCTTCGGACCACCCCCCTGCTGCACCGGCTGGCTGAAGGCCTGGACATTCTCTACGCCGAGGTAGAACGGCTCGAGTACACCACCATATATCTGCGAACCCCCGAACGCCGCACCCTGCAAGCGGGCCTGGTGGTGTATGCCGGAGGGGCCAGCGGGGCGCACTTGGTGGGTCTGGGCGGGCGGTTCACGCCGGGTTCGGTGCTCCAGACCCAGGAACATTTCAAGCAGGCCCGTTCGTATGGGGTGTACGTGGCGGGGCACAGCCTGGGGGGTAGCTATTTGCCCCATCAGTACACCTACACCTCTCATCAGACCGAGCCGCACGAAATCGAGTGGCTGCTTTCGGAGGCCGAGAAGCTGCTGGGCTACCGGCCTGCGGTGGGCTCAAGCTGGGCCGGGGTGCGCTACCGGCTCGATAGCCACTACCTCAAAGAGATTCCCGGCGGCTATGCCCTTACCGGCTTTGGCTCGGCAGCGTACTTTTACGCTCCGCTCTATGCGCATCGGCTCCTGAAGCGCATCCAGGGGAAATCCTGATAGACTGACCACCATGCGGCAGTACCACGAGCTGATGCAATACGTGCTCGAGCACGGTATAGACAAGTCCGACCGTACCGGGGTGGGCACCCGCTCAGTCTTCGGCTACCAGATGCGCTTTGACTTAAGCCAGGGCTTTCCCCTGGTCACCACCAAAAAAGTTCACTGGAAGAGCGTGGTGTACGAGCTTTTGTGGTTCTTGCGGGGCGAGACCAATATCCGCTTTTTGCGCGAAAACGGGGTGACCATCTGGGACGAGTGGGCCAACCAGGAAGGCGAGCTGGGGCCGGTGTACGGCAAGCAGTGGCGCAGCTGGGAAGGGGCAAACGGTCAGACCATAGACCAGATGGCCTGGGTGGTGGAAGAAATCAAGCGCAACCCCGACTCGCGCCGGCTGGTGGTGAGCGCCTGGAATGTGGCCGATCTGCCCAAAATGGCCCTGGCCCCTTGCCATATTCTGTTTCAGTTCTATGTGGCCCAGGGGCGGCTTTCCTGCCAGCTTTACCAGCGCAGCGCCGACATTTTTCTGGGGGTGCCCTTCAACATCGCCTCCTACTCGCTGCTCACGCTGATGCTGGCCCAGGTGACGGGCCTCGAGGCGGGTGAGTTCATTCACACCCTGGGCGATGCCCACCTCTACCAGAACCACTTTGAGCAGGCCCGCTTGCAGCTCTCGCGCGAGCCCCGGCCTTTGCCTACGGTGCGGCTCAACCCTGCGGTGCGGGATTTGTTTGCTTTTACCTTTGAGGATATTGTCCTCGAGAACTACCACCCCCACCCCCGCATTGCAGCCCCAGTGGCGGTTTAAGTTATGGGCCGGAAGATTGCGCTGGTGGTGGCCATGGATAAGAACCGGGCCATTGGCCGGGGTGGTGCGCTACCCTGGCACCTGCCAGACGACCTCAAGCGCTTCCGTGCCCTCACCCTGGGCAAGACCGTACTGATGGGGCGCAAAACCTACGAGAGCATCGGGCGGCCGCTCCCCCAGCGCCGCAACGTGGTGCTCACCCGCGACCCTGCTTTCCACGCCGAGGGCCTCGAGGTCGTGCATTCGCTGGAAGAGGCTCTGAAGCTCGGCGATGAGCTCATGGTCATCGGTGGCGGGGAGGTCTATGCTATGTTCCTGCCCCTGGCCACCCACCTGTACCTGACCCTGGTGGACACAGCCGTGTCGGGTGCCGACGCTTTTTTCCCCCAGTGGGACCGCGCCGGGTGGCGGGAAACCTACCGGGCTTTCCACCCGCCCGACGAACGTCATGCGCATGCGTTCACTTATGTGGACCTGGAGCGCGCCGGTACTTAAAAAAAAGCCTCCCCGTGAGCGGGGAGGTCGGGGATAGAAAGCGCGCTACGCCAGACCCAGGCTCAGCTCTTCTTCCTCGAAGGCGATGTCACCATCCTTGAGGGTCACAAAGAGGATGCGGCCGGGGCGCGAGAGGAGCTCGAGCGAAAGCGGGTCTTCGATTTTTTCTCGAATCAGATTGCGCAGGATGCGGGTGCTGCCCTGCTTGGGGGCCTGCCCAACCAACCAGGCAGCCACAGATGGGTCGAAGCGGACAAGCTTTTCGCGCGACTCGAGCTCTTTGGCGATGTCCTCAAGCATAATCTGCGCAACCTGCACCAGCTCGGGTTCGCTCAGGTTGCGGAAGCGGATGACCTCATCCAGGCGGTCGAGGAACTCGGGCGTAAAGATGGCCTTGAGCGGGCTCTCGGTGTCCACTTCACGGTTGGTGAAGCCGATGGCCGGCCCCACGTTGAAGCCGGTGTTTGAGGTCATGATCAGAATCACCCGGCGGAAGTCCACGGTGCGACCCAGACCGTCGGTGAGGCGGCCCTCGTCGAGCACCTGCAGGAAGGTGTTGTAGATGTCCGGGTGGGCTTTCTCGATTTCGTCGAGCAGCACCACACTGAAAGGCTGGCGGCGCACGGCCTCGGTCAGGCGCCCCCCTTGCTCGTAGCCCACATAGCCCGGCGGGGCCCCGATCAGCTTGGAGATGGAGTGGGGCTCCTGGAACTCGCTCATATCAAAGCGGATCAAGGCCCGTTCGGAGCCAAACAGCACCTCGGCCAGGGCCTTGGCCAGGTGGGTCTTGCCCACCCCGGACGAACCCACAAACAGGAAGCTGGCCGAGACGCGGGTACGACCACCCAGCCCCACCCGACTGCGCCGCAAGGCCGCGGCCAGGGCCTCGACGGCCTCTTTCTGGCCAATCACCCGCTTGTTGAGCTCCTCTTCCAGGCCAAAGAGCTTGCTGTCGTCCTTATCGTCCACATAGACGCCACCCCAGGAGTCCACCACACTCTCGATGTCCTCGCGGGCCACTAGGGGGGTGCCATCTTCGTCCATGGCCACCGGCAGACCCAGCGAGTCGTTGAGGCGCACCCGGCTGGCGGCTTCGTCGATCAGGTCGATGGCTTTATCGGGGAAGTTGCGTCCCGGCAGGCTGCGAATCCCAATCTTGACCGAGAGGCCCAGGATTTCGTCCGGGATCACCACCCCGTGGTGGGCCTCGTAGCGGGGACGCAAGCCCTTCAAAATCTCCAGGGTTTCCTCGGGACTGGGTTCCAACACAATCACGGGCTGGAAGCGGCGCTCGAGGGCGGCGTCCTTTTCGATGTAGCGGTGGTACTCGCCGGTGGTGGTGGCCCCGATGACCTGAATCTCGCCCCGGCTCAGGGGGGGCTTGAGGATGTTGGCGGCGTCCAGGGTGCCCTCGGCGCCACCGGCCCCAATCAGGGTATGCAGCTCGTCTATAAAAGCCACCACTTTAGCGTTCTTGAGCTCTTCGATAATCTGGCGCAGCCGCTCTTCGAACTCGCCGCGGTACTTGGTACCGGCTACCACCCCGGCCAGGTCGACCGAAACGATGCGCGCCCCGCGCAGCACCGGCGGCACCCGTCCTTCCACAATGGCCTGGGCCAGCCCCTCCACAATGGCGGTCTTGCCCACGCCGGGGTCGCCGACCAGCACGGGGTTGTTCTTGGTGCGGCGGGCCAGAATCTGGATGACCCGGTTAATCTCTTCGGCCCGGCCAATCACCGGGTCGAGCTTGCCCTCGCGGGCTTCGCGGGTCAGGTCGCGGCCATACTCGTCGAGGAAGGGCGTGGCCACCGCTTTTTCTTTGGTCTGCTCGCCGGCTTGGGAGAGCACCCGCCAGCGGATGGTGTCCACATCCTTGGCGTAGTGGGTCATGATGCGGTAGGCGATGCCGTCGCCCTCGCGGATGATGCCCAGCAGAATGTGTTCGGTGCCGATTACCTGGCTGGACATGTTGCGGGCCTCGGCCCCGGCCAGCTCCATGACCCGGCGGGCCCTGGGGGTGATGGCGGGGGGCTCGCCGGTGCGGCTGCCCTCGCCGCGGCCCACCAGCTCCTCGACCATACGGCGCATAGCCTCGAGGCTGGCCCCGTACTCCATCAGGATGCGCGCAGCCGTACCCCCTTCGCGCATCAGGCCCAGTAGCAGGTGCTCGGGCCCGATCATGCTATGGCCCAGCCGGCTCCCTTCCTCCCTGGCATAGTGAAAAACCAACCTGGCGCGGTCGTCGTACCTGTTCAAGCGCGAACCTCCTGGTATGTCGTACAAGTATTCATAGCGCCGCTTTCTTCCTACCTCAATATTACAGTATGACGGGCTCTTTCTAGGTGTTTGCGCCACAGAGTCATATAAAAAATTCGGTTGAGCAAAGGAAGGGGCTTCTAAACTGGATTTGTGAATAACCCAGAGAAGCCCAAAGATAGTGTAGCTTGCCAGAACTGCGGAAGTGTGAAAGTCGAATGTGGCGGC
>NZ_QWKY01000005.1 GCF_003574035.1 Meiothermus hypogaeus | reverse complement strand
AAGGGAGACGCTTTCTTCGCCGACCGACAGTGAAGGGCCATCGGCCCCCGGCTAGCGCCGGTACTCAAGGGAGGGGTGTGCTCTAGGATTCAAAAAGACAACCTATGGGTTTTTTGGTTTTGTGAACTGTCTTTTTGAATCCGGTATCGGGTAGCGCTGGCGCTCGAGGGGGTTGGTCAGCAGGTTGGGCGCTACTACCAGCGTGTCCAGGTCAATCTCCAGGCTGAAGTCGCCCCAGCAAGGTAATCCCGGTATCCTATCCCCATGCGCTTCGGCGAGCGGGGTGAATGGTACGTGGTGGGACAGTTTGGCCTGCTGGGCCTGCTGGGGCTGGCTTTGTGGTTCACACCTTCTTTTAGCCCGCCCTGGCTTACCGGGTTGGGGCAGGGGCTGGCCTGGGGGGGGCTCCTGGTGCTGCTCCTGGCGGCGTGGCAACTCGGGCGCAACCTGACCGCCCTGCCCAAGCCCAGGCCCGAGGGCTACCTGGTACAAACAGGGCTCTACCGGGTGGTGCGGCACCCCATCTACTGCGGGGTGCTGCTGTGGGCCATTGGGAGCAGCCTGACGCACCTTAACCCCTGGACGCTGCTGTTGAGCGGGCTTTTGTTCGGTTTGCTCGACCGCAAGGCAGGCCTCGAGGAGCGCTTTCTGGAAGAGCGCTACCCCGACTACCAAAGCTACCGGGGCCGGGTCAAAAAGCTAATCCCCTGGATTTACTAGGGCGCGGTTGGGTGGTGGTTTTGCAGCCAGCCCCAAAGGCGCGGGTCGGTGAAATTGGCGATGCTGAGGAAGGCCCCGGCCTGCTCCAGGGCCTCGGGCCGGTGTCCGGTAGTCAGGGCCACGGCGCGGATACCGGCCCCCACGGCAGACCGCACGCCCGAGGGGGAGTCCTCGAAGGCCAGGGCCTCGTCCGGGCTTAGCCCGAGTAGCTCGAGCGCCCTGCGGTACGGCAGCGGGTCGGGCTTACCGGCGGGCAGCTCTTCCGACAGCACCACGCAGTCGAAACTGAGCTCGAGCCGCTCGAGCATAAACAGGGCATTCACCCTGGGCGCGTTGCTCACCAGCGCCCGCCGTAAACCCCGGTTCTGGGCCCAGTTCCATAGCTCACGCAACCCCGGCAGCGGCCTAACCCCCGCGGCCAGCTCGCGGAAGCGGGCCTCCTTTTGCGTCAAAAAGGTCTCGCCCTCGGCCTCGGAGAGCTGGGGCAGTATGCGCCGCACAATCTCGGGGTTCAGGCCCCCGCTGATCTGGGTCTGGTAGTAGTGGTGGTCGGCCTGGATGCCGTAGCGGGCCAGGCCCTCGAGCCAGGCCTGCTCGTGCAGGCGGTCGGTGTCGGCCAGGGTGCCGTCCAGGTCAAATAACAGGGCTTTGAGTTTCACTCTTTCTCCAGAGCAGGTAGGTCATGGCGGCCATCCAGCCCACCACCAGCAGCATACCCGGGGCCAGGGCCTCCCGGGGCAGCAGGGCAAAAGCCGCCGGAACCAGGTTGCTTCCCACTGCCGCGGCGTAGAACAAAAAAGCCAGCCCCCCGTAGCCAATGGTGCGCTCGGTAAAGGCATACAGGGTGGGAAAGGTGGGGGCTACCCAGAACCCCACCAGCGGAAAGAGCCAGGCCAAAGGAGGCACCAGGTAGCACAGCGCCACCAGCACCGCCCCCAGCTGCAGCCCAACCAGCCGGGCCAGGGGTCTGGCCGCTACAAAATCGGCCAGCAACCAGCGCCCCAGGGTGAGGGCCACCCAGTACAACGAGAGCAGCACCCCCAGCCAGCGGGGGTCGTAGCCCAGGTGGCGCAGGTAGACCCCGGAGAAGCTCGAGACCACCAGCTCCACCGCCACATACGACACCGCCGCCAGCAGCACGAAGGGCAGCAAACCCCACGACTGCCGGGCCTCGGGGGCCTCGGTGCGCGCTCGAGCCGCCGGCGTTTTCCACAGCAATCCCGCTGCCACCAGGGCCACCAGGGCCAGCACCCCATAGCCCCAGCGCCAGGGCAACCCCACCATCAGCAAAGGGGCCAGCACCGCCCCCACCCCAAACGCGGTGTTGACCCGGTAAAGCACAACCAGTTGGCCTTTGGGGTAGAGCTCGAGCGGAAGCGCATTGCAATGAAAGTTGGCCACCGCCACCCCCAGGCCCATCACCAAGGCAGCCCCAAACACCCCGCCCATCTGGGGGGTCAGGGCAATGAGCAGCAGTCCCAGCCCCTCGGCCAGCAGGGCCAGGGGAAGCCAGGGGTGGCGGCGGCGCATCCGGCTGCCCAAAAAGATACCCAGCAAAGCCCCCACAAAAAAAAGGTTGAAGTACCAGGCCAGCTCCGGGCCCACACCAAACTCGGCCTGCCACTGCGGAATGACCGCCCCCACCGACGCCCCAATGGCCCCGGTCATGAACAGGCCCAGGGCACTGCCCCAGGTAAGGCGCGTGCGGGCCAAAGGATGAATGGGCGGACTCATAAACAGGCAAAAACCCAGGCCGACAACAGCCTGTAGACCCTCAAAACTAAAACCCCCGGCACAGACCGAGGGTTTTCTGGTGACCCCAAGGGGATTCGAACCCCTGCCGCCGCCTTGAAAGGGCGGTGACCTAACCGCTAGTCGATGGGGCCAGTTGGGTTTATCTCGAGGTGCTGCTTGGCGCTTAGGTCAGGGCGCATTGGGTAGCAGCTCTTCAAGATAAATCTGGCTGGGGCACGTGGATTCGAACCACGATTGACGGAGCCAGAATCCGTAGTCCTGCCGTTAGACGATGCCCCAAAACGCGGAGCCTGTTCAAGCAGGCAACGGGTATGGTACTAGATGACCCTGGTTTTGACAAGGGCTTCACTATAATCTTCCACAGGCCTTGTGTGTTTCGGCCCATAAACACCCCTGGAGGGCATAGTTGAACGATACCGAGCAGAAAATTATCGAGGCCCTGTCGCGGGTAATCTCCCCAGTGGCCGCCCACAACCTGCTTAAGCGGGCCCTGCGGGGGCAGTCGCCGGATTTGCTGGGGCCCCGCAGTTGGGCAGAGCTGCTTGAGGGGCCCTTGCAGCGCGAGCTGACCGGCGTGCTCCCGGTAAGCGGCCTGATACCCGACCTGCAAAAGCTGGTGCGGCAACTCAAAGCCCAGACCGCCAGCGTCGAGGTGGTGCGCAACTCCACCCGGCCCACCCTCGAGACCACCGACCTGACCGAGTACGTTGACCTAGAACGCGAGCAAGACCGCCAGGCCCTGGTGCTGGATCTGGCCCGGGGGGAGGGGGTACTGGCGGTGGTGCTGGATTCAGTTCACGGGCAGGAATGTCGGCTGGGAGTGCATAACGATAGCCTGGTGGCCTTGTTGAGTACCGTGCATCGGTTACTTGACCGTAAAGGGAGTTACAAGGTGTTTTACACTGTGTTCGCAGAGGCTCAGCTGGTACTACGCCCGCTTGACCGTGGCTACCTGGCTGTGCTCACACGCAAAGATACCAATCTGGGGCAATTGCTATACCGAATGAGCAAAATCGAAGCCATCCAGGTGGGAGAGCGTTAGTAGGAGGTTATGACGATGAAGCGTTGGTTTGCCATACTCGCTCTGTGGAGCGTGGCCTGGGCCGCCCCGGCTATCACCTTGTACGACCAGCTCGCGCCCACGCTGGATCAGGTGCGTTCGCTGCAAAACAGCAACCCTGCGCGGGCCTTAGAGCTTTTGTCCAAAGCCGAGGACGACTTCCGCAAAGGGGCAGGCGACCTCGCCCCGGTCCTGCGCGACGGGATTTTGCAGTCGCTGTCCGATGCCCGCCAGGCCCTGGCCCGCCGCAGCAACACCGACCTCGAGGCCCGCATCCAGATCATCAAGGCCATTATGGGCAAGGCCCTCTACGACAACTACTTCAGCGCCCTCACAGCCGGCAACAGCGCCGATGCCAGCCGCCTGCTGCCCAAGGTGCTCTCGGCCAGCGGGCTGCCCAATAGCCTGCAAGCCCAGGCCCAGACCCTGGCCGCCGCCAACAACCTCGACGGCCTGCGTCGCCTGTTCGAGCGCACCTACGCCCAGGGCATTACCAACGCCCTCCAGCGGGCCCAGGCCCAGACCAGCGCCGTGCAGGCCTACCTCGAGGCCACCCGGGCCTATGCCCTTTACCTGATTGTGCAGGACTCCCCCCGCGCCCGCGGCCTCACGGCCAAGGGGTTCGTGGATGCCCTGGGCAAGCTCTCCAGCGGCAACCTGAACCTCTTCAAAACCGATGTACAAGGGCTCATCAGCCAGGCCCAGAACTTTCTGAAAGCTGCCTCGGCCCCACAAAGCCAGCGGCGAAGTAACCCCACCACCACTGCCCAAAACCCCCCCGCTGCTGGGGGGGTTCGCCTAGAAGCCCCCCGCACTCCCCCGGCGCCCAGGGAGGTAACCCCGGCCAGGGCCGCAGCAGCCCAACCCCCAGCCAAGCCTGCCGCCCGCCCTGTGGCCCCCGTTACGCCCAAACCTGCCCCTGCGCCACGCCCGGTTCAAGCGGCGGCCCCCATACCCACCGACGCCTACCAGCAGTTGCTGGCCGACCTGCGCTTCCTGATCAGGGATAGCCGCAAAGTGGAGCGGATCGCGGATAGCCTCTCGGGAGCGGGCATCTACAGCATCGACGACTGGAAGCGGGCCTTGCTCGAGGTGCGCGGTCGCCTGCTGGAGGCCCAGGCCCAGGCCGAGACCGGCCAGAGCGACACCGCCCGCCGTACCCTGGCCCAGGTGAATGCCCGTTACAAAACCGCCATTGAACCCTTGGTCGAGGCCCTGCGACCCGAGCTGGCCCAGCGCACCAGCCGGGTCTTTGCCCTGGCCGAAAATGCGGTGGGCCTGCGTACCAGCGACTTTACGGTGCTCTCGGGGGAGTTGCTCGAGAACGGCCTGGCCCTGGAGGGCCAAAGCCTGGGTACCTTCCACGACGTGCAGGTCTGGCTGCTGCAAACCATCCTGGGCATCCCCAGGGCTTTTCTGTTCATCCTGGCGGGGATGCTGGCCTTCTTTCCGCTGTATCTGCTAACCCTCACCTTTGGGGGGCGCAATATGTACTGGCGTTTCCTGGGGCTGGCCTTCTTCTTCCTGCTGCTCCCGGCCATGATGGAAGGTCTTTCTTACATCGGTTCTATTCTTTCCGACTCTCGCTACGGGCGGTTGCCTTTCCTGGGTGTCCTCACCAACCTTTCCATCCAGCAAAACCTGGTAGCGCAGTTGTTCTGGGGACTTACGGTGTTTTTGGTGATTATTTTTGCCACCATTGGCCTGCGGGGCATCGCCGCCCAGTTTGGCCTGCTACAAAACCAGCGCACACCTCTGCGGCGCTCACGCAACCCCACCGTTCCTCAAACCGCAGCCGCCGCTACCGCAGCAAGCACCGCCGCCAAACCCAACCCCGGCCTGACCAGCGAGACCATCGTGGAGTGGGACGAAGAGTTTTAGAGTAAGCCGATAGTCCCAGCACAACAAAACCCCCGGCCCACACCGGGGGTTTGTGCTACCTATCCCCTTTCGGGGCTAAGGTTTTGCGACTGGCGGGTGCGCGTCGCTCGCAGTTGGATGTGTTGTTGTTGCAATCCCCTTTCGGGGCTAAGGTTTTGCGACGCGGTTTTCCCCAGATTGGCGAGCGTGGTACGGGCAGCGCAGTTGCAATCCCCTTTCGGGGCTAAGGTTTTGCGACGAACCCAGCTACCGATGGTCGTGTCCTTAGCCGTTTGGCTAAGTTGCAATCCCCTTTCGGGGCTAAGGTTTTGCGACTCGACGACCACAAGGCAAGGCTCTTTACCACCGCAATCCAGGGTTGCAATCCCCTTTCGGGGCTAAGGTTTTGCGACAAAAGTGCCATTTTACCGCCGAGGAATTGCGCGAAATCCCGTTGCAATCCCCTTTCGGGGCTAAGGTTTTGCGACTCGGCAGAACTGGCCCGTCGCAAAGCCATTTCCTACTCCAGTTGCAATCCCCTTTCGGGGCTAAGGTTTTGCGACAGTAATCCGCCTGCTGGGGCACCAGCCAGCGCCCCTGTTGCAATCCCCTTTCGGGGCTAAGGTTTTGCGACAGCATACCCCGTTAAACCTTGTCCTGTACAGGGGTCTGGAGGGGGGTATTTATGAGAAAAGCGAGTTATCCACAGGTGCCTGTGGATAACTGAGTAGAAAATGGCCGTTTTTGCGATGAATGCTTACAAATCCGCACTTTTGGATTTTTTATAGCGCGGGTTTGCCTTTTTCATCGCACGTTCTGGTTTTCAAGAAGCACCGTCGAAAAGCTCGACATGTGCATTATAGCATTTTGCGCAAAACATAATGGGTCATTTTTGGAAGTTGCTTCCATTGTGTGGCAATGGGCGCTTTTGTGCGCTTTGGGCAACAAGGGGGTGCGGTTGCGACGGGTTTTTTGGGGGTTGGGGGCTGCGTAACGGTTTGCTTAACGCAGGTTAGAGAATCAGGAAGTCGGGGTCTTCGATGATTCGGCCCGTACCCAGTACCTCTACCGTACCCCCAATGGGGTAGATGCGGATGCTGTCCTGGGAGAGCTCCGCTTTCTTTTGCAGTAGCTTCTTTAGTTCGCCAAGTTGGGCCGGGCTCAGCCAGCACTCGAATACCGAAAGCTGCACCCGCTCGCCAAAACTTTTGAGGGTGTTGGCCACCTTAACCCGGCGGCCATCGTCGGGGATGTCGTAGGCAATGGTGAAGAAGCGCGAGTCGGTGGGCATATTATACCGGATTCAAAAAGACAGTTTACAAAACCAAAAACCCCATAGGCTGTCTTTTTGAATCCTAGAGCACTCCCTTCGGTCGGGTTGATTCGTTACCGTTCGGTAACGAATCAACCGAATCTGGTATTATCTCCACAGGTAGAAGGGCGTGTAGGTAGCGCGATCCAGGATGGCCGCCTTGAGCCGGGCAGCCTGGGTCTCGATAAGTTGCTGGTAGGGTTTGCGAAAACCCTTGGGGTGCTGGGCCTCCTGGGCAAAGCGGGTCTCCAGCAGGCGCAGCAAGGTTTTGCGACCAGCATCGTTGAGGTATACCCCGCCATTGCGGGCTTCGCTGTGTTTTTCGGGGGTTAGCTCGGCGCGCAAAAAGGCCCCTACCACCACAGCATCCACCACCGGCACCCGAAACTCCTCCATCAGATCGAAGGCCAGGGCAGGGGCGCGGCGGCCCTCGGCATGCAAAAGGCCCAGCTCGGGGTGCAGGCCCGCCAGGTGCAAGGCCAGCAGGACGCGACCCAAAAGCACCATGTAGCCATACGAAAGTGAAGCGTTCACGGCATCGGTGGGGGGGCGGCGGTTGCGTCCAGAAAAACCATAGGGAGAGAGCACCGCCTGCAAACCGGCAAAGTAGGCCCTAGCAGCGTTGCCCTCCACGCCCCGCAGGGCCTCGAGGTGAGGCGCCTGGGGCAAGGCCATCAAGGCTGCGTGTAGCTCCTGAAGGTACGGCTCGACAGGCACCTGACGGGCCAGGCGCTCCAGCACCGAAAGCCCCGAGCGCAGCTTACCCTCCACAAACCCCCTGGCCAGGGGAAGGTGGGCTTGCTGAGCCTGCATCTGCGCCCGCAGCACTTCGGGGGAATGGCCCAGCGGAGCTATGGCCTGGCCGTAGAGCTGACCGTCCAGGGTAGCGTAGAGCACCGGCACGCCCTGGCGCAGCAAAAAGGCCAGCGCCGGGGTGGTCAGCCGCACGTTGCCCCAGACCACCACCCCCCGCACCTTGCGGGCGGGGAGTTCGGCCAGGATTTGCTCGTCCAGTTCCACCAGCAAGCGGCCCTGGCGTAGGCGCAAGGTGGAGGACTGCTCGGTGAGGTGGAGGGTCATGCAAGAGGGATTGGTTCAAACACCACCTTCGGTAGTTCTCCTTCCCGCTCCAAATCTTCCAGGGCTTGGGCTAAGTTTTTCGCTAGGTTTTCGTTGGGTGGTTCAAAGCCGTGGGCAAAAACCGAGCTATTGCGAGCTTTGGCTAAACCTACAATTTTGTTGGCATTTACAGCCAATGCTGCCTTGTCTCCAAGGGCTCGGAGTAAAAAGAAAGCGGTGGTGAAGTCTACAGCGCTTTTTTGCTCCAACCCCTCATCTGGCTTTGCCCCTGCAGCTTTACGTTCATCTTGGTACCTCTCATCGAGAGCCTCGAGGGTCGTATTGAGCTCAGTGCATAACTTCTCAAAGTCTGGCTTTGCAGTATCGAAGTTCCTGTGCGCAAGTCGGTGTTGAAAAAACAGTTCGAGGGCCCGGTAACGCAGCAGCACAGCTTCGGCGATACGGCCCGCCTTTAGCCTTCGTCCAGCCATAAACTCGAGGGCTGCTAACGTCCAGGCTACCATGATCGGTTCCGCAAGTAGAGCTATACTTCGTTCTTTTCCAGACAGCGTAGCTGTAAGCTGAATAATAGCCTCGAGCCCCTCCTTTTGAGCGCCCATAGCATCGGTGTACTTGGCGAGGGGGCTTTGTTTATATGGATGCCTTTGTAAAAGATTGAGCAGCTCTTCTAGCTTTGTTTTTGCTGGCACAAACTGTGCAGTGTCTATGGATTCATAAGCTTCCGACAAAACCGCCTCGAGGCTGTGTGCCCTACCTTCTCGCTCTGCCGCATGGTTAAAATTCTGTTTTGCTCGCGAGAAATCGCCTTGTGAATACGCTTCTCTAGCACGGTAGTAGAGCCAATCGGGTATTACCTCGCGGGGGTTCTCGAGGCGTTTCAAGAACTCTGTTCCTGCTACCGGGCGGCGAAGCTGATCGTCGTACTCTTCGTTATCTACGTAGTACACATGCGAGGTTCGACCTTCCTCCGCCAGCGAAAAGGCAAACATGGCCAACCCTGCAACCATCGCTTTGGTACCCCCTGTGGGATCAAAAGCGAGAGCTGCACCGGGTGATAGACCATCCACTACTTGACGTACTTGCCTGTAGATGTCCTCTGGGTCACTACGGCTGACCAACACAGTTTTGATTCGATCAACACTCCATCCAAGCTCGGTTTCGATTGTTTTGCACTGCCTCTCTGTGTCTGCAGTATGCAACAGATATACTTTCTCGGCGTTTAAGGCTTTCGCTGATAAGATAACTGGCTCCGGAGTAGTTCCCACAGTATGAAAGGAAGCTGCGTAATCCTGTATACCCTTATCTGTAAAGCCCTCTTTTGTCAGGGGCCAAATCTGGTTTTTATAGAGTTCCTGGGCTTCTTTTGCCTGGGGAGTTAGCTCAACTCGAGGGTTGCTCTGACCCAAAAGGCTCTTATACTTCTCCCAAAGCTCCCGTAAGCGCTCCTTGTTCCGGTTCATCAGACCTCCTTTTTTCTCGTAGTGGGTCAAACCCCCGCACCCGCCCAAACCCCAGGCTGGTCTTGGCCCCCACCCCGGCATAAAAAGCGAACCGCCCCAAAGCCTGCATCCACTGGGCCTCGGTGGGCTTGGCAGCGGGCAGGTGATACACCACCCGGCCCACAAAGCCCACCCCCCGTTCGTCTGAGTTGGGCCGGATAGCCTGGGTGTGGCCCTGGAGGTGGGTAATGGTCGCCCGCTCCCAGGTTTCGGCCAGTTCGGGGGGTACTTTGACCGGGGCAAAGGCGTTCCAGCGCTGGGTGAGCGATTCAAAAACCAGCCTGGGCTCGGGCAGGGGGTAGCTGTTTCCCTTGCGGCGGAAGAAGGTGGGGCTGGCAAAGTGCAGGCCCAGGCTGGCCGAAGCCTGCCCCTGGAAAAGCCGGGAATAGGTGCTCACGCCGGCCCAGGGGTGCTCTTCCTGCAACACAGCCTTAACCCTGAAGGACGCCTTCAACTTGACGCTCTGGCCCACCAGGCCAAACAAGCGGGGCGAGAGCCGGGCATACAGCCCCTCATCCAGAAGGCCAATCCGAACCCACCACTGCCCCTCGGCCCCACCTAGCCCCAGGCTGAAAGGGTTGGACTGAGCCGCGTGCAGTTCGGGGTCTATTTCCTTGAGCATGCCGTACACCAGGCCGCGCCAGCCGTCGGGGTCGGGGCGGGCGGGGCCTTCTAAGGGGAGGACGAGGGCCGCGAGAATCATGACAGGTCGGTCTGGGCGAAGTCGCCCACGCAGGCCAGGGGCAGGCCGCTTACCTTGGCCACCGCGCAGCTCAGGCAGTCGCCAGAGTTGCGGGCCGCGGGGCGGCCCGTGCCAGAGCGCCGGAAGGCCGCGTGGGCTTCGTGGTAATGTTCCTTAGCAAAAGGCACTGCTTCTTGCCGGCGGCGACGCAATAAGTCTTTCAACAGGAGTAGCTCTGTGTCACCCTCCCAACGAATCGGAACTATAGCTGTTTCTGGCAGGGTCGGAGCCCCTACCAAAAGCCGATAAGCGCCGTTGAGCTTGCGCGAAACCTCCTGATAGCCTGACCCGCGGAAGAGAGGGTGCAGCAGCACCAAGCTATCCAGCACCGTCAAACCCCCTCTTCTCTAGCAGGACGGCGGCCCTTGGGCAGTAGGTCTTGCATATCACGCAGAAACTCCTCGATGGCCTCGCCGGGAAGGCGCTCGACCTCGAGGTTTTGGACGGTCAGGGCCATGGGTTTAGTATAGGTTGGCGCAAGCAAGGTTTTAGTAAGGCTCGAGGCGGGCAATGGCCCAGCCCAGAGGGAAGCCGTCTTTGGGGTTGGTGTGGCCAGCGGTCTTACGGGTTTTGGGCTCTTGACCCTCCTCCCCATCGAGCAGGAGCGCCAGCCGGATGGACATGCGCCCGCTGCCAAAGCCAATGCGCAGGGGGAAGGCTTGGGGGTCGGCCTGAAGGCGTTGCTCGAGTTCCTTGTAGGTCTGCAAAGTGGTATTCAAACCGTGTTTCTTTGCAAATTCCTCCTCCCTAGCCGCTACTTCCTGGTAATACTCCCAGCAGGCCTCGGCCAGCGCTTGGGCAGAAATGGCGTGGGAAACCGTGTCCTTGTGCCTTTGCTGGGCCAAACCCGCGTGTAGGCGCAGGGTGGCTCGTAGCTGGGTCTTGCTGCGGAAGGTCTCGGCCAGCAGCACCGTGCCGTCCATGCTGCCTCTGGGGTGGAACACCCCGATGCGGTTGAGCAGCAGGTTGTCGCTGGGTTCACCGTCCCCCACGCGCACCTGCCGGAAGGGGTCGCGGTGGAGGTTTAGCTGTTGGCGGCCTTGGTTGTTGGTATAGGCATAATCCAACACCAACGCCTCAAAACCCTGGGCAACACTGGGGCTTATGTTCTTTGGTGGGTGTATCAGGGGCCACTCCCCACTCGGGGCTTTGGCTCCCCAGCTCCAGGCCTCCTTGTGTTCTACGTCTTGTTTCTGTGTCAGCAGTCGCTTGAACAGCCATGCCGTGCGCAGCGCGCCTTTGATGGACGAACCCGGAAGGTAGGGCCCCCGAGGGCTTCTGGGAAGGGGGCGGAACTCCAGGCCTGCGGCATCCGTAGCGTTCTTGACGGTGTTGATGAACGCCTGGCTGGCCGCTACCCGGCGGAGGGTGGCCGGCGTGGGGTCCAGATGGCCGCTGGCCCACAAAGAGCGCAGGGTCTGTTGGGCCTGCTTGGGGCCTTGGGAAACGGCCTCGAGGTAGTTCTTTTGCTGGGTTTCGCTCAGAAGCTCCAAGAGCCGCCCCGCGTCCAGGATCAGGGCTTCCTTCTTGGTCTCGTCTACCAGGTAACTGTAGGCCGGAAAAGCCTCCCCGGTGCCTACGTGAATGGGGCCCAAGGTCTCGAGTTCTAAGCGGTAGCTCTCCAGAAAGCTCATATCCGCACCCCCAGCGGAAAGGCATACAGGTACTCCCAAATCTTTACCCCGCCCTCCGGAGCGGGCTCAGGGGTCACGTCCAGAAGGCCCGCGGTGGGTTGCTCCCGAAAGACACTGCCCTCTTTGGCCCGCAAATAGGGGCGCTTGAAGGGGGTCTCGGCCTGGGCATAGTGCCCCCCCAGGCGGCCCCAGTAGGTTTCCAGGGCCCAGTACCCCTCACCTTTAGGCAAGGTGGGGGAAAGGGTGACGTAGTGGGTGGGGCTGGGGGCCTCGGGTAAGTCCATCTCCTGGGTATCCACCACCTCAAAGCGCCCCAGGCCCACACTGGCCTTACCACCGTAACCAAAGGTACCAATGTGCGCCAGGGCTTCCGCCAAATAGTCGGCCTCTCGCCGAAGCTGCACGTACACCGTCCATTCCCGCTCGCCCAGCCAGTGCACCCGGTCGGTAAACAGGATGCCCTCCTGGGCGGTGCCGGTAGTACGGTTGATGCCCACTCGGGTCTGGGTGGCGAGGGTCACCATGGGAGCCTTCTTCTCTTTGAGTTCCGGCGATTCCAGCAAGGCTTGCTCGCCTTTCTGAATCACCTGCCCGAAGGTCTCGAGGCTCAGGTAGCGGATACCCTTGAGTGTTTTGCGCCGTTCTGTATCGCTCTCTTGGAGCTGGGGCAGCAGGGGACGGGGCAGATAGCCCCTGGGAAAGGCCGAGGAGATGAGAAAGGGCGGGTCGTGACGGAAGGCCTCGAGCCACTCTATTAGCGCCGCTTCCCCCTGCGTGTAGCGCACCCACCAGGCCAGGTGGCCCCACAGAGTAGGGGCACTGGGCGGGGCGCTGATGCTCCCCAGCGCCAGGTGAAAAGCTTTGACCCTCATTTTTCCTCAACCCGGTAGTCGAGTTCTACCTGCCCATAGCCCCGGCTGATGTAGCCCCCCAGCCCATCGAGTTGCAGAAGCTCGAGGGCCTTTTGTACGTGCTTGAAGTTCTCTCGGTCGGTCTGGCCGCCGTCGCCGGTGTCCATCACCCGGTAGACGATCTCGAAAGCAAACTCGGCCCCAGCAGGCACGCGCTCGGCGGTACGGGGGTTGGCGTTACCCCCGATGCGGGGAATAAAGACTTCCTGCTTGACCTCGGTCAGGTAGCCGCCCCTGGCGGTCATGGACTCCAGGGCTTTCTTGGAGTCTGGGGTCAGGTAGGCGTCGCGCACCAGCAGGCGTGTGGGGCCGCGCTCTTGGGCAATTCGGCGCTGGGACTCGTTACTAGGCGCACTACCAAAGATACGCCCAACCGGATCTTTCGGGTCGTCAGGCACGTAGACATGTTTCTCGGTCGAACGGGAGATGTAGTCCCCCCCCAGATGCCACTCTAGCAAATACCGCATCTTCCCCTTGAGCGAAGAACCGGGAATGTAGGGCTCGTCGGTGAGGGGGTTGCGAATTACCGGGTTGTCCACGTCCCCAATTGCCATCTGGTCTTTGCTCATGCCAATCCGCAGCCCGCTTTTGAGCCGGATGATGCCGTAGATACGCTTATAGCCGAGTAATTTCATTTAGTACCTCCTCCCCTGAGCAGGCCGCTCTGGACTACGGGATGCAGCTTCGCCCCCACGCTCTCCTTCCAGACCGTAGAAATAGGCCAATACTGCCTCCAAAAACAACATGACCACGGCGAAGTGCTTGGAGCTTCTCTTAGCATCTGATAAGAGTTCGTCCATCTTCTCCCGGAACTTGGGAAGCTTTTGCAGAGGACCGCCGTTTGAGCGCCCCCCATAGGCCAACTTTGCCCTCAGCAGCTCGATTTGGGAGGTGAGCCGACTCCAGGCCAGCGCCTCATCGCCCCCAACCTCGCGCTTGTAACGCTCGAAGGTGTCCTCGAGCCTGCGGAACTCGTGGAAATAGTTACGGAACTGGCTCGACTTAAGTTTGTCTTGACCCTGGCCCTCGTTCCTCAGTTCCTGCGCCCAACGTTTGGCCTCCTCGTCAAAAAGCCCCTTCCTGTAAACACCTTTCTCCAGGTTTTCAAAGAACTCCATATCTCCTCCTTATCGCTCCAAATAAAGCCCCCACTGCACCCACACCGGCAGGTGCGCCCAGGCCGTATGGGTATGGTCGGCTAGTTGTAGGTAGTGCTGGCGTATTTCCTCGCTACGCTCGCGCAAGGTATAAGCCAAAAGCGGCTTGTAGCGCATTTGCTGGGCCGGGTCGCCTTGCTGGTGCTGCCGCCACAGCCGAAGCAGCCGGTAAGCCAGGGCACTGCTCAAGCCCGCCTTGCTCTCGGCGTTCAGGTGGCGCTGGAAGTCGCGCACCCAGGGCACCAGACTGCGCATTTCGGCCCAGGGAACGCTCTGGCCGAACAGGTGGAGCCGGTCGCGCCCGGCGGCTTTTGCAGCCTTTTCGGCCTCCTGCACCGCTTCGGCCAACAGGGGAATGGGCAGCGAGGGATTTACCAGCACAAAGCCGCCCGAGAGGGTGAGAAGGGGGTGCTGGGTAAACTGGCGATAGAGGGCTTCCAGATCCAGGGCAAACTCCAAGAGCACATCCCACGGCCCCAGCAAGAAGAGGTCGTCGCCCCCGGCATAGACCGAGTAGATGAGGGGATAACGCTCAGCCTTTTCTTTAGCTTTTAGCCCATCCCAGCCCAGGCGATGTTGGTAGGTTTTGGGGTTCTTGATCAGCTCCAGCACCTCGCCCGCGAAGAAAAGCTCGAGCATCCGCGACAGGCTGGCCATGCGGCTGGGGCTGCTGTGGTCTTGGCCCTTTTCATCCACAAAGCCGGTGGCAAAGGCCTCGCCCATGCGGTCGGCATCGAGCATCAGGGCCCCCAGGTACTTGGCCCCGGTAGAGAACTCGGCCAGCTCGGCCAGGGTGAGGGGGTCGCTGGCTTCGCGCCCGCCTTCCTCCTCCTCCCAGAGCTTCTGTTCCTTAGCCCAGGCCTGGTACTCGTTCAGGTCGCGCCATCGCCCCGTGCCCAGGGCGTCTTTTAGGGTGGGGATATGCCCGGCCAGAAGCCGCACCTCCCAGGGATGAGGCGCAGGCGTGAAGTCGAGGCGGGTGCGCAGGGTGTGATCGCTAGAACCCTCCAGCGCTACCTGCAGGCCGGGAAAGCGGTAGTGGGGCTTGGGTGCATCCTGAGGGAAAAACCCGACTGCCGATCGCTTGGGGAGGAGGCGGCCAATATGCCCGTCGCGCTCGCACTCACGGCAAAGCGATTCGGTAGCTGACCGCGCCGAGCGCGCCCCACAGGCCTGGCAGGGGCGCAGGCTGACGCCCCCCGCGCTCAGATAGGGCGTATCCAAACGGCTGGAGAGCGGGTTGAGCTTGGCTTCGGCCAGCTTGCGGTGGGCTTCCAGAAGCACCTGGCTAAAGGCCTTAAAGCCTGCCGGGGCAAAAGCATGCGCAGCCAGGAAAGGTAGCAAAGTAGCTCCTTGCCGCAAGGCCCATTCTTCCCAGTCCCGGCGCACCTCGGTTAGGGCCTGCTGAACTTCTGGGGTATTGGGCAAAAGCAGGTAGAACTTGCCCCCTGCGCTCATGATGCGCTGTAAAGGGGTCAAGCCGGTGCGCCGCAGGAGTTCCAGGCCCATAGCCTCGGCAGCCAGGGAGACCTCGAGGCTGCGCGCCCGAAGCCGTTTGGCAAGGCCGCCCACCCCGGTCTGGGCCCCTTGGATGCGGTAAATGTGGCTCTGGATGCCCCCCAGATCACCCAGCACCAGCAAGAACTTTTCGGGGCTCTCGTCCCGAAGGTCTTCGATGCTCGGCGACCCTCCGTGATAAGCCCAAAGCGCCGCCGCAATGGCCCCGGTGAGGCGCAGGTGGTCGTAAAGGGAAACGTCCGGTTCACCTTGGGTGTCCGAGGGCACGTTCCACAAAAGCTCTTGAAAAATGCCCTGCAGGTTAGATACTAAAGCCCCAAGGTTCAGGTTGAGCTTGTCCAGCTCCGCCAGACGCGCCTCGAGCCGCTCGGCCACACGCCAGTAGGTGTCGCCCGAAATGTTGGGCTTTGCCTCTGGGTAGGCTTCGCCCGGTTTCTGGCCCACTTCCTGGCTGGCCCGCACCATGCTGTAGCCCCAACCCCGCTGGCCATACGCCTCTTGCACCCGCAAGCCTGCCAGTACCGGCTCGAGAGGGGTTGCTGTAGGATGCCCACCCTTCTCGTCCACTTCCCTACGCTCTTTTGAGGCATAGGTATCGGCCAGGGCCACGCACCACTGCTCCGGAGTCTGGGGCTGCCACTGAGGCTTTTCCCGCCAGCCCTCGTGGTGGCGGGCTGCTGTCAGGGCCAGCCATTCGTTGTCGGAAAAAAGCCGTTTCCATTTGCGAATGGCCCACTCGGTATAGGCCGGGTGGCTCCAGTCCGAAACGCCCTCAGGCGGCTGCCCCCAATAAGCCCGCTGGTAAACCTTGCCCAGGTCGTGCAGAAGCCCTGCCAGCGCAAGTTTATTTGGAGTGTTTGAGTCCATTCTGGAACATTTATAGCACTTACCTTTCAACTAGCTGGGTATTTTGTCACAGCAGTTTACTTTTATATTTGCTAGTTGACACTCTGAGAACAGGGCAGGGCTTGCCGCTGGGCGAGAGCGGTAAGGTTGCTCATGCTCGAGACCCCAGAAGACCCCGGCTTTTGGCCTTGGGGTAAGCCACACCAACAAAAGCACAAACACATGAGCCACTCAATGCCGCCCAAGCGCTCCTATTGTTGAATTTTTCAACACGCACAAGACCCTGTGCACCTCAAGTTGCAATCCCCTTTCGGGGCTAAGGTTTTGCGACTTCGGAAAATTCGACAGGAGCGATAGGGTATCGCTGGTGTTGCAATCCCCTTTCGGGGCTAAGGTTTTGCGACAGGGCTTTGGGCCTACCGCGCGCGTAGCGCGTAGGTAGAGTTGCAATCCCCTTTCGGGGCTAAGGTTTTGCGACGGTAGGGAAGATTCAAGCAAACGGCAAGCTCCACCCTGTGTTGCAATCCCCTTTCGGGGCTAAGGTTTTGCGACAAAGGAAAAGGAAACCCCGACCCATTTCAGCCTCTTCACGTTGCAATCCCCTTTCGGGGCTAAGGTTTTGCGACGCATCGCCGGTGTGGTCGAAATAGTTTTTGCTGCTCGAGGTTGCAATCCCCTTTCGGGGCTAAGGTTTTGCGACCGGAAAATACAAGCGAGAAAGCGTCAAATGGTACTCGTTGCAATCCCCTTTCGGGGCTAAGGTTTTGCGACGAGGGCGGTGCGCAGGATGGGGTCGCTGTCAATGGTGTTGCAATCCCCTTTCGGGGCTAAGGTTTTGCGACGTGCAGGGGGATATGAGTATCCCCCATGACGATTTTCGGCGTTGCAATCCCCTTTCGGGGCTAAGGTTTTGCGACCTTCTGCACTTCGATTCTATCCATCATCTTCCTCCTTGTTGCAATCCCCTTTCGGGGCTAAGGTTTTGCGACTCAAGTCCTTGGTGTCCTCGAGGCCGCTAGGGGTAAAGTTGAGTTGCAATCCCCTTTCGGGGCTAAGGTTTTGCGACATGTGGTTCTCGTTCAGGTTCTCGTTCAGAACGAGTTGCAATCCCCTTTCGGGGCTAAGGTTTTGCGACCCACCCCTCTTTCTCGGTCTGGCCTCGAAACGGCATGTGGTTCTGTTGCAATCCCCTTTCGGGGCTAAGGTTTTGCGACCTCAAAGTAAGGGAGGTGACAGCAGTCCTATCGGTGACTAGTTGCAATCCCCTTTCGGGGCTAAGGTTTTGCGACCGTGTACGTGGAAAACGACGCGGTGGGGTCCTGGCTGGCGTTGCAATCCCCTTTCGGGGCTAAGGTTTTGCGACTTGTTACGAACAAAAAGGTCTCCTGCCCAGCTCTCGGCGTTGCAATCCCCTTTCGGGGCTAAGGTTTTGCGACAGATGATTTATCAGGCCCTCAAGGTTGCGTGTGGCGGGTTGCAATCCCCTTTCGGGGCTAAGGTTTTGCGACTTGACGATAAGGAAGGCTTGGTGAACCGCCTATTGGAGTTGCAATCCCCTTTCGGGGCTAAGGTTTTGCGACAAGTGCTGTCAAGCCCTCAAGGTCGCTGTCCCATATCGCCCAGTTGCAATCCCCTTTCGGGGCTAAGGTTTTGCGACGATGAATTCGTGACCTGTGATGAGTGCGAGTACACCGTTGCAATCCCCTTTCGGGGCTAAGGTTTTGCGACTGCTGGGCTACCCGCCTCAAGACAAGCCGGAAAATCTCGTGTTGCAATCCCCTTTCGGGGCTAAGGTTTTGCGACTCTTTGGCCCAGATGGGCAACTGCTTTACAAGGACTGGTTGCAATCCCCTTTCGGGGCTAAGGTTTTGCGACCTCGGCTGTGGGCTAAGCGTGCGCACCCCCACATCCAGGCCATGTTGCAATCCCCTTTCGGGGCTAAGGTTTTGCGACGCTCAGGCTCAGGCTCAGGCTCCGGCTCCGGTTGCTCCGGGTTGCAATCCCCTTTCGGGGCTAAGGTTTTGCGACAGGTGAGCGCATGGAATGAATAGGCAATAGGCAATAGTTGCAATCCCCTTTCGGGGCTAAGGTTTTGCGACACAAGCCCCGACACGCGTGCGCAGGGACCCCCCCCGTGACGTTGCAATCCCCTTTCGGGGCTAAGGTTTTGCGACATTAAGGCTTACACAGAAACCCTTCTTTCCAGAGTGTTGCAATCCCCTTTCGGGGCTAAGGTTTTGCGACTCCCGACCACGGCCAACCCGAACTGGCCGTGGAGGTGGTTGCAATCCCCTTTCGGGGCTAAGGTTTTGCGACATGTGCAAGGGGTAGTGCAAAAAATATCGCGGCACTCAAGGTTGCAATCCCCTTTCGGGGCTAAGGTTTTGCGACATGTGCAAGGGGTAGTGCAAAAAATATCGCGGCACTCAAGGTTGCAATCCCCTTTCGGGGCTAAGGTTTTGCGACTCGGAGCGTGCGTTTAGGCACCGTGCCGTTTTCCTGTTGCAATCCCCTTTCGGGGCTAAGGTTTTGCGACCAAGGCATCCTGCCCCGCGAGGGGTGGGTATGGGGAGAGTTGCAATCCCCTTTCGGGGCTAAGGTTTTGCGACCCTTGATCGTATTTATGCCCGAAACCTGACCCCTACCCAGGTTGCAATCCCCTTTCGGGGCTAAGGTTTTGCGACACGGGGTTGTGGCCAAGGGGTCCATCCGTCGAGTGTTGTTGCAATCCCCTTTCGGGGCTAAGGTTTTGCGACATAGTATTCTGGCGCTTGCAGGCAAAAACGATAACCCGGTTGCAATCCCCTTTCGGGGCTAAGGTTTTGCGACAGCATACCCCGTTAAACCTCGTCCTGTACAGGGGTCTGGAGGGGGGTATTTATGAGAAAAGCGAGTTATCCACAGGTGCCTGTGGATAACTGAGTAGAAAATGGCCGTTTTTGCGATGAATGCTTACAAATCCGCACTTTTGGATTTTTTATAGCGCGGGTTTGCCTTTTTCATCGCACATTCTGGTTTTCAAGAAGCACCGTCGAAAAACTCGACATGTGCATTATAGCATTTTGTGCAAAACATAATGGGTCATTTTTGGAAGTTGCTTCCATTGTGTGGCGATGGGCGTTTTTGTGCGCTTTGGGCAACAAGGGGGTGCGGTTGCGACAGCATTTGTGGGGGCTAAAGGGTGGATAACGCCTGTTGTAACGGGGGGGTAGGTCATGGCGTGGGCCTCGAGGAGATTCGGGTGGTCTTGCGAGGTGTTGCTGCTAGGAGGGCCGGCACCAGCCATTCACACAATAGAAGCCCAGTACCCCTACTGCGTAACGCTATGCGCTCCAGGTCAAAGGGGTATAATCCGCACCGCACCTTGTATGAAGCTAGGTTTTAGCCCCCTTACCGCTGGCCTCAGCTACCCCAAATCTTTCGATCTGGCAGCCCAGCTTGGGCTTTTTCTGGAGATTACCTATGACCAGCACGAGATGGACCCCCGGCTTCCGGGGGCCCGCGAGCTGGCCGAGATGGGCCGGGCAGCCGGGGTGGGCTTTACGCTGCACCTGCCGTTTGTGGACTGGAACATCGCCTCGCTGGTGCCGCCAATGCAGCGGCTCTCCCTCGAGCGCACCCAGCGGGCCATTCTGTTTGGGGCCGAAATCGGGGCGGAATGTGGCGTGCTGCACACCGGCCTGGTTCCCTTGCGGTTGCCCGAGGCGGTAGCCCAGGCCCACCGGCTGCTAAACAGCACACTGGAGAAACTGGAACTGGCCATTCCCGTAGCGCTGGAAAACCTGGGCCTGTTCCAAACCGATTTGCTCGAAACACCCGCCGAACTGCTGGCCCTGCTGGAGGCCCACCCACGCTATGGCTTCTGTCTGGACGTGGGGCACGCCCAGATTCAGCAGGGCCCCAGCGGCCCGCAAACATACCAGCGCTTGCTGGGCCACCGCTTGATTCATCTCCACCTGCACGACAACCACGGCCACCAGGACGAGCATCTGCCCTGCGGTATGGGGACGGTAGACTGGGCCTGGGTGCGGGAAGCGCTGGGAGGGTTTGCAGGAACGGCGACCCTCGAGGTCACCGGCGGCGAAGCGGGTGTGCGCCAGAGCGTAGCTTTATTGCTCGGCAAAAATTTGGACTAATTTCGAATATTTATAAAAATCATTCCAAACAAAGTAGTAAGGACATCAATCTTTCATCGTTACAGTTTGCTTTAGGGACATTTGCCCCAACAATAAGTTTTTATGATTGACCAACAGGGGCATAAGCCCCTAATTTTCTGGTAGTCTTGGGAACAGTGCCCAGGCCCCCAAAGCAGGTCTGGCCAGGAGGAACCGAGCAATGCCAATTGAGCGTATCGAAGTCTATCTGGATGGTGGCACCGAGCCCGTGCAGGTGCTCACCCAACCCCCCTTCAAAGTAACCTACGACACCCGCTCGCTAAGCGATGGGGAGCACCTGCTTCGAGTAGTCACCCACTACACCAATGGGGCCAAAGAAGTAAAGGAAGTGCCCTTCAAGGTGGCCAACACCCCGGGGGTGCTGCTGCAGGGCCTCGAGGAAGGCAAGGAGGTTTCGGGCACCCTGGACGTAACCCTGCGGGTTGCCGACCCGGATGTCAAGCCCACCCGCGAACGCTTCCCGGGGCTGGGGGCCGCCATTGCCACCGCGGTCATCCTGGGTGGGGTGTGGCTCTTCTTTGCCGCCACCGGCGTCACCAATAAGACCCTCGAGGAAGTGGCCAAGCCGCCCGCCGCCGAGGCCGCAGCGCATGGGGGCGACGACGGGGGCGCCGCCGCCGCGGTAGACGAAGCCCTCAAAACCAAGGGCGAGGCGGTTTACAGCGCCAACTGCGCCGGCTGCCACCAGGCCACCGGCAAGGGGCTGCCGGGGGTCTTCCCTGCCCTGGATGGCAGCAAAAACGTGGCCGACAAGGCCTACACCATCAACATCCTGCTCAAGGGTAAGGGCGGGATGCCCGCTTTTGCCCAGCTTTCCGACGAGGAGCTGGCCGGGGTGGCTACTTACATCAGGAACAGCTGGAGCAACAAGTTCGGCGGGGTGACGCCCGATGAGTTCAAGGCGGCCCGCTAAGCCCTGGAGGGGACATGTATCGGAATGACACCGTAGTGCCCTACTTTGCCCTGGTTTTTTCGGCGGCCCTGTTTCTGATGGCCTACCTGAACAACCAGATGCGGGTCGTCCACGAGGCCGGGGTCGTGCCTCACCTCACCGTGGGTAACATTGGGCTGATTGCCTTCGCCATCGTGCTCTTCACCTATGGCTTCATCGGGCTCTTGAGCAACTGGCTCGAGGGCTCCGAACTGCGCCCCGGCATGCACGACCCCGAACCCAGCAGCCTGCCCATGGTGGCGGGGGTAGTACTCTCTATCCTGCTGGTGGTGCTTTCGGGCTTCTTTGTGCGCACCCTGGTCTTTGCCAATAACCCCGAGACGGGCTACTACAACGCCACCACCTTACAAGCAGGGGTTTTTGGCGCAATGATGCTCATCCTCGCGGTCTTGATTGCCATCTACAAAAAATTCTTTATGCAAGAGGAAGTCCTGGCCGAGGACGAAAAAGGCGACTTCCCCTGGTGACCACAGCAAACCTGAAGCTTGAAACAACTGCGAATTGGAGGAGTTAAGAATGGCTGATCACGAAGCCACAGCCCATCACCACGAGCACCACCCCGAAGACCCGCAGGCCCAAGCCACCCGTCGGGCCATTCTGCAGGCAGCCATCGGGGTAAGCGCGGGTGCTGCGGTACTTTCCACCCTGTGGGTGGGGGCGGGCCTGGTACCGCGCGAGGAAAAGATTCCCAGTAAAGAACCCGTGGCCGCAGGCGACATTCTGGTATTTGCCACCGGCCCCAAGGCCGAACAGGAGATCACCCTGGACGACCTGCGGGCTGCGCAAGGCGAAAAAATACCGTTCATTATCGCTTTCCCCAAAAGCCCCGAGAATGTAGTCAAAAAAGACCTGATCACCAACACCATAATGGTGATTCTGGCCGACCCGGCCAAAATGAGCCCCGAAACCAAGCAGTATGCCTCGCCCGAGGGGGTGCTGGCCTACTCGGCGGTATGCAAACACCTCGGCTGCACCGTCAGCCAGTGGCAAAACGACACCTGGCTTTGCCCCTGCCACGGTGGTAAGTACGACATCTATAACCAGGCCAAGGTGGTAGGTGGACCTGTACCCGCCCCCGTTCCCCAACTGCCCATCAAGGTCGAAGGGGGCAAGGTAGTGGTGGCGGGCGAGTTTTTGGGTAAGCCAGGGGTCGATGTCTAGGGAGGAAGTATGTATCAGTGGCTAGACGATCGCTTGAGCATTGGAAAGCTTTATGCCAAGGCTTTCCGCAAGGCCTTCCCGGTGCACCACTCGTTCTTTCTGGGCGAGATTACCCTCTTTTCCTTTATCACCCTGGTGCTCACCGGCATTTTCCTGACCCTCAACTACGAGCCTTCCATCCGCCCGGTCTCGGGCTCGCTCTCCGGGGGGCAAGAAGTACCGGCCGCCTACTATTCGATTCTCTACATCGACTCGCTGCCGTTTGGGGCGGTGCTGCGCTCGCTGCACCACTGGGCCGCCCACATCATGATTGCTGCGGCCTTTTTGCACATGCTGCGCATCCATCTGACCGGGGCCTACAAGAACCCCCGCGAGCTGAACTGGATTGTGGGGGTGTTTTTGCTGGTGCTTTCCATCATCACCGCTTTTACCGGCTACGCCCTGCCCTTTGACAACTACGCCCTCACCGCCACCAAGATTGGCTACGAGATTGGAGCCGCGGCCCCCTGGGTAGGCAAGCTTCTTTCGGACATTCTCTTTGCGGGCGAACTTTCGCCCACCAACGCCCAGACCATCCCCCGGCTCTTCCCCATCCACGTGCTGTGGCTACCGCTGGCCCTGATCGGGCTGATCGGTGCCCACCTGACCATCATGATCAAGCAGAAGCACACCCAGCCCAAGTACGCCGAGAAGGTCGCCCCGGGCAAGATTGTGGGGGTGCCGCTCTTCCCGCAGCAGGCGGCCATGATGGGCATTCTGTTCCTGGTTTACATAGCAGTCACTACCTTCATCGCCGGGGCTTTCCTGGCCCACCCGGTGCAGGCCTTTGGCCCCCCTACCGCCAACACCCCGCCGGTGAAGCCCGACTGGTACTTCATGTGGATTTATGGGATTTTGCAGATTATTCCCGCCAACTGGCGCTTTGAGTTTCTGGGGGCTACCTTTGGCCCGCAGTTCTGGGGGGGCATTCTGGTGCCCACCATCATCATCCTGGGGGCGCTGGCGATTCCCTTCCTGGACTACGCCAAGGACAAGCAGCGCTACCTCGAGCTCCCCAGCCAGCACCCCTTCCGCACCAGCTTTGTGATCGGGATGCTGATGTTTTACATCATGAGCACCCTGGCCGGGTACAAGGTAGACCTAAGCCTCTCCAACGGCCTGCTGTGGGTACTGGTCTTCATCGTGCCCGTCATCACCGGGGTAGTCTCGTACATCATCATGAAGGCGGTCTACGGCAAGGACTGGAACCAGGAGGTCGAGGTTAAGCTCATCGGCAAAGGCTCCGCCGCCGACGATTGAACACCCCTGCCAGAAAGCGCCCCAAAGGGGCGCTTTCTGGCTCTATAATCATACCGGATTCAAAAAGACAGTTTACAAAGCCAAAAACACCAGAGGCTGTCTTTTTGAATCCTAGAGCACACCCTTCGGTCGGGTTAGTTCGTCACCAAACGGTGACGAACTAACCAAATCTGGTATCAGGCGTGTTGCAGAGCATCATTTTGTGCCACGTGCGCCTCGAGGCGGCCCTACCGGTACTGGGGGAACTCGAGGCCAGCGCACTTGGTGCTCACCTGGGGGTGTACCCCAAGATCGAGATGCCCCTGGAAAACCTTTCTTCCCAGCAAGACCGCTTCGCTGCTCTAACCGCCCAGCTCTCCCAGCACCTGGGATGCACGGCCCTGGGGGTGGTGAATCTGGAGGACGACGCACTCCTGGTTTGGGCCTACGACCAGGGGCGGTTGGTTTTTCGCTATGACGCCAACCCCATGTACCTGGGCTGCCGGGTGTGTTCGTACAGCAGCGAGACCGTTGGGGCTCAAATACACGGTTTGGACGAGCTTTGCCGCTTGCTGGGCGTACCTCAGCACACCCAGGCCCTGCGCTCGTGGCTGGTACGCCGAAAGGGCCTAGGCTTCTTGTACGAGCAAGAACGGCTCGAGAAGATTTTCGGACTGCTGGGCCTGCCCCTGCCCAAAAGGCTTTAGTGCATATAAACGGCAAACCACCGGCGCTTTTGTGCATGCCCTGTCAGTCTGCATGCGATTTTGTCGGGGCTGAGCGCCCCATAACTATTCGTCCTGGACGGTTCGCTTGCCTCCCGTTCAGAACGCCAGCCCGATTGCATAAATATTTATTTGTGAAATAAAGCAATATGCTGTTCTGGATTCATTTATTCCTTCACAGCCCTATCGCTAAAAATACGGTTTCTGGCATCAATTGTGGGTAATCCTTCATCGAGCTTACCCGGCCCGCGCTAGACTGTATCTACCCCTACGGGGGTAATCGGGTTCAAAAGGAGGTGATTGACAGGTCAGCAAGAACGTTGATCGAACCTTGTTGGGAGATTACACCAGTACGTAAGCAACACGACGAACTGCCACCACACGGTATGCCACCGTGCGATGGAGCGACTAAGTCGGCAGGGTGATGCCCGAGCATCCAGAACAATTCTCGGGAGAAAGGTTACCAGAAGTGTAAAAAGGTAGATTTGCATGAAAACGCTCGTCATAGGCGCCGGAGCCGCCGGTCTGGCCGCGGCCCAAGACCTACAGAAAGCGAATCATCAGGTTGTAGTTCTAGAAGCCCAACACCGCGTCGGAGGACGCATCCGCACCGATAGAAGCTTTGCCGCTGTACCCATCGAACTTGGCGCAGAGTTCATCCATAGCAGCCAGGTTCCCACCTATCCCCTCCCCGCACAATTCGGCCTGCGTACCCACTATTTCAACCAGCAGGAGGACACCCTGGTGCGCCTGCCGGACGGAAGCCTGCGCACCATTGCCCAGGTCGGCTGCCAGGAGCGAGGCTACAACAATATTCGGATGGTGGACTGGCCCGCGGCTTCAGGCGAGGAGTCGCTGGCAGAATACTTGCAGCGCAATCAGCTATCGGGCCAGAAAATCCCCTACAAGCTGCAAGAATATATCTCCGACTTCGACAACCCCAGGCGCTTGAGTGCCCAGGCGGCGCTCGAGTTCCTGTACGACAAATCGGCCGAGGAGGGCGATTTTCGCATCCTCGACGGCTACGATTGACTGGCGATAAAGCTAGCCACCGGGCTTGATATACGGCTCGGGGCCGTGGTGGAGACGCTCGAGTGGGGCCCCTTCGGCGTGAAGGCCAGCACCACCGACGGGCGGGTCTTCCGGGCCGACCAGGCCGTTGTTACCTTACCTTTGGGCATTTTGAAAGCCGGACGGGTGCGTTTTATCCCCGAACTGCCCGAGGAGAAGCAGCTGGCCATTGCCCAGCTCGGCCTCGCCGATGCGGTCAAGCTCTTCTTCCACTTCGAAGAGCGCATCTTTCCCGAGGGCATCGTGGAGCTTTACGTGCCCGGGGCCAACCCCGACGAGTGGTGGAGCAGCACCGCCGGTCATGGGGTAGGGGTGGAAATCCTGACCGCCCTGGCCACCGGCGATAAGGCCCGCGAGCTGCTGGCCCTGCCGGAGGAAGCCGCCCTCAAAAACGCCCTGCAAACCTTGCGCCAGGCCCTGGGCCGCCCCGACCTGACCCCCAACAAGGCCCGGCTGGCCCACTGGCAGGACGAACCCCACATCCTGGGGGCCTACAGCAAGGCTAGCGTGGGGGCCTCCAAAGCCCGCAGCGTGCTGGCACGTCCGGTGGGCTACCGGCTCTTCTTCGCCGGGGAACACACCGCCTCCAACGCCTGGGCCGCCACCGTGCACGGGGCTTATGCCAGCGGGCGGCGGGCCGCCCAGGAGATCCTGGCCCTAAAGCCCCAGACCCCACGCCAGGCCTTTCGGGGTCGGGAAGTGCGGGCCTTGGTGCCCAGTGCGCAGTCTTGAGGGCTATAGCCCATCACCCCCCTGTGGAACTTGCAGGGGGGTCTTTGGCTATGGCTTTCTCGAGCCTCCGCCGGGTTTCTAGCCCAACAGCACAAACACCAGCAACCCCGTCAGCTCGCCCATCTCAACCAGCATTCCGTATACATCGCCCGAAAGCCCCCCGCCCAGCCTTCTGGCGGCCCAGTAAGCCAGCCCAAGCATGACGGCCACGACCGCCAGACCCACCCAGGGGAAGGCCACCAGGGCCGGCAAGGCCAAAAGAAAGGCCGGCACCACAAGGCCTTCGCGGCTTCGGGCCCCTAAGCCCTCTGGACGGGCCGCAGGAAACAGATTCATGGGCAAGAGCAAAGCGAACCGCACCAGCGCGGGCAGGGCCAAAAGCAGCCACGGCGCAGGCGCAGCCGATAGCAACTGCCACTTCAATAGCAGCACCACAAACCCCACCCCAAAGGCAAAGCTGCCCATATGCACATCGCCCAGAATCCGCAGGCGCTCGGCGGGGGGTTTCATGGCCAGCAGTGCATCGGCAGAGTCCAGCAGGCCGTCCAAATGCAGCATGCCCGTAGAGGCCAGCCAGACCGCCAGCAGAATGCCCCCTTGCAGGCCGTCGGGCAGGCCCGCGGTGAGCCAGGCTGCCAGGGCCAGCACCGCCCCGATCAGGTAGCCTGCGACCGGGTAAAAGGCCGAAGCCGCCTTCATCTCCCCGACTTTGACCTCGCCCAAATGGGGAATGGGAAAGACGGTCAGAAAGCCAACGGCTAACCAGAAAGGGCGCACACTATGGTTCTACCAGAAGCGGCCCAAAACGGACCACGAAGGCCTCGCGGCTCTGGATGGGACGGCCCTCGAGCCTGAGTTGCACGGTCTGGGCCTGAATCTCTTTGGGGTATGGGCAGTGCCGGCACCTGGAGCCACAGCAGTAGCCGCGCTTGAGATGATAGGCCTCGGTGAAGACATACAGGCCGTTCTCGAGGTAATAATCCACGTTTTCCTTGAGCTGCACTTTGGGCATTTTCGCTTCCTTGGATTGATTCTACAGATTTTTTTTGCACTGAATATCCATCCAGCCTATGTTTATCCGCCTGCCGAAGCGCTGAACCCTCGAGGGTCTTTAGTCAAAAGAATATCCAGAGATTGTTTTCTGCCTTGAGCTTCAGACTCCCTACGGATGTTCATCTCGCCCAGAACGAGATTTCTATGGCTTTCCAGTCTGCGACACCCCCGCCTGGGAAAATGTAGCCATACCTGCCATCACTGCCGCCGCGGCCCGCAAAACCGGAAAGCTGAGCACCGCCCCGGTACCCTCGCCTAAGCGCAAATCCAGCTCCAGGATGGGCCTGAGCCCCAGGGCCTCTAGTTGTCGGGTGTGCCCCGGCTCCACCGAGCGATGCCCGGCAAACAGATACCCCTGTACCCGGGGCTCGATGCGGGTGGCCAGCAAGGCCCCGGCGGTCACCGGGAAGCCGTCGGTCACCAGGGGCAAGCCCGCCTCGGCCCCGGCCAAAAACACCCCGGCAATGGCCGCGATTTCCAGGCCCCCCAGCTCCGCCAGCACCGCCAATGGGTCAGCTTTGGACAGCTCGCCCAGCCTGGCCTGGGCTCGCGCTAAAGCGGCCCGAACGACCTCGAGCTTGTGCCCGTACCGCGCGTCGTCTACCCCGGTGCCGCGCCCCGTGACCGCCTCCGCGTTCAAGCCCAACAAAGCCGCCGTGAGGGCCGCTGCGGCGGTGGTGTTGCCGATGCCCATATCGCCCGCTGCTAGCATGGTTGCCCCCTTTGCAATGGCGGCCCTGGCGGCTTCGGCACCCACCTGGATAGCCTCCAGGGCCTCGGCCTGGCGCATGGCGGGCTCCCTTTGAATATTGCCGCTTCCCTGGCGAACCCGGTGGCCTGGGCCTCCTGGGCTCAGGGGCTGAGGGGCCTTCACGCCCACATCCACCACCCAGACCTCGGCTTCGGCGGCTCGGGCAATCTGATTAATCGCCGCTCCACCGGCCTGAAAGTTGAGCACCATTTGCGCCGTGACCTCTGGCGGGTAGGCCGAGACCCCCTCGGCGGCCACGCCGTGGTCGGCGGCGCAGACCACCACCGCGCCCTTGCCCAGGCGGGGGTGCAGGGTTTGCTGGATGGCCGCCAGCCGACAGCCCAGCACCTCCAAATAGCCCAGGGAGCCGGGTGGCTTGGTCAGGGTGTGGTGGTACTCGAGGGCTCTTTGCAGCCAGTCTTGCGCAATGGGTTGGATGTTGAACATGGTCTTCCGCTTTGTTTACAACGACTTGAGCTTCAGGGGAATCCCCGCAACCAGCAGGTACACCACATCGGCCTCCTCGGCTATGCGGCGGTTGGCCGCGCCCAGCAGGTCGCGATAGCGGCGGGCCAGGGCGTTGTCGGGCACGATGCCCATGCCCACCTCGTTGCTGACCACCAGCAGGGTTTTGCCGGTCTCGGCCCAGAGTGCCAGAAGGTTCTCCAGCTCCGGCAAGACCTCGCGCCCGGCCAGCATCAGGTTGGAAACCCACAAGGTCAGGCAGTCCAGCAGCACCACCCGGCCCAAGGCGCGTGCGAGGGCCTGGGGCACCTCGAGGGGCTCTTCCAGGGTCTCCCAGCTGGGTGGGCGCTCGGCCTGGTGGCGCGCAATGCGCTGGCGCATCTCTTCGTCGAGGGCTTGGGCGGTAGCGATAAAACTGACCGGCTCGCCCAGGGCCTGGGCCCATTCCTGGGCAAAAGCACTCTTGCCCGCACGGGCGCCCCCCGTTACCAGGATGAGCCTAGCTTCCATCGGCCCCCTCCCCGCGCACAAACAGCACCCGCTTGTGGGCCCAGTCCAGCCCCAGCACCGCGCAGGGCGGCAGGAAGCGGTCCTGGTCGAAATCGCGCAACAGCATCCGCAAGACCCCGCCGTGGGTAAAGACCAGATAGCGGCCTGGAGCAAGGCCCTCCAGCACCCCGTACACCCGCGCCCGCAACGCTGCGGTGGACTCCCCCCCCGGGGCCTGAAAGCCCTCGAAGGCCAGCAAGGCGTTTTTGTACACCTCGGGCAGCTCGGCCCAGCGCAGGCCCTCGAGTGCACCAAACTCGAGCTCGCGCAGCTCGGGCAGCCGGGCCTGGGGCTCGCCATAGGCCAGCCGTGCGGTGTGCACCGCACGCTGTAGATCCGAGGCCAGCACCCCATCGAAGCGCTCCTGGCCAAGCCACCCGGCCAAAGACCGGGCCTGCTGCTCCCCCAGGGGGGTAAGGGGCACATCGGTCCAGCCGGTCAGCCGGCCCTCCAGATTCCAGATCGTCTGTCCATGGCGCACCAGCCAGAGTTCGCTCATGGCTCCACCCAGGCATAGAAAGGGGTTTCGACAAACGCCGGAGGGCCGCCCAGGTACAGCCGAAGCCCCGGCAAGCGCAGGTTGGGGCCTTCCTGCTCGAAGTCCAGCGGGTCGTCCGGCAGGGTGTAGAGCAGGGTCTCGCCTGGCGGAATGCCCTTTCGCATCAGGGCCGAAACCCCCACCCCCCGCAAGCGCACGCAGCGGGCTTGCGGCTCGCGCAGCACCGCAATAAAGCGGGCCAGTCGGGGGCCATCCTGGGTGATCAGGCGGCGCACCTCGCCCAGGTCCAATAGCAAGAGGGTGGGGGTCACTTTGAGGCTGGCCTGCATCTATCCTCCCAGAAGCACCACCGGCTGACCGTCGACCTCGTGCACCCGTACCCAGTCCCCGTACACCGACTGCAAAAGGGGCTCCTGGAGCACCTCGAGGGGCGTGCCCAAAGCCATCAGCCGACCCTCCTGCATAAAGGCCACCCGATCCGCAAGGCGGGCCAGGTTGGGGTCGTGCAGCACCGTCAGGATGCCCATGCCCTGGGCCCGCAGGCCCGCCAGCAAACAGATGAACTCGGCCTGGTGGTGCAGGTCGAGGTGGTTGGTGGGCTCGTCTAAAAGCAGAAACCGCGGACGGGCCGCCAGCGCCCGGGCCAGCAGCACCCGCTGGCGCTCCCCGCCGGAAAGGGTGGGCAGCAGGCGGTGACGAAACTCGGTTACCTGGGTTTGCGTCATGGCCCAGTCGGCGGCCTCGGCATCGGCCTTCCCGGCCCGGCCCAGCAACCCCAGGTGAGGGGTGCGCCCCAGCAACACCACCTCCTCTACGGTGAGGTCTTCGGGGTAGCCCCCGTTTTGGGGCAGAAAGGCAATCTGCTGTCCCCGTGTCCAGCTCGACAGCCGCTCCAGGCGCTCTCCCCCCAGCCGCACCTCGCCCGCGGTCGGCCTGAGCAACCCTGCCATCAGCCGCAGCAGGGTGCTCTTCCCCACCCCGTTGGGGCCCAAAAGGGCCAGCCACTCGCCGGGGCGAAGCTCGAGGCTCACCTCCCGCAGCACCGCCTGGTTGCGGTAGGAAAAAGACAGGCCACGGGCCCAGAGCCCTGGATGAAGGGCCCCGTCCGCCGGGCCTGGGCTGGGTAGTTGCGCTTCGCCGGTCATGCCTTGCGCCTCCCCTGCCACAGCAGGTACAAGAAGAAGGGCCCCCCCAACAGCGTGGTCAGGATGCCCACCGGCAGTTCGGCGGGGGCGGTCAGGGTACGGGCCAGCAGATCGGCCAGCGCCAGCAAAACCGCCCCCCCCAGGGCCGAGGCCGGCAGCAGGTAGCGGTAGTCGCCGCCCCCTAACCGGCGCAGGATGTGCGGGGCCACCAGCCCCACAAAGCCGATAATGCCCGCCTGGGCCACCGCCGCCGCCGTGAGCAGGGTGACGGCCCCGATAATCAAGAGCTTGAGCCAGCCCAGCGGCAGACCCAGGCTGCGCGCAGTTTCCTCACCCAGCGAGAGGGCGTTGAGGGTGCGCCCCAGCAGCCAAAGAACCGGGAAAGCCGCCAGCAAGTAAAACGCCAGCGACCCCACCCCGCTCCAGCCCACGAAGGCCAGGTTGCCCAGGGTGTATGCAAACACCGCCCGCACCCGGTCGGCGTCCTGCAACATCAGGTAGCTGGTCAGGCTTACCAGCACACTTCCCACCACCACCCCGGCCAGAATCAGGTCGCTGGTGCGGCTGGCACCCCCCGATAAGAGCAGCGTCAGGGCCACCGCCCCCACCGCCCCCAAAAACCCGAAGAGCGTAGCGGAAGCTGGCAAGAAAGCAAACACCGCGTGCTGGGCAAAGGCCCCCGAAAGCCCGCCCAAAGCGCTCACCGCCAGCGTGACCCCAAAGGCCGCTCCCGCCGCCGATCCCATCAGGTAGGGGTCGGCCAGGGGGTTGCGAAACAGGCCCTGGAAAGCCGCTCCCGAGAGGCCCAACGCCGCCCCCACCAACATGGCCGCCAGCACGCGGGGCAGGCGCAGTTCGGTGATGATGGGGTTCTCACGCAAGCCCAGCAGGGCTTCCAACACCTCGGTGGGGGGAATCCCGACAGTTCCTACCGCCAAGCCCAGCACCCCTGCCACCCCCAATAACCCCAGCAACCCGGCAAACACCAGCGCCCGCCGATTCTGGGGTCGGGCCTCGAGCTTTTGGGCAGGGGCGAAGGGCGTCATAACACCTTAGAAGAAATAGTTGAGCTTGAGGTAGCCATACCACCCACCACCATAGCCCACCTCGGCGGTGAGGTTGGCGTTGCTGACAAAGCTATAAATCGCCCTGGCGTACACGTCCCAGCTAAAACTTGGCAGATAGTACTGGTCGGTACCCAGCTTTAAGCTCAGGTTATCCAGGGTATAGGTGGCTTCCACAAAGCTGTTGAGGTAAAAACTTACGCTGGGCAGCAGGTACAGATCGCCATATACCGAGGCATAGAGCTTGAGGTCGGGCGCCAGGGTATAGGTCACGCCCAGCCCCGGCTCGAGGAACGGATTGAAGTTGAAGCTCGGCAAAAGGCCCAGGGTGGCCTCGAGGTACACATAGGTGGTCACCGCCAGGGGGGCTTCTCGATAGAGGGTGGTGAAGTAGTTGACCCACGGTTTGAGCTTCAGACCAAAACCCTGCCCGAGGGGGTTGCTGGTTGCGTTCAGGGTTGCGCCAAAGCTGAAGTCGGGCAGCTCGGCAAAACTGGCGCTGTAACCTAGGTCCACCACTGCATCGGCAGCCTGGAAGAGCGGGGTGCTTCCCAGTTTCAGCCCCAGCGAAAAGTTTTGGGCCAGTCCGGTAGCCATAAGCAAAAATAGCAGAGAAATCAGGAGTCGTTGCATAGCATCTCCTCAAGAAAGCATGGCGTTTAGAAGGTTTACTTCAAGCCGTGAAAGCACTCCACCAACAGTTGCAAGCCCTGGGCCACCCGGGGGCCGGGGCGCGAGAGTAGGTTGTCCTGCTCGCCGGTGTAGGCACAGATGCGCTTGTTGCGGATGGCCGCCAGGTTGCTCCAGCCCGCCCGCCTGGGCAGGTCGGCAGCCCCCGGATGGGTCAGCACGATGATGGCGGGGTTCTTTTGCACCACCAGCTCGGGGCTGATCTGGGGAAAGGGCCCCAGCTCCCTGGGTACGATGTTCTGCCCCCGGGCCTTGGCGATAAGCACCCCGATAAAGGAGTCGGGGCCCACCGTGTAGGGGGTGGGGTCTATCTCGTAGTAGACGGTGGGGCGGGCGGAGGCTTTGGCGGCCTTGCTCTCGACTGCATATACCTCTTGCTGGATGCGGGCCACCAGCCGCTCGGCCTGCGACTCCAGGCCCAGCACCCGGCCCAAAAGCCGCGTGGTGCGGAAAATGTCGTCGTAGGTTTCGGCCCGGACGGCAAAGCTGGCCACCCCGGCTTTCTCCAGCGACTCATACAGCTTGCCGTAAGTCGAAACAATCACCAGGTCGGGCTTGAGGGCCACCATGGCCTCGAGGTTCGGATTAAAGTACCCCCCCACCTTGGGCAGCCGCTTGACTGCCTCGGGAAAGTCGGAGAAGTCGTCCACACCCACCAGCCGCCCACAAGCGTTCATGGCGCAAAGGGTCTCGGTGACCGAGGGCAGCAGGGTCACGATGCGCTGGGGTGCGGCCTTGAGGGTAACGCTGCGGCCCAGGTCGTCGGTGAGGGTGCGGGGGTACTGGGCCAAGCCCAAAGCTGAAAGCTGAAGGCCCAAAACCAAAAAACACCACAAAAACCATCTCTTCACATTGCGTCCTTTCCCAACCCGGCTTCGCGTGAGGGGCGTTTTTTTCGGTGGCACAGGGCGAAAAAAAACGCCCTCGGGAGTGAGGACGCTACCAATGTAGTAATTCCCCGAAACTCCCCCTTCTTGCGAGAGGTGCCCTCCGTATCGGGTGGGAGGGCGTTTTGGCAGGTATTCGGACTTCGGGCGGTGGTGGTCGGGCCACCCCAATGCGCCGTTACCGCTGCGCGACAGTGCCGGATTTTCACCGGACTTCCCCACTTTAAGCCTGGGCTACGCGCCCAAGCACCAAAACTTGGCCGGGTTGTGTGAGCCCTAGCGGGCCTCAGATACACCCTACACCCAAGGCCTGGCCCCTTCAAGCCCTGTTACCAGTTGGGCCAGGCCGGGGCGGGCTCGAGGCCAAAACCACGCAGATAATCCCGCAGGTTGGTGTAGTGGGCCTCGCTCACCGGCTGATGGCCGTGGGCCAGGATGCTCTGGTTGCGCGCTGCCAGGAGACTGCCGAGCTGGCCTTTGCCGGTGTACTCGGCGTAGAGCCGCTGGGCCAGGGTGTTGGTCGCTCCCAGGGCCCCATCGAAACCCGCCGCAACACTGAGCGCTTCGCGCAGCCCCGACGCTTCTTGGTAGCGCTTGGCAAAGGAAAGGTGCTCTTTGTAGGCCTCGGTGAAGGTCTTCTCGTCATCCAGCAGCACCCCGGTGCGCTCGAAGATATCGGCCTCTATGGCCATCTCGATGGCCCGGTACAGCCTGGCCAGGGCATCGTCAAAGCGCCCCCGGGCCGCCCGCCGCTCGGCGTTGGCCAGCAAGTCCGACAGCAGGGCCGTGTTGGGCTTACCTTCCTTTTCCTGAATTTGGCTCAGGCGGGCTTCGGCCTCCTTCAAAGCCTGCAACACCCGCACCTTGGCCCCATGTCCCCAGGCCTCGGCAGCGGCCAGGGCGGGCTCGAGGTGTTCCTTCAGCTTCTCCCCGGCCGCCTTGTGGCGGAAGAGATCCCAGTCCAGCATGGCCTCGGTCACCCCTTTGAGATGGCCATAAAAGCGCAGCTCAGAAGGGGTGAGGGGCCGGGCCAGCAGCTCGCTCAAAAACTCCTGCGCGGCGCGGTAGTCGCACTGGTTCCAGGCCCGCCGGAAGCCCTCCCACTCGCGCAGGCCGTAGCGCTGGGTGGGGTCTTCCAGCAGGCGCATTTGCTCGGAGCCGCTCACCACCCGCCCCTTGTCGTCGCGCTTGGCACCGCCCACGTAGCTGAAGGTGACCCCCTGCCCACTAAGCGCCAGCACCGCACCCGCCGCCATGGTCTTGGTGCCACCGGTAATGTCGGCAACAATCACCCGGGCCTCCCATTCCAGGGCCTTACGCAGGGCCTCCCGTGCCTTGCGGAAAATTTCGCCCATGTCCTCGGGGTCGTCCAGAAGCAGGGTATGAAAGCGCAGTGCATCGCCATAGCGCCGCACCAGCTCCCCCGCTACCGGCTGGCTCCCCTGGCTGGCCACAAAAATTACCCCCTCCGGGGTGTGTTCGCTGAGGGAGAACTCCAGGGGCTCGAGGGTCTGGCCCACGGTCAGGATGAGCACTTTGTGGGTCTGGGTTTCCATACCACAGATATACCAAAAAACCCGCCTCAAAGGTCAGAAAACAACCCTATCCTTCGAGCTTGATAAGCAAACCCAGACATCGTAAGGAAGCCTAGTTGCAATCCCCTTTCGGGGCTAAGGTTTTGCGACATATTTTCCAGGCAATCGGCATAGGCAATCTGGCCCGAGTTGCAATCCCCTTTCGGGGCTAAGGTTTTGCGACTCTGGTTGTTCGCGGTAAAAGGGCCTTCGCTTTCCAGTTGCAATCCCCTTTCGGGGCTAAGGTTTTGCGACCTGGTAGTTGCGCAATATCGCGGGCCGAGGCTACCCGAGTTGCAATCCCCTTTCGGGGCTAAGGTTTTGCGACACAGTGCTCAGGCCAAGGCAAGGGTTCGCGAGTTCAAGTTGCAATCCCCTTTCGGGGCTAAGGTTTTGCGACTCCACCCTGTGCACATCGTGCTCTCGCGCGGCGACCGCGTTGCAATCCCCTTTCGGGGCTAAGGTTTTGCGACAGTACTACTTGGTAAGGCAGGTGACGCCGGTAGTTCTCGGTTGCAATCCCCTTTCGGGGCTAAGGTTTTGCGACGTGAGATACTGAATCAGCAATAGGCAATCGGGAATAAGCAATGTTGCAATCCCCTTTCGGGGCTAAGGTTTTGCGACTTCATCCTCAGCTCCGGCTTTTATGGCCGCTATCCGCTGTTGCAATCCCCTTTCGGGGCTAAGGTTTTGCGACAAGTGCAAGTTCACCCCCGAGGAACTCAGAGAGTTGTTGCAATCCCCTTTCGGGGCTAAGGTTTTGCGACGTTTGTGCGGGCCTTTGGGCTGCCTGGGGAAACCCAGTTGCAATCCCCTTTCGGGGCTAAGGTTTTGCGACAAAATGCGTCCGCTTCATCTGGCACGTAAAGCTGGCGTTGCAATCCCCTTTCGGGGCTAAGGTTTTGCGACAGCATACCCCGTTAAACCTCGTCCTGTACAGGGGTCTGGAGGGGGGTATTTATGAGAAAAGCGAGTTATCCACAGGTGCCTGTGGATAACTGCGTAGAAAATGGCAGTTTTTGCGATGAATGCTTACAAATCCGCACTTTTGGATTTTTTATAGCGCAGGTTTGCCTTTTTCATCGCACGTTCTGGTTTTCAAGAAGCACCGTCGAAAAGCTCGACATGTGCATTATAGCATTTTGCGCAAAACATAATGGGTCATTTTTGGAAGTTGCTTCCATTGTGTGGCAATGGGCGTTTTTGTGCGCTTTGGGCAACAAGGGGGTGCGGTTGCGACAGCATTTGTGGGGGCTAAAGGGTGGATAACGCCTATTGTAACGGGGGCTGGCCGGGTGCGGCTTGGGGTGGGGCGAGGGGTTTTGTCGGGGCTGCACCGGCACTGGGAAGGTCTCCTTGACAAGCGTCCCAAGCCCGACTAACCTAATGTTTGCCTGCCGGGATGGTGGAACTGGTAGACACACTATCTTGAGGGGGTAGCGGGCGCAAGCCTGTGCGGGTTCAAGTCCCGCTCCCGGCACCAGCAAACAGTTACACACGCAAACAGCCGCGAAAGCCCCTCGCGGCGTAGTAGGACTCGGCCCCGTTGTGGTACACGAACACGCGGTTGTAGCGGCGGTCGCCAAAGAGGGCCCCGCCAAGTTTTCGGATGGGGTCGGGGGTTTGTAGCCAGCTCGAGGTCTTGGTATCGAAGGAGCCCAGTTGCTGCAGGGCCCGGTACTGCTCTTCGGTCAGCAGCTCGAGGCCCATGGCGGCAGCCATCTCCAGGGCCGAGCCCGCCGGTTTGTTGTGTTTGCGGGCCTCGAGGGCGGCGCGGTCGTAGCAGAGGCTGCGGCGACCTTTGGGGCTTTCGGGCGAGCAGTCGAAGAACAAAAACGCATCGCTCGTTGCGTCGTAGCCCACCACATCCGGCTCCCCGCCAGTGTTTTCCATTTGCAGCAGCGAGGCCAGCTTGTGGGGCTGGGCCTGGAGCCGTTCTGCTATGGCGGCCCACTTTAGCCCAGGGTGGCGGTGGGGGTGTTGCTCGAAGCGGGTTTTCAGGAGCAGAAGGAGCTTTTTTGTTTCTGGGGACATGATTACCTCGTGGGTGGCGGTTCCCCCACCTGGGGCAACCACGCCTAGACAGGTTCTCTGGCGGTCGGCGGTGTGGCTTCCCGGGCCATCTCTTCCACCCGCAAGAGCCTGCCGTCCTTGAGGTGCAGGATGCGCTCGGCCTTGCGGGCAAGCTCGAGGTCGTGCGTGACCAGAACCACCGTGCGGCCTTCCTGGGCCTGCTGCAAAAGCAAATCCACCACCAGGGCCCCCGAAACCGAGTCGAGGTTGCCGGTGGGCTCGTCGGCAAACAGGATGGGTGGGTTCAGGGCCAGGGCACGGGCAATGGCTACCCGCTGTTGCTCGCCGCCCGAGAGCTTGCTGGGCAGGTGCTTACCCCGCTGGCCCAGCCCCACGGCTTGCAGCAGATGGGCGGCCCTGGCGGTGCGCTCCTTGAGGCCAACACCTGCCAGCATCATGGGGAAGGCCACGTTTTCCAGGGCGGTCAGGGTGGGAATCAGGTTCCACTGCTGAAACACAAAGCCCATATGCTTCAGGCGCACTTCCGAGCGGCCATCCTCGGAGAGGGTCGAAAGCGGGGTGGTATCGAGCCGTACCTCGCCTTCGCTGGGCACGTCGAAGCCCGCCAGCAGGTTCAGGAGGGTGGTCTTGCCCGAACCCGAGGGCCCCACAATGGCGGTCAAGCCCGCAGGAAAACGGTAGCTGAAGTGATCCACCGCCACCACGTCAATCTCGCCCTGGTGGTAGCGCTTGTGCAGATTAATGGCCTCGAGCATCACACCCTCCCCAACGCCTCGACCACCTTCAGGCGGCTGGCGGTGCGGGCCGGCAAAAACCCGGCCAGAAGCCCCAGCACCACCGCCACCAGCAGGGAAAAACTGGCCAGGCGGAAGGTGACGGCCGAGAGGGCAATACCCACCTCACGCCCGGTGTACCAGTTGACCAGCCCCGAGGCCGCCTGCCCCAGCACCAGGCCCAGCATCCCCCCCACCACGCCCAGCAGCAAGGCTTCCAGCAGCACCAGGCCAAAAATGAAGTCCCGCTTGGCCCCCAAAGCCCGCATCAGGCCGAACTCGCGGATGCGCTCGTAGACCGACATCATGACCGTGTTGGCCACCAGCAGACCGCCCACCACCAGCGCCACCAGGCTGATGCCAAAGCGCACCAGGTCGGAAATCCGCACCGCCCGCTCGGCAAAGCGCAAGACATCGCCTGCGGTTTGTGCTTCCACGCCAGCGATTTTTTCCTTAAGCCCGCGGGCCACCTCTTCCGCCCGACGACCCGGGTCTATGGAGACCAGAATCGAGGTGTAGTTTTCGGTATTGAGCACGGCCTGCACCGACTTTATAGGAACAAAGACGAAGCTGTCGGTAATGCCACCGGTCTTCTGTAGCACCCCCACCACCTTGAGCGAAACGTGTGGACTGAGCCGCAAGGTCTTCCCCAGCGAAAGGTTGTTGCGCTGGGCAATGCCCCCACCCACCACCGCGCCGGCCACGCCGGGGGTGGGGCTGCCGGACTCGAGCTGAATGTTGGGATAGAGGTCTTTGGGCCCGAACCCCTGGGGCAGGCCCTGAAAGATGAAACTGCTCGAGGGGTCAAAGCCCCCCCGGGCAAAAGTGGCTGTGGGAATCACCTGGGTGATGCCCAGTTCTGCCGCCACAGATTGAATCTGCCTTAAGGTGTCGGGGCGCAACTCCGGGTAGCCGGGACTGATGGCCTCCACGCCTTCGGGAAGCACCAGAATGGCCGGCCCCACATTGGACAACTCCGCCCCCAGGGCCTTGCGCAGCCCCTCTCCGAACGACAAGAAAAGCACCATCGAGGCTGTCGAGACCACAATTCCCAGCAGGGTCAGAATGCTGCGAATGGGCCGCGCCCGCAGGTTGCGATAGACCAGTGCCAGAACTTCCACGCCCATCAGGATAACCGCAAATGCTGAAAAAAGTGGGGTATGTGCCCCGGTGTGTTTGCGACAAAGTGTCCTGCAAGGCTACCATTTGCCATAAGCTAGAGACATGCAAAACACCCTGCTCAACCGTTTTGAGGTCTCGTTGGCCGGACTACCGCAAATTTTGGGCAAAGCGACCCCCGAGCAACTGCGCCAGCGCAGCCAGCCCGAGAAGTGGTCGGCCCACGAGAACTTCGCTCACCTGGCCCACTTTACCCTGGTCACCCAGGATCGCATGGCCCGCATCCTGCAGGAAGAGGCCCCCCTGATCGAGCGGCTCAAACCCGACACCGAACCGGCCTTTTTGTTGCTGGTAGAACGCTCGCCCCAAGAGGTACTGGCCGAACTCAAAGAGCTGCGGGCCCAGCTCAATCAGCAAGTCGCTGCCCTGAGCGAAGCCCAGCTGGAGCGGGTGGGCATCCACAGCGCAGCGGGCCCGATGCCCCTGCGGGAGTGGCTCGAGCTCTTCCTGGTGCACGAGGCCCACCACCTTTACCTGGCTTTCTGGCGCATTCGCGAGGTATTGCAGCAGGCCCGATGAACCCGGTTTATCCTTCTAGCTTCTGGCGCCAGGAATGCACCCTGTGCGGGGCCTGCTGTGCCGCTCCCGACATCAGCGCCTTGCAAAAGCCCCTGGGCGTGCCCTGCAAACACCTGAACGCCGGGTGCGCGTGCACCATCTACCCTTCGCGCCCGCAAGTCTGCCGCAACTACACCCCAGACTGGGTTTGCGGCGAGGTTGCGCCATTGCCGACGCTGGAGGCAAGAATCCAGCGGTACCTGGGGATTTATGGCCTGGAGCAGACCGACGGCTGATTAGTGCACCCCGGCCTCGGCGATGGCCGCCGCCGAGTTCCTGGCAAAACGCACGTTGCCCCTGAACTCGGTCAGGTTGGTGGCGTTGACGTAGGTCATGGCGCTTTGCAAGCCCTCGCGCAGGCGGGCAATGGCTTCCTGAGCGGTGTGGTGGAAGGCCCGCAGGGTCTGCGAGGAGCCCTCGATGAAGTTGCGCTTTTCGGTCACCAGGGAGGAGGCCATGCCATAGAGCAGCACACCCTCGAGGTGCCCGTCTTTTTTGATCAGAACCTCGTCCTCGAAGCTGCCGGAAGCAAAGAACTTGCCCATCATCACCCCGTCGCTGTAGGCCAGGGCCTTCACGAAGTCGCCCGAGCTGTTCACCCCACCATCGGCAATAATCTGCGCGTCGGTATAGCCCACCACCGACTGGAACCGACGTATTTCTTCCAGCAACGAAAGCTGCCCCACCCCCACGCCGGTGTTGATGCGTGTGGTGCAGACCGAACCCGGCCCCACCCCCACCTTGAGGATGAAGTGCCGGAAGCCCGAGAGCTTCATCAGCCAGTAGGCATAGGCAAAGCCCTCGATGGAGCCCACATTGCCCAGGATGATACCGCTGTCGAGGCCCAACCCGCGAATCTTGTGCAGCACCGGCAGCACTGCTGCATTGGCCCCGTGGGCAATGTCAATCGAAGCGAAAATCAGGTTGGGTTCCGCGAAGAGTTCGGCCAGGAATTCTTCTTTCTCGTTAATGCCGAGCGCCGCCCCCACCAAGGCGGGAGCGCTGGCCCGTACATCTGCAAGGCGTTCGTCGTCGGATAGCCCTACTCTGGGCAAAATATGTACCCCCCCATTGCCCTCGTCCCACACGTCGCGGGCGAAGCGGCTGCGCATCATGCTCATGGAGGCCCCAAAGGCGGGGAAGAGCTCCAGGGTGCCGCGGGTGGTGTAGAACAACTGCCGGGTACTGACCTGGGTGCGCGAGACTGGCTGGGTCAGGAAGGTGGGGATGATGGTTTTGTCGGCGAAGGTGTAATAGGTTTCGAAGCGTTCATAGGGATACCGGGCCAGATCGGCCTGGGTTTTTTCCAGGGCGGCCTGGGCGATATCGTCGAAAATGCCGTAGTTCACGAAAGGGTATTCTACCAAAGAGCCCGGCTTCCAACGAGGACATGCCGCCCTTGCCCTACCCTTCGCTTTGAAGGGGGCGGCGGGGGTTTGCCTGGCGGGGTATCATTTTTTATGCTGAATGGGTTTGATACCGGATTCAAAAAGACAGTTTACAAAACCAAAAAAACCAGAGGCTGTCTTTTTGAATCCTAGAGCACTCCCTTCGGTCGGGTTAGTTCGTCACCCTTTGGTGACGAACTAACCGAATCTGGTATGAGAGGCCATGATGAAAACCGCCGAAATCCGCGAGAAATTTCTTCAGTTCTTCGAGTCCAAGGGGCATTTGCGCCTGCCAAGCTTTAGCGTAATCCCCCAGGACGACCCCACCCTGCTCTTCATCAACGCCGGTATGACCCCCCTCAAGCCCTACTTTTTGGGCAAAAAACCGGTTTTTCCCGGCCACGAGGGCGAGTGGTATCGGGTGACCACCTGCCAGAAGTCGGTGCGCACCGGCGACATCGAGAACGTGGGGCGCACCAACCGCCACCAGACGGTCTTTGAGATGCTGGGCAACTTCAGCTTTGGCGACTACTTCAAAAAAGAGGCCATCGAGTGGGCCTGGGAGTTCCTGACCGACCCAAAGTGGCTGGGGCTCGAGCCCGAACGCATCTACGTGACCATCTACAAAGACGACGACGAGGCCTTCGAACACTGGACGCGGGTGGGCGTGCCCCCGGAAAAAATCCACCGCTTCGATGCCGACGAAAACTTCTGGCCGCAAAACGCCCCCACAAAAGGCCCCAACGGGCCCTGCGGGCCCTGCAGCGAAATCTACTACGACCGGGGGCCCGCATTTGGCAGCGATACCTGGGCCGACTACTACGAGACCCGCGAGTCCAACCGCTTTGTGGAGATCTGGAACCTGGTTTTCCCCCAGTACGACCGCAAAGATGGGGGCATCCTGGAACCTTTGCCCAAGCCCAACATCGACACCGGCATGGGCCTGGCCCGGGTGGCCATGGTCTTGCAGGGCGTGACCGACTTTTACGAGACCGACGAGTTCCAGCCCCTGATTGCCAAAATTGTGGAGCTGACCGGCGTCAGTTATGAAGGCCCCGGTTCGGTGGCGCACCGGGTGATTTCCGAGCACGCCCGCGCGGTGGCCTTCATCTTGGCCGATGGGGCCCACTTCTCCAACACCGGGCGCGGCTATGTGGTGCGGCGGTTGTTGCGCCGGGCGGTGCGCTTTGGCTACCTGCTGGGCCTGCGCGAGCCCTTCATGTACAAGCTGGCCGAGGTGGTGGCGGAGGTGATGGGCGGGGTCTACCCCGAGCTCAAAGAGAGCCTCGAGAGCGTGCAAAAGCAGATCCGAATCGAAGAGGAGCAGTTTTTGCGCACCCTGGAAAGCGGCATCAAGCGCCTGGACAGCATGCTGGCCGGCCTGCAGCCGGGCGACACCCTTGCGGGCCGGGATGCCTTCACCCTTTACGACACCTACGGCTTCCCGCTCGACCTCACCTTGGAGATTGCCGATGAGCGCGGCATCAAGGTGGACACCGAGGGCTACGAGAAAGCCCTGGAAGAGGCCCAGGAGCTGGCCCGCCAGCGCATGGCCTTCGACAAGGAACTCTTCAAAAAATCCAACGAGGCCCTAGCCGCCCTGGCCGCCGACTACGGGGGCACCAACTTTGTGGGCTACGAGAACCTGGAAGCCCAGGCCCAGGTCAAGCTCTTGCTGGTAGGCGAGCAGACCCTGCAAGAAGCCCCTGCCGGATCCGAGGTGCAGGTGGTGCTGGACAAGACCCCCTTCTATGCCGAGGGGGGCGGGCAGGTGGGGGATGCGGGCATTCTGGAGTGGGAAGGGGGCTGGGCCAAGGTTTCCACCACCCAGAAAAACCCCGATGGCATCTTTTTGCACCTAGCCCGGGTAGAAGAGGGCACCCTGAAGGCCGGCACGGTGGTGCGGGCTCTGGTGGACCCGCACCGGCACGACACCGAGAAAAACCACACCGCCACCCACCTGCTGCACGCCGCACTGCGGGCCGTGCTGGGCACGCACGTCCAGCAAAAGGGGAGCTACGTGGGGCCCGACCGCCTGCGCTTCGACTTCAGCCAGTTTGAACCCATTGCCCCCAAAGACCTGGCCCGGGTCGAGCTGCTGGTCAACCGCTGGATTCAGGCCGACTTCCCGGTTAGCTACACCTACAAGCCCCTGGAAGAAGCCCGCAAGGAAGGGGCCATGGCCCTGTTCGGTGAAAAGTACGGCGATGTGGTGCGGGTGGTGAGCGTGGAGGGCGCGGTGGACAATGTGACCTCCAAGGAGCTGTGCGGCGGCTGCCATGTGCGGCGCACCGGCGAGATTGGGGCCTTTGTGATTGTGGCCGAGGAGTCGGTGGCAGCGGGGGTGCGGCGGGTCGAGGCCCTCACCGGCAGCGGGGCGGTGCGGTACGTGCGCGAGATGCTGGATCGGGTAAACGGCTTGTCCCGCGAGCTGGGCGCGGCCCCCGAAAGCCTGCCGGAGCGGGTGCGCAAGCTGCAAGACGAACTCAAGACGCGGGAAAAGGAAGTTGAGAAGCTCAAGCGGGAGCTGGCTCGAGCCCAGCTTGGGGGCGGCTCGGCGGGGGCCCGGCTGCAGGAGGCGAACGGCTACACCTACCTGGCGGTGAAGCTCGAGGGCATCGAGGCCGGTGCCCTGCGCGGCGCCGCGGACGAGCTGCTGGACAAGCACAAGGCCGACCTGGTGGCGGTGGGGTCGGGGCAGAACCTGGTCATCAAGGTGGGTAAGGCCGCCCAGAGCAAGGGCCTGGATGCCGGCGCGGTGATGAAAAAGCTCTCGGAGGCCGCCGGGGGGCGCGGCGGCGGTAAAGGAGCGCTGGCCCAGGGCGGGGGCTTCGACCTGGACAAGGCCTTTGCGGCGCTCGAGGCAGCGCTGGGGTAAGGCGTACTACACCCTCAAGACCGCTCCAGGCCCCCCCGCAGACCCCGGGCCAGGCGGCCCCACAGGCCCTGGTGGGGCTTGCCCTGGGGCTGGCTGGGCAACTGCTGCAATCGAAAGGCATCCAGCGCTTGCACGTAGCCCGACTGGCGCAAGCTGTAGAGGTTGTACAGCACCGTTTGCAGGGAGACCCGCAGGTGGCTCGAGAGTTCGTGGGAGGAGGCCCCTTTGGGGGACTCGAGCCAGTAGCTGGCCTCGATCAAAAAGCGCCCGGGAATGCCCTCTGGGTAGCCGTTTTTGTCGGTGCGGCAGAAGCGGGTGGTGGGGTCAATGAACTGATCGGCGTAGGTGGGGCGGGCGTTGGTGAAGGCCACCAGATCCACCAGCATGTTGGGCAGGAAATAATTGAGGTCGCCTGTCCGAGCCTGGATGGGCCGACCCGTAAACTCGAAAGCAGCCTCGGGCACCATGACCAGATCCAGGAGAATTTCCTTGGCCTGCTCGAGGCTCAAGAGCTCCTGGTTGCGATAAGCCCGAACCAGAGCGCCCTGGTTAACCTCCAGGGCAATTGCCGCTGAAGGCATTTGCACCACCAGACCCCCGGTGCGCTTGACCAGAGCGGGCATCAAGTCGGCAAAAGGGATGTATTTGAAATTACCAAACAGTGGCATGGGGCGGCTCGCAAAGGAGAATTTAGCAAATCCTGGCAGCGTTTTGTTACCAGGGAATGCAGCACCGCTTAATCAAGCTTGCTTCCATAGTGGCTCGGTGCTGGATTACCGAGAAATTGCATTTATGTCATACCGGATTCAAAAGGACAGTTTACAAAACCAAAAACCCCATAAGCTGTCTTTTTGAATCCTCGAGCACTCCATAAGGCACCCTCCCCCCTACCCTTGTGGGAGAGGGCGCTTAGGGCAACTTTGCGGTTGCCCTAGCTATTCTCAGACGACAAAAGCACAAATTCGAAACTTGGCAGTGTATCCTCATTTTCTCTAGCCTGCCAGGCGAAATAATAGACAGGATGAAAGTGGTGGCACTGGACGTAGGGGAAGCCCGGATTGGCCTGGCGGTTGGCGAGACGGGCTCACCCTGGGCTTTTGGCCGGGGCTACCTGGTTCGTAAGGGCCTCGAGGCCGACCTTGCAGCCCTGGCGGCCCTGGCCGAACAGGAGCGGGCCGAGCGCTTTGTGGTGGGGCTCCCCCTGCGCACCGACGGCAGCCTGAGTGCCCAGGCCGAATCGGTACTGGCCTTGGTCGAGGCCATGCGCGAGCAGGGCTTACACGTCGAGCTTGTGGACGAGCGCTACACCACCAAGCTGGGTCAGCACCGCCTGAGGAACGCCCCCAAACGCATCCGGCAGGAGAAGGGTAAGCTAGACGAAGCCGCAGCCATTGCGCTGCTCGAGTCCTATTTGGCAGGTGCATAAGCCGCGTATTCCGGAGTATGTAGCATGGATGAACCCAACAAGACCTCCCTTTCAGAGACACCCCCGACGGCCCCCGACGACCCCCAGGAACGGGGCAAGTCGCCCACCCGCTGGATTCTGCGGGGGGTGCTGTTCATGTTTGCGCTGGTGGCGGTGGTGTTGGGCTACGCCCTGTACCTGATGGGCCCTACCGGCACCACCGCCGAGATTCGCATTCCCAAAGGCAGTGGGGCCACCGCCGTGGGGCGTTTGCTCGAGCAGGCCGGGCTGGTGCGCTCGGGCTACCTGTTTGCCCTGTACCTGCGCTTTTCGGGGCAGGACAAAGAACTCAAACCCGGCTACTACAAGCTCGAGGGCAAGGGTCTGCGGGCCATCGCCCTGGCCATCACCGACGAGTCGCGCCCCCTCACGGTACGCATCACCTTTCCCGAAGGCTGGCGGGCGGTGGACATGGCCCAGCGCCTGAGTGACAACAACCTGGACGGCCCCCGCTTCCTCGAGCTGGTTAATAACCCCACCGCCGAGCTGCGTCCCATAGAAGCCAGGGGGCCCAGCCTCGAGGGCTACCTCTTCCCCGCTACCTACGATTTCCCCCTCGACTACACCGCCGAAGACGTAATCCGCGCCATGACCCGCCGCATGCAACAGGAGTTCACGCCCCAGGCCCTGAGCCGCCTGAAGCAGCTTGGGCTAAAAAGCATCCACGACTGGGTCACGCTGGCCTCCATCGTGCAGGCCGAGGCCGCCAACAACAGCGAAAAGCCCGTTATCGCCGGCATCTTCCTCAACCGCCTGGAAGTTGGCATGCCCCTCCAGGCCGACCCCACGGTGGCCTACGGCCTGGGCAAGCGCCTGCCCGAACTCAACCGTAGCGCAGGCGACTTTGAAAAGGACACCCCCTACAACAGCTACACCCGGCGCGGCCTGCCCCCCGGTGCCATTGGCAACCCCGGCGCCGAAGCCCTGCAGGCCGTTCTTAACCCCGTGCGCACCAACGACAAGGGTCAGAAATACCTGTACTTCCTGCATGCCCAGGGTCGCCTGTTCCTGAACGTGGACTTTCAGGGGCATCTGCGCGATACGGCCAGGTATTATCGTTAGTTTGCTGCAGATGGCCGATGGCTCATAGCCTACAACCCGTGCTTGATGCCTGTAGTCCATAGCCGGTTTGCAAAAACCTTTGGCTTCGCAGGCCCTCGAGCCTGAACTGTGGACACAATTCGTGGCGTGTTTGCTTAAGCCCTACCCACGTCCCAACCGCACCTGATACAGCACCACCCCCAAGGCCACCGCCGCATTCAGGCTTTCGGCCCCTTGGGCCAGGGGAATTTTGGCCAGCTCGTCGCAGTGCTCGGTCACCAGGCGGCGCATACCCTCGCCTTCTGAGCCAATTACAATCGCCAGGGGGCGCCGGTAGTCCAGTTCGGCGATGGTCTTGCTGGCTTTGCCGCTGGTGCCATACACCCAGACCCCCTGCTGCTTGATTTGTTCCAGATGCCGCGCAATGTTCTTGACCTGCACCAGGGGAATCTTGCGGGCCGTACCTGCCGAAGCCTTGAGCACCAGGGCCGATAAGGGCGCACTGCGGCGCTCTTCGGTGATGACCCCATGCGCCCCCAGCGCAAAGGCGCTGCGGATCAGGGCTCCGTAGTTGCGTGGGTCGGTCACGCCGTCCAGCACCACCAGCAAGACCTGCTCGCCGCGCTGTTGGGCCAGCCGAAAGGGGGCCTCCGGGTCGGCATAGGTGGCTTCTTCAATCTCGGCCACCAGCCCCTGGTGCTGGGTGGTCCGCACCATCTGGTCGAGCTCGATGCGGGGCACCAGTTTGTAAGAAGCCCCCAGCTTGTCCAGCTCCTTCAAGAGCCAGTTTTCCACACCTTTGGCGACCCAGACCTGCCCCGCCTGGCCTTCGCGCAGGGCCTCCAAGACTGGGTTGCGTCCGTAGATCAGCATGGGAACAGTCTAAGCCTCTACCACTTATGGGCAACCTAGTTGTTTGAGGCCCTGTTGTTTTATTTCAACGGACTTCTGGTAAGCTTCTATCTCGTTCTTGCTCAGGTTTTCGGGGAACCCACCCGGATACTTCCAGCGATTTCGCTGATGCACTTTTTCATGCTCTACATGTGCGTTGAACAATGTATTACCAGCTTGCTTCCCGTAGTTCTCCTCGTATGCTTTAGAGGCTTTGGCATAGTTCTCCGTGGGCCTCCCATCCATATCAAGTATCTGAATCCAATCCGGCTCACCCTCTTTGCTCTGATTGAAGTAGACACTACCCGTATGAGGATCGAATGCCATTGCAGGGCCAAAAAACCTCTCGGTTCGCTGTGTAGTGAACATCGCAGCTACATCCTCTGGAGTTAGGGAAGAAGGCGTTCTACCAGAATCCCAAACTCTGGCCACGTAATTCTTTACTGCAACATCGTAATCGGTGTCATCAAGGTTTCTATCTGTTGCGTACTTCAGCAAATCGGGATTTCTATAGGCATTCAAAGCTAATTGCTCCAATAAAAGTTCATCTTTGATCGTTTGGCAAGCGTCTTTCTTATCATTGCCTGTGTTGGACTGAGCCAAGCGTTGGTTGGACGTATTACCCGGAGCGGCAACACCCCCATCCAGTTCCTTATTTCTGGTAGGCAATAGGGCCAGCAAACGGGACGAAACCCACTGCACCAACGGGATGTGACCAGAGGTCACCCCAAGGGTACCCTGGCAGCCCCCTTCCCGCTGGCACAGGGCAGCCTGCCAGGCCCTATAAGCCAATCCAAGGTGTTCTTCGGCCCAGGATGGAGCGTTGGGCTGGCTTTGCTGGAGGACTTGCTTTAGGGCTCGAGTGTACAGACCCAAATCTACCAGCACTCGAGGCTCCCCCTGCACTCTGAAGACCTGGTCGATCCGCTTAATCTGACGCAGATGCTCTATCGCCCAGCGATAGCGCTCCGCTGCATCTTTATAGCTGTCTAAGGGTGAATCCGGTAAGCCCGCCCCTGCGGGCAGGCCCAGCAACGTCCAACCTCGGTTCTCCCAGGTGAACTCCAACGCCATAGCCATTTCAGGAGGGATTTCTAAACTTTGCACAAAACGTATCGAGCGAAATGCATACCCTTGGATACCCGCATCGCCTGCAATAGTCAGCGGAGGAATGGCGTCGTCGTAGGTGGTTTCGATGCGGTTGCCGTATGCATCGGCAATCGAGATAATCCGGCCCAGGGCATCCTGGCGCACCTCGAGGGCTTCGGGTACGTATAGCTCCACACGCGTGTGGGAGTAGCCGCTGGGGAAGTAGCGGATAAAGTAGCCGTCGGGGTGATACGACCAGCGCCCCTCTGGTATCTCCCGGCTGCCCTCGCCCCGAGGGGCCACCCCAAAGCGCACGGCGGCCCGCTCGAGCTGCTCGAAGGTGGTGTTGGCTTGGGTCAAAAGCGAACGCAGCCGGGCCTCGGCTTCCAGCAGTTGCTGGATGGGCTGGGGCAGCCGGGCCATCATCTGCCGCAGCAAGCTTTCGGGAATCAGGCCCAGAGCACCCCCATTCACCTCGAACATCTCCTGGGGGGTGAGTAACTGGGTCGCCACCGCCAGCATGCGCGGGGACATGTCGCTCAGGCGGGTGCGCGAGAGAATGGCCCAGATAAGCGCCTGAATGTCGCGCTGGGCAATCTCGGGCCGCTCCACCGAGCGGCGCAGCAAGCTGGCAATGACCCCGGCCCGGGCACCCTTGAGCGGGGCATAGACATAGCCATCCCCCTTGCTAGGGGCATAGGCCCCTGCGTTCAAACAATAGCTCTGGGCCTCGAAAGCAAAGAGTCCTGGCCGCAGTACAAACCCTTGCTGGGGGCCTCTAGGCAAGGCCGAGATACCCACAAAGCCCGTGGGGTTGAAATCGTCCAAAAAAGGAACATCGGTCACGGCGTCGTTCAGGCTGGTGGTAATGGGCGGCTCTCCTTGCAGGAGCTGCTCGAGGCTGGGCCAAAGTGGCAGTTGTGCCAGGGCAGGAAGCTGCACCCAGCCGGCCAAAAACCACAAGGCCACCAGCAGCCTGGTTATGACACGCATGGTTTTCACGGGACACCTCCCGAATAGCTGAGCGCAAGAGAAACAGCCTGGGATTCTGCTGAAATTATGCCTCAAAACACTGGGGCAAGATGTCCTGCCAAGATTCGGTTGATTCGTTACCGTTCGGTAACGAATCAACCGGGCCGAAGTTATCCGCGTAGCGGAGGGCGATACCGCCCCTTGGAAGTTATCCGCGTAGCGGAGGGCGATACCGCCCCTTGGAAAGGGAGACGCTTTCTTCGCCGACCGTCAGTGAAGGGCCATCGGCCCCCGGCTAACGCCGGTACTCAAGGGAGGGGTGTGCTCGAGGATTCAAAAAGACAGCTTATGGGGTTTTTTGGCTTTGTAGACTGTCCTTTTGAATCCGGTATAACCCACCCCAAGATATAACCCACCCCGAAACCGGGGTGGGCACCTGGTAGGGTTGCAGTTTTCAGTTACCGTGCTGCACAACCGATTCGTCAATCAAGGTCTGGCGGGCCGCATTGATTTGCAGGGCTTTCACCTTGACGTACTGGGCGCTGGTGGCATGGGCCAGGGCAGTTTCCAGGTCAATCTGGTCGCGGGCGTAAAGCTCGGCGAGGTGGTCGTCGAAGGTCTGCATCCCATCGAGCGACGAATCCTTGAGGGCCTCGTAGATTTCGTTGGTGCGGTCGGGGTCTTTGATCAGGTCGCGGATGCGCAGGTTGCCCTTGAGGATTTCCATTGCACAAACCCGCCCACCCTGCTTGCTGGGCAGCAAGCGCTGGGAGACAATGCCCACCAGCGACTCGGCAAAGAGGATGCGGGCTACCTCGCGCTCGTGGGGGGGGAAGAGGTCGAGCACGCGGTTGACGGTGCGCACGGTATCGAGGGTGTGCAGCGTGGAGAAGACCAGGTGGCCGGTCTGGGCCGCTTCCAGGGCTGCTGCCGCCGTGGCGTGGTCGCGAATCTCGCCGATCATGATCACGTCGGGGTCCTGGCGCATGGCCGCTACCAGCCCATCCTTGAAGCTGGGAGCATCCTGACCGATCTCGCGCTGCACCACGATGGAATTTTTGCCCCGGTGCAGGTATTCGATGGGGTCTTCCAGGGTCACGATCATTTTGGCGTGGTGCTGGTTAATCTCATCGAGGATACGGGCCAGGGTGGTGGACTTGCCCGAGCCGGTGGGGCCGGTTACCAACACCAGGCCCTTTTCCTTGTCACGGAAGTAGTTGATGGTTTCCTGGGGCAGCGAGACAATCTTGAGCTTGCTCTCGTCGGAGTTGACCACCCGCATCACGCAGCTTACCGAGCCACGCTGGCGGAACAGGTTGACGCGGAAGCGGGCCACCCCCTGCACCGAGTAGGCCAGGTCTACCTGGTTGCGTTCGGCAAAAATGGCTTTTTGCCGCTCGTTGCACATCATATCAACCAGCGCGGCAGTGTACTGGGGCGTGAGGGGGCTTTGGGTGATGGGGCCAAGTTTGCCGTGCAGGCGGGCCATCAGGGGCAACCCCACGTGCATGTGGATGTCGGAAACCCCCCGGGCAACTAGATTGGCAAGCAGTTCTGGAAAGGTCATAGGCAAATGCGATTGTAGGAGGTCTTGAGCGGGCTGATCGGGCTTCTCAACCAGCGGACTGTTACGTTAATTTTGGTTATTTGCGCTTGACAGACAGAAAGAGTAATTCTCTTGTGTTTATCGGGTTTTTGGCCCAAAATAGAGGGCGTTACGCGGTGGTACAGGAGCGTTACTTATGGAATCTTCCGCAGGGGCTTTCGTCCTGACAGACGAAGGCTAGATTAGAGTCAGAAGGACAAGGAGGGCGTAATGTACAAAAAAATCCTGATGCCCACCGATGGTAGTGCTTGCAGCCAGAAGGCCATTACGGAAGGCCTGGAGGTCGCCAAGAGCATGGGGGCCAGTGTGACGTTCTTGTATGCGGTGGAGAACATCAGTTCGACCCTGTGGATTAGCCCCGAGAGCGTGCCCTATGGCCTCGAGCTGATCGAAGACCTCAAGCGGGTAGGGAGCGAAGCCCTCAGCAAGGCCGCCGAGCTGGCCCAGACCGCCGGGGTCGAGGCCGAGACCAAGCTGGTTGAGGCCAAGCCGGTAGACGCCATCCTGGCCGAAGCCAAGAACCACGACCTGATCGTGATGGGCACCCACGGGCGCAGTGGGCTGGATCGCTTCATGCTGGGCTCGGTGACGGAGGCGGTGTTGCATCGCTCGGACAAGCCGGTGCTGGTGCTGCGGAGCAAGTGACCCAGAAATACCGTCGTAAACTAGAGGGGTGCTTCGCAAGCTGCGTGCCCTCCTGACGGTATGGTATGCCTACTTTCTGGAATACCGCGCCGAGGTGCTGCTCTGGTCGCTCTCGGCCATGCTGCCCCTGATCCTGATGGGGGTCTGGACCCAGGCCGCCGAAGGGGGCCGTTTCGCGCTTTCGGCGCAGGAATTCGCCCGCTATTTTCTATGCGTGTTCCTGGTGCGCCAGCTCACCATCGTGTGGGTGATCTGGGAGTTTCAGGACGACGTGGTGCAGGGGCGGCTCTCCTTCAAGCTGCTAAAGCCCATTGACCCTGGCTGGGATCACCTGATGCAGCATGTGGCCGAGCGTCTGACCCGGCTGCCCTTTGGGCTCATCATTGTGGCGGTTTTTCTGGTGGTCTATCCGCAGGCCCGCTTCGTGCCCGAGGTGGAAGGGGCGGTGTTGGGGCTGTTGGCCTCGGTGGCCGCTTTTCTATTGCGCTTCCTGATGCAGTACACATTCGCCATGCTTTGCTTCTGGACCGAGCGCGGGGCCGCCGTGGAGGAGCTGTGGTTTATGGCCTATCTCTTTCTTTCGGGTCTGATTGCGCCCCTGTCGGTTTTCCCCGAAGCCGTCCGCAGTATTGCACTCCTCACACCGTTTCCCTACCTGGTCTACTTCCCGGCGGCGCTGTTTGCGGGGCTGCCGGTAACGGGCAGTGTGGCCCAGGGGTTTTTGGTGCTGGGGGTCTGGTTCGCGGTGTTCTGGATAATCAACCGCTGGCTGTGGCGCAAGGGGCTCAGGCAGTTCTCTGGCATGGGGGCTTGAGTAGCCCAGATATGGTGGAGACAGGTCATAACAGCTTCATGACGTCGTGTGGGTTACCCTGAAAACAAACTATGTCCGGGGTTCGTCTGCGTTTGCTGGGAGCGCCTGTGGTGGAGCAGGCGGGAAGGCCGCTGGCGCTGCCCACGCGTAAGCTGTTGGGGCTGCTGGCCTATCTGGCCCTGGAAGGCCCCACCCCCCGGAGCAAGCTGGCCGGGCTGTTCTGGAGCGAGCAGGATGAGGCCACCGCCCGGAGCAACCTGCGGCGCGAGCTCAACCGGCTGCGGCATACGCCTATTGCAACCCTGCTGCAAACAGACCGCGACCTGCTGCAACTGGGGCCTATCCAGACCGATGTGGCCGCGTTCCGGGCGCATCTGAAGGAAGGGGAACTCGAGCCCGCCCTGGCCCTCTACCGGGGGCCGTTGCTGGATGGGCTGGAGCTTTCGGGCGCGGAGGGCTTTGCCGAATGGCTCGAGGCCCGGCGCGAAGAACTGGCCCACCTGTGGCGCGAGGCCCTGCAAAGGCAAGCTGAACGCCTCGAGGCCGCTCACGACCTGCGGGGGGCCCTCTCGGCGCGGCTGGGGCTCCTGCGCGAAGACGAACTGCAAGAACTGCACCACCGCGAGGCCATGCGGCTGCACGCCCTGCTGGGCGAGCGGGAGGCTGCGCTGGCCCGCTTTGCCCGGCTGAAAGATCTGCTCCGGCACGAATTACACCTAGAACCACTGCCCGAGACCCTGGAACTGGCCCGCCAGATCGAGCAGGGAACCCTTGCCGCTCCCCCACCCCCGCCTGCACCGACCGGTATGGGCCTCGCGCTTGACCCTCCCCTGATCGGGCGCGAGGCCGAGTGGGCCCGTATGGAAGCCGCCTGGGCGGCCGGGCAAGCCATCTACCTCTGCGGGCCAGCGGGGGTGGGCAAGACCCGGCTGATGCAGGAGTTTGCCCGGCACAAGGGCCCCTTGTTTCTCCTGCAAGCCCAGCCCGGCGATAGCGGCATCCCCTACGCCTTCTACACCCGGGCCATTCGCCAGTCCTTGGCCCAGTTTCCCGGCCTGGAGCTTCCCCCCTGGGCACGGCGGGAGCTTGCCCGGCTTGTGCCCGAGCTGGAAGATGCGCCACCTCCCATCACCACCCCGGAGGGCAAGCTGCGTCTGTTGGAGGCCATCACCGAGGTGATCCGGGCCCTGGGGCGGCGAGGCGTGCGGAGCATCGTGACCGACGACTTGCAGTTCGTGCAGGATGCCGCCAGCAACGAGGTGGCCGCCTACGCCCTGGGGCGGCTGCTGCCCGAGGGGGTGCTGCACCCTCTGGTGGCCTTCCGGCGGGAAGAGCTGAACCCCCTCATCCTACAGACCATCCAGCAACAGGTCCTTCAGGGTCAGGCCATCCTGATTGAGCTGAAGCCGCTCTCTGAGACCGACCTCCTGCGGCTGGTGCGGGCCTTATCGGGCTCGAGCGGCGCGATTCGCTTCACCCAGCGCCTGCACCAGGCCACCGGGGGCAACCCGCTGTTCGTACTGGAAACCCTCAAAGCTTTGTTCGATTCGGGGGCGCTGCAGGTGGGCCCCGAGGGCTGGCGCACCCCCTACGACCAGGAGACCAGGGACTACCGCGAGCTGCCTTTGCCCGCCTCGGTGCAGGAGGCGGTGGCCCGCCGCCTGCAGGGGCTGGGGGCTGCACCCCAGCGGCTTCTGGAGGCGGCCAGCCTGGCGGGCGATGGTTTTGGCCTGGAAGAGTTGGAAGGGGCCACCGCCCTTTCGGAGTGGGAGAGCCTGGAGGCCCTGGAGCAAGCCCTGGCTGCGAATCTGCTCCAGCCGCAGGGGCCCGGCTACGCCTTTAGCCACGATCTGGTGCGGCGCTCGATCCGGGAGGGTTTGGGTGCCCAGCGCAGGCAGTTGTTGCATCGCAAGCTGGCCCAGGGCTTAGAAAGGCAAAGCGGCAACCCCGCCCGCATTGCCGAGCACTGGGAGGAAGGTGGAAAACCTCAAGCGGCCATCCCCTGGCGCATCCGGGCCGCCGAGGCCGCGGTGCGGATCTATGCCCACCGGGAGGCCCTCGAGCAGTACCAGAAAGCCCTGGCAGACGGCGCAGAGGGCCGGGTGGCCTTCGAAATTCGGCGCGAACAGGCCCGGCTCTGGAAAACCCTGGACGAACGCGTCCCCTGGGCCGAGGCGCTAAGCCACATGCAACAACTGGCCTCACAACTGGGAGATACCGCCTTGCAAGCCGAAACCCGGCTGGGCTGGGCCGAGCTCCACCTGCTTTCCGCACGGTACGCCGAAGCCTTGCAGCAGGCGAACTTGGCGCTGCAGGACCAGCCTCTGCCTCCTGCGCTATCGGGCCAGGCGCATTATCTGGGGGGCCGGGCCCTGGCGGCGATGGGCGATCTCAGGGCCGCCGAATCCCGTTTACAACAGGCCCTTACCCACCTGCCGCAGGATCTTCTTACCCTGGACATTTACGACTGGCTGAGCATTTTCGCCTACCGCCAGGGCCACCTGGAAGCCGCCCTGCGCTACACCGAAGCCGAGCGAAGCCTGGCCCAGGCCCTGGGCAGCCGCACCGGGCAGAACAACGCCCTGCAAAACGCCGCCACCTTCACCGCGGCCCAGGGACACTACGAGCAGGCGGTGCAGCTGGCCGAACAGGCCATTGCCGAGGCCAGGGAGGTAGGGGACGTGACCCTGCTGCGCTATGCCCTTTTGAACCTGTTTGCCATCCACTACCAGCGCAGCAACTTCGAGGCCGCCCTGGGCCCCCTCGAGGAGGGCCTGCAAAGCGCCCGCGAGCCGCAAAACCCCGAGATGGAGGCCAAGTTTCTCAACAACCTGAGCCTGGTGCACTGGTACCGAGGGGCGCTGGGGGCCGCTTACCGGGCGGTATCCCAGGCCCTGGAACTCAGCCAGCAAAGCGGGCACCAGGCCGACGCCCTCTTCTACCAGGTGGTGCTGGCCGACGACCTGCACTGGCTGGGCCGGCCCGCCGAGGCGGCGGCCATGCTGGCCTCCGCGGCCGAGTCCACACGGGAACTGGGGCTGTGGGGCCGAGTGCCCTGGGTCGAGACCCACCTGGCCCGCTGCGAGGTCTCGCTGGGGCAGCCCGAACAGGCCCTAAAGCGGCTCGAGCGGCTCTCCCAGGAGCCCCGCCTATCCGACTTTCTGAACCCCCCGCGCATGTCCTGGGTGGAAGGGCTGGCCCGGCTGAAGCTGAACCAACCGGCATTGGCTTTGCAGGCCGTGCAGGATGCACACTCCGACGACCCCACCACCACCTCGCAACTCTGGAGCGTTCGGCTTTGGGCCCAGGCCCGGCTGGGGCGGGTTTCCCCCGAAGACCTGCAAAAAGGCCTCGAGCTGCTGGAGGTCCAAGGGATACCCCCGCTGGAAAAGCTCTCGCTGCGCCAGGCAGTGATGGTGGCCTTGCGTGCCCGGGGGGATTTGAGCCAGGCCCTGGACCAGCAACGCTTGGCAGAGCAGGGCTTGCAGGCCCTATCCGGGAGCCTGAAGGAGTATCCGGAGCTGAAAGATGGATTCTGGCAATGGTACGCATTTCATCCAAACGTTACTCCCTGAATCAAGCCGCCCTATAACTTCAGAGCGAAAATAAAAGCGCTCCAGAGCATTTTTAGTTACGTAATACCAGATTCAAAAAGACAGTTTACAAAACCAAAAACACTAGAGGCTGTCTTTTTGAATCCTCGAGCACACCCCTCCCTTGAGTACCGGCGCTAGCCGGGGGCCGATGGCCCTTCACTGTCGGTCGGCGAAGAAAGCGTCTCCCTTCCAAGGGGCGGTATCGCCCTCCGCTACGCGGATAACTTCCAAGGGGCGGTATCGCCCTCCGCTACGCGGATAACTTCGGTCGGGTTAGTTCGTCACCAAAGGGTGACGAACTAACCGAATCTGGTATAACACTTCCAACGCGAACCTGAAAGATGTGCTATCCAAGGTGTTCGAGCGTGCCCTGAATAGGTGAGGTCTCCTGAAGCAGTTCTCCATCGCGTTTCCCACCAATACGACGCACCGTGTGCGTCGTATTGTAGTCGGTGCGGCAAAAACCGCCGTACCGACTATTCGTGGGAACCGCTCCAGAAGACCCGGAAGGCTTTTGTTTAGTGCTTGAACCCTGATAAGCGCTTGTGCGCTTTTGTGGCAAGGTTGAGTCTTGCCACGCCCTTGCCACGCCCCCCCTGCTAAGGTGGCCCACACAAGGAGGTGAGGCGTGGATGAAGACGAAAGCAAACGCGAGTACCGGCTCATCGTGCAGCCGCCGGACGAAACCCACCCCTGGCAGGCCCGCCTCGAGCGGGCGGGGGAGGTGCTCGAGTTCGAGAGCCCCCTGGAACTGGTGGCCTGGCTCGAGGCCGATTTCGAGGGCGAGGGATTGAGATAAGGAGGTCAATCAAGATGCAACGAGGATGGATTCTAAGCTTGCTTTTGGGCGTGATGGCCGCCTGCGGCGGCCCGCCCCAGCAGGGAGATTTTGTGGGCCCGGATATCCGGGAGTTCCTGACCGTGAATGGGTACCCGGCAGTGCGCTTGGGCAACGGCGAGGTCAAACTGCTGGACAAACCCGAAGAAACCAAGTGGTACCTGGATCGCTTTCCCCCGCCAGCCACAAGCGAGCCGACGGCCTTGCGTCCGCAGAGCCTACCCGCTGCGGTAGACCTCACCCCCTTTCAAACCCCAGTGAAAAACCAGAGGGATCGGGGCACCTGCACGGCCTTTGCGGTGGTGGCTGCCCTCGAGGCGGCCTACAAGCGCACCTACGGCCTCACCCTGGATCTTTCCGAGCAGTTCCTGAACTGGCAGGACAAGGTGAACGTGCTGGACCCTAAGAGCCCCCCCGTACCCCCCAACCAGTCCGAGAACTTCCTGGCCACTTGGGGCGGCGGCAGCGTGAACTACAAGCTCCAGAACATCATGAAGGGGCAGCGGGGCATCCCTCTGGAAAACCAGGCCCCATACACCGCATCCGGGGCGTTTCAGGACTCGAGCATGTGGCAACCCCCCATCCTCCGCACCAGCCCCCAGCGCCAGATGAGCGATGTCAACCTGAGTCAGAAACTCCAGACCTACAAGATTCCTGACCCCTTTGACTGGCTGATGCTGCCCCAGGTGGCCCTCGAGCAGGGGCGTTACCGAGCTAACCAGGTTCTTTTTGCCAACCAAAACAGCCTAAATGACCCCCTCTGGTTCAAGACCCAGTTGGCTGCCGGGCGCGAAGTGGCCTTTGGGGTCCATCTCTCGGGCACAGCTCAGAAGGGGACCGTCTGGAAACCAGGCGAGGACTACCACGGCGACCACGCCATGCTCATGGTGGGCTACGACGACAGCAAACAGGCCTTTCGCGTGAAGAACTCCTGGGGCTCCGATTGGAACGAAGGAGGCTACGTCTGGATGAGCTACGACTTCGTCAGCAAGGGCAAGGTCAACGAAGCGGCCAGCATCCTGAGTGTGACGCCGCCCGACTTTGTGGTATATACGCCGCAGCTTTTCCTGGGCCGCTACCTGCTTGACCACGACGGCTGGCGTGGGGTGCTGGACATCTACCACATCCCCGACCCCAACCTGTTCCACTTCCAGAACGATACCGACCGCCGCCTGGGCACCTACTATGGCCCCGATGGCCAGGCCCGGCGGGTCAACGGGGTCATCGATGGGCGCAGGATTGACTTTTACATTGACTGGGACAACCGTGGAGCCCGCAGCTATGGTGAGCTCAGCGGGATGCACTTCACCGGCTTCCTAGCGGACAACAACCTCACGCTGGCAGGCACCGTACTGGATAACCGCGATGGGAAGACCTATGGGTTTTATGGGGTCAAGCTACGGGAGTACCTGAGCAGCACCCCTCGGGGGAGCCTGGTGGAGCTGAACTCTTATGTGGGCAACTGGCAGATTGACGGGCTGGACGCGATGGCGGGCAGTTTCGCCATCACGGCGGTCAACGCCAGCACCGGGCAGGTCAGCGGTACGGTCTTTGGCGGCAGCCCGCTGGTGGGAACGGTGAGCACCAGCGATCCCCGGCGCTTCAGCTTCCAGCTAAACGGCCAGAACTACGAGGGCTACCTGTTTAGCTGGGAAACCGGGGTCATGGCCGGGAGGGTGGGCGACAAGGGTTTCATCGCCACCCGCCACGACTTCAGCGCCCCACAGGTGAGCATCCAAAGCCCCCAGGCAGGTGCGACCCTCTACCGCACCCAGACCTACACCCTGAGCGGACAGGCAAGGGGCGATAACGGCAGCGGGTTTATCGTGGACCTGCCCTGCCGCTGGACCAGCAGCGACAGCGAGGATACCCAGTTCCCCATCCAGGGCAACTGCAATCCCACCATCACCCTTCGGCCCGGAAGCCCCGCCAGCGTTACCTTCACGCTATCGGCCACAGCCCAGGGTGGGGCCAGCGCCCAGACCAGCGTGACGGTGAACGTGCAGAACCCACCCAACAGCGGCCCGCCCAGCGTCAGCATCCTCGCGCCGGCCAACGGGAGTTCGGCCAGTGTGGGGAACACGGTACTGCTTGGGGGAAAGGCCGTGGGTGGTACCCCGCCCTACCGCAACTACCGCTGGACCTGGCAGGCCGGCAAGACGGGATGTGCCGAGATCGATCTCTCGGTGAAAATCGTGCCCTCCATGCCTCCTGGCGGTGGTCAGTACTGGGATTGGAACACCACCGGAGCGCAAAACATACCCGGCGGATGTGGTTTTGACAATGACGGCGGCACCCTCCGGCTCTACGTGACCGACGACCTCAATCTCACCGGTTCGGCCTCCATCGCCTTCCGGCTGTACTACGTGCCGCCCCCTCGCTGAAAAAGGAGCGAGACCCATGAACCGGCTACTCCCATTTGTTTTGGTGCTCTTTTCGCTGGGCCTGGCCCAGAAAGACCCCCACCCCTGCTACCTGATGGGCATCTTCAACTCAAACAACACCCCCAATGCGCTGGGCTCGTTGGGCTTTGTGATGAGCAACGAAGGCCTTTTGCAGGATGGCAAGCCCCTGAGCGGCAGCGGCGGCCAGGCCGTGGCCCAGGCCATGGCGCAGGCCATCGGCTCGGTACAGCCCATGTCCTACTGCATTCAGAACCTGTCCTCCGGTGGGGTCACCCAACTGCAATACTTCCGCAGCAGCCCCCAGGGGGCCCAGCACTGGCTGGGGGAAATCCGCAAGGGAGCCCCCAGCTGGGTGGGCCTGAACGTGGGGGACGAAGCCGGGCTCTTTCGCAGCGACCAGAGCCAGCCAGTCTTCAGCCTGGCCTTTCGTTACCGCGAGTATGCTTTTTTGCTCACCTCCAGCAGCATGGATCCCGAGAGCTACCGCAAGTGGGCCCTGGCCGTCATTGAACGGGTAAAGAAGTTCAAGTAGGAGGAAAACATGCATCGGCTTTGGAAAATAGTCCTGGTATTGGCGCTGGGCCTCTCGCTGCTGGCCCTGGCCCAGAGCGCCCAGCGGCTCATTCTGAACGGGCAGGTGGCCTCCACGCGGGTGATCGTGGTGCAGGGCACCGCCTACGTGCCGCTGGCCGACGTGGCCAAGGCCCTGGGCCAGACCGTGGTCAAGGTGCAGGGCGGCTACGAGATTCGCGCTGCGGGCGGGGCCAACCAACTGGCTGGGCAGTTCCAGGGCAAGGTGGGGGACCAGATCCTGACCGGGCTCTTCCGGGTGCAAATTCAAAAGGTGGAGCGAATGGAGAGCTACACCACCCGCTTCGACAAGAACAACCTGACCATTCAGCCCCGCAGCGCCGAGGAAGAGCTGGTGGTGGTCACCGCCAGCCTGCGCAACGCCAAGCAGTCGGGCACGGTGGCCCCCTCGCTGAGCGTGAACAACCCCGGCAACACCGCCCTGGCCGGTGTTGATGGGCGCTCGTTTCCGCCCATCGCCTACGATAGCCCCGCTGGGACTAACACGGGTGGGGGCTTTAGCCTGCTGCCAGGGGCGGCCCTGAACTTTGCGGTGGTGTTTTCTGTGCCCAAGGGCACCGAGGTCAAGGCGTTGGTGCTGCGGGTGGGCGAGTATGGCGATACAGGCAGCAAGGACGTGCGGGTAAGCCTGTAGCCGACACCTTCAATCCAACCGGCCCTTTGCGCTTGCAAAGGGCTTCTTATCGCGCCCTTCACAGACGTTGCCGCCCGCGAAAACGAGAATGCGTCTGCGCCCAGACGCATGTTACGCACCCAAGCGTGGGCCGGGCTCGGCCCACGAGTGCTGGGGTCTCGAGTTTCCGGGCAGCAACTATTCTGTCCAGTACAAAGCTTTCTTGAAGTCGGATGGCTCGAAATATGTGAAGAGCGCTCTAAGTTGCTGAAATACGCTCCCCTTACTGATTCAGGGCCTTGCTCAATACCCTCCCTCACCCTCCCTACGCTGTAGGGAGGGAGCTGGTGTCTGCTGCGAATATTTGACCAGCTTACCGTAGGAGTGGCGTGCAGCACTCCCAGACCTGCGCGTAACGCCGATATAACGTGGGCTCAACTAGGCTGTGGTTCGCATCATGGTTAGACTGGAAGGTGCGGAAACCAGAGTGGAGCCAACTGCCTTACTGCGGCCACGCCTCAAAGGGGTGGTGCTCAAACGAGTTGGGCTGGCCCTGGCCCTGTGGGGCGAGCCGGGGGTCGGCAAGAGCCACACTGCCCGGCAGCTCCTGCGCGAGACCTCCTGTCGCAGTTTTAGCTTTCCTGCTATGGTGCCGCCGGGTGCTTTGGTACGGGGCATTCCTCGGCCCGACCGGCTCCCGGCCTGGGCCGAACACCTGCTGCTCAAGCTGCAAAAAGGCGAAGCCCTGGGTAGCAAACGAACGGCGGAGGCATTGGGAGCGCTGCTCTCCGCGCTGGCCCCGGTGGTGCTGCACCTGGAAGACATCCACGAGGTGAGCCCGGAGGGCCTCGAGTGGATCCAGGCCCTGGCCGCCCTTGCTTTGCGAACCAGGGGCGTGGCTCTGCTGGTCACCAGCCGCAGCATTCCCCCCGAACCTTTCGAGGCCTATCGTGTAACGCCCCTCTCCCCCGAAGCCTCGCAAGCCATGCTCGAGGCCGAGATGGGAAGCCCCCTGCCCGAAGGCGCCCTGGCCTGGATTTATGGCCGCGCCCAGGGCAACCCACTGTTCAGCCTGGAGTATCTGCGCCACCTGGCCCGACAAGGCTTTTTGTGGAGCGATGGGCGGCGGTGGTACTGGCGGCCTCCGCAGGTAGGCACCTTGCCCCTGACGGTAGAGGCACTCCTGGAACACTGGCTGCGCGAGGCAACCGACTCCCCCACCCTGCGCCAGGCCCTGGAAAGCAAAGCCCTGCTGGGGCTGGGAGCCAGCCCTGTGGTGTGGGCCAAAGTAGCCGGGCTTTCATCTCAGGAATTGAACACAGCCCAGCTAGCTTTGCAGCGAAAAGGCCTTTTTTGGGCTGGGGAGTTTGCCCACCCACTCTATCAGGAAGTCACCCTGCACAGCCTGCCAGCGCAAGTGCGCCGTGGCTATGCCCAAAGGGCCCTCGAGGCCCTGGCCGATCAGCCATTGGCCGCCGCACGCTTCCTCGAGGAAGCCGGGCTGCAAGCCGACCAGATTCTGGCCCGCCTGCAAGGCGCTGCCGAGACCGCCCAGCAGCAAGGAGATGAGGTGCAAGCCGCACGGCTTTGGGCCAGGGCCGCGACCCATGCACCTGCCCCTCAGCGCTGTGAACTTGCCTTTGCGGCGGCAAGGGTTCTGGAAAAAGCCGACCGCCCTGAGGCCATGCGGCTGCTGCGGTTGGTGCTGGAAGACCAGCCCAATCACCCCGAAGCCCTCTATCTGCTGGCGGGCTGCTACGCCGACCTGGGCGATTCGCGCGAGGTCGAGCGGCTGATGGAGCGCTTCCCCGACCACGAGAAAGCCCGGCCAGACTGGGTTAAGCACCGGATTGCCCTGCAATTTGCCCTGGGGGACTACAAAAGTGTATTGCAGCACTGGGAAGCTCACCCGGCGCTGCACCACGAACCCACTCCCACGCTGGCCTACAACATCGGCTTTGCCCGTACCCTCCAGGGCGACCACGCCGGCGCCGAAGCCATTGCCAAAGCTGCCTTGAATCAACCTTGCTCACTGCTGGATCGGGCGCGGTTGCTGACGGTTTGTGGCCTGGCGCGTTTTTATCAGGATGACCTCGAGGCCGCCCTTTCCCTTTTCAACCAGGCCGTAGAGGCTGCTCGTAGCGCAGGCCAGCCAGCCTATACCGCCTCCACCCTGCACAACCGGGCCATGGTGCTGGAGGAGCTCAGCCGCGAAGCCGAGATGCTAGCCGACACCGAGGAAGCCCTGCGCCTGTACGCCGAGGCCGGCATCAGCCGCCACTACGCCAGCACCCTGACCAAGAAAGCCCGCATTCTGCACGAGATGGGCCAGTACGAGCGGGCCGAGGAAGCCTTCCGCGAAAGCCGGGAGATTTTGCAGCAAAGCGACGCCTCGAGTTTCCTGATCACCTGTGAAGCCCAGCTCAGCAACCTCTATCTGGACTGGCAGCCCACCTATGGCCACGCCCTGGCCCGCAAACATGCCGAAAGCGCGGTAGAGCTGGCAAAGCCTTTCGGTGGCAGCAAACTGTTCATGGCCCTCTGTCAGCTATCCAGGGTAGAAACCAGTTCGGGACGGGCCACACGGGGCCTGGAAATAGCCCAGGAGTGCCTGGCGATGGCCCAGGGGTTTGGACTCAAACAACCGCAATACCAGGCCCTGACGGCCCAAGGGCTGGCCCTGGCCGATCTGGGCCAGGCCGAGGCAGCCCGCACGTGCTTAGAGAAAGCCTATCAACTGGCCTCGGGTTCCGACTGGCAGGTGTACCCCGAGCGCATCGGCCTCGAGCTCGATCGCATTACGGCCAACCTCGAGAGCGCCCGCAGGCGTTTGCGTTGGTTCGAGGAGCGCGGCCTGCTGAACGGAGCCCAACTGGCCCGCCGCTACTTCCCCGCGCTGAACCCGCAGCCCGTCTCCGTTAATTCCTCTCCTCAGGCCCCCCTCCGCCTGGAAGTGCTGGGCCCCATGCAACTGGGGGGTCAGGCGGTGCGTGGGCAAAAGCGCAAGGAGTTGTTGGCGGCCTTGCTCGAGGCCCGAGTGGCCGGGCGAGGCGAGGCGGGCAAGCTCGAGCTTCTGGATCACCTCTACCCCGGCGAGGACGAGGAAAAAGCAGCTTCCTCGCTCAAGGAGCTGATCCACACGGTGAGAACGAACCTGGGCGCTTCCGCCGTGGTCACCACCCCCGCCGGTTATGCGCTAGGAGTGGCGGTAAGCTCAGACCTGGAAGAGTTTTTGCGCACCGGCGACCCCAGCCTGTGGCGGGGGGCCTACCTGGAGGGCCTCTCCTCCTTCCACGAGACCGTGCGCGAGTCGGTGCACCTGGCCCTGGGCTCGAGGGCCGAGGCCTTGCTCGAGGCCGACCCCAAGGAGGCCGCCCGGCTGGGAAGAATCCTGCTGGAGGCTGACCCCTACGACCTCGAGGCTTTGCGCCTGACCCTGGGGGCCCTGCGCCGCGCAGGGAACCACAAGAGCCTGGGCCGGCTCTACGAAGAAGCCAGGGCCAGGATGCTCGAGGTGGGCGAGACCTTGCCGGAGCGCTGGCAGGGCTTCCTCACAGCCTGAGCGTCCCCATTGACTGATTCTGCTTCTATGGGCTCATAGCCAAGCAAAACTTGCAGTGGCTCGAGCCAGCGCCGCTACATAGAGCGCTCTTCCCGTATTTTGAGCCATCCAAACTTCAAAAAAGCTTTGTCCTGACAAAACAGTGGCCGCCGGGAAACTCGAGACCCCAGCACCCGTGGGCCGGGCCCGGCCCACGCTTGGGTGCGTAACATGGGTTCGGGCCCAGACCCATTTTCGTTTTCACGGGCGGCCACGTCCATGAGGTGCGCGATAAAGAACTGGCCCAACCCTTTTCGGCAAAACCCCCCCTAATTCTGACCCGCTTCTGACCGGCCCTGCAGCACCCTGGGGGTCGAAAGGAGCAACCATGTTCGACCCTAGATTGCGCACCCTGGCCGTACTGTTGGCCGCCGGTATGGCGCTGGCGGCGGGCAGCACCTACAGCATCGTGGTGGGCGGCCAGGTGGCGCCGGACAAAGCCATCGTGGTGAACGGCAAGACCTACCTGCCCCTCTCGGTGCTGAAGGCGCTGGGAATCCCTTACAGCCTCAGGGGAACCACCTTGACCCTGGGCGGCTCGGCCCCCGCCAACCAGACCCCCGGCGGGGCCAACCAGCGGGCCTCGCTGGAAGGCTGCCTGGGTGAGACCCTCTTCAACGGCATCTGGCGCTTCCGGGCCATCAAACTCGAGCCCATCGTGAAGGACGCCGGAACCCCCCTACAAACCCAGGGCTGGGGCGTGACGGTAGAGCTGCGCAGCGGCGCTAAGGCCATGGTGCAGCCGGTTTTTACCGGGTTGCGCGACCAGGGCATCCAGGTCGCCTTCGACGACGCACAAACCCTAACCGCCGATGCGCTAGACGTGCAGAAGCTGACCTACGCCAACCTCCCGCCGGGCGGAGTGGTAACCCATCAACTCAAGTTCTGGTACCGCTACGACACCCCCAAAGAGCAGATCAAAACCCCCACCAAGCTGCTCTTGGAGATCAATCCCAACGGCTTCGAGAACGCCATTCGGGCCAGTGGGGCCAGCTACACCACCCCCACCCCCAGCCTGCGGGTACGCCTCGACTGCCAGAATTAACCCTCAAATGAATAGTTGGGTTCGAGCCTTAAGGGGTAAGTGTGTGGAAGAGGAGACAGGGATTTTTTATCGCATCTGTCCGCGTTGTGGCCGGGCTGTACCGGCCAACACAGACGAGCATTATTGCACCAACGACGGGGAAAGGCTGCTCGAGGCCTGCCCCCGCTGCAAGGCCAAATTTACCTCGCCCTACGCGCGGTTTTGTGGGGTGTGCGGGCTCGAGCTCGCCATACCAGTAAGGAGGAATTAGATGAAGGTATCCCAGTGGTTAGGCATCACCGGCATTCTGCTTATCGCATTGGCAGCGTGCTCGGTCGGCGGGAGCAAAACCGATCCCAATCTGTTCACCGAGGCCAACGCCTGGAAAGAGGGTATCCCGGCTGACGCCCAGATGGTCAGCCCCGAGGAGTTCCAAAGAGGCATTGCCTCGGGCGAGCTGGTGCTATCCAGCACAGCCTCGGTCACCGCAGCCAAGCAGGCCCGAGAAGCCCAATACCAAAGCGATAAGAGCTTTCTGAACGGCATCGCGGACAAAGACCCCAACACCCAAGCCCTACTCGCCGAGGCTGCGGGCAGCCCCAGCTTCGAGGGTGACCGCCCGGTGAAGGGGCCAGAGGGGCAGACCGTGGTGCTGTTTGGCCTGGGCACCCAGCTACGCAACGCCGTCGAGACCTACCAGCGCGCACAGAGCGTGGACAACGCCCTGGACGATTATGCCCTGAGCTACTCGCTCTTGCCCGAGGATCTCAAATCCCAGGCCCCCAGCCCCGATAGCCTCAAAGGAAAGCCGCTGGCCGAGGTCAAGGCCGCCCTCGAGCAGCTCGATGGCCTGCTGGGGAGCAAGCCTGCGAGTTTGCGCACCGCCCGGCTCGAGCCTGGCGGCGGTATCCGGCCCCAAGCCATCAACCCTGGCAACGGCACCGACAACAACGGCCCCTGCACCCCTACCAACCTGGTCAAGCGCTTCTGGTTCCCCCTCAAGAACTTCATCAGCCCGGTAAAAAACCAGGCCAAACGCGGCACCTGCTGGGCTTTCACCGCAATTGGGGCGGTGGAAAGCCGCGAGCGGGTACAAAACAACAACCCCGTAGACCTCTCCGAGCAGTTCCTGGTCAACAAGGTCAAACAGGACTGGGACCCCAGCGACTACTCCGACGGTTACTGGTCGGAGAAGGCCCTCGAGACCGCGGTCAATAAAGGCCAGAGCTTCCCCAGCGAAGGGGGTTGGACCTACAACGGGGCCACCTCACGCCCCAGCGTCAAAGACGGCGACAGCGGTTCTTATGCCAACAGTTGCAACGGCTACAGCGGCACCTGCTCGGATACCGCCCACCAGAGCCGCCGGGTCTGCACCACCTTTATCTTCACCTTTTGCAGCTACGCCAAGGTAAGCTTTGGCGGGCCCGGCGTGGCCTCCTCGAAGACCATCCAGGTCTGGAAAAACGGCGAGGCCTTCAAGCTCAACCTCTTGCGCAACTATCTCTCGCAAGGCTATGTGCTTCTGGCTTCGTTCCCGGTCTACAAAGGTTTCATGGACGATGTGAAAAACGACGGTGTGGTGAGCAACTACGCCAAGACCATACTCGACGACAAGGGCAAAGAAGTAGCCGGCTCCTACGGCGGCCACGCCGTGCAGATCGTGGGGTTTCTCTCCAACGAAGACATGAGCCAGTTTGGCCAGACCCCCAACATCGGCGGGGGCGGGTATTTCATCGTTAAGAACTCCTGGGGCTGCGGCGCGGGCGACGGCGGCTTTTACTACGTCCCCGCCGACTACGTCAGCAGCATCTTCAACTCCCTAAGCGTGCTGAACTTCGATGGCCGCCGCAGCGAGGCCTGGAAGCAGGAGCAGGCCGCGCCGGGCGGCTCGGAAGCGCCCAAGATCGTCATCAAAACCAACCCCGCTACCGTACAGCTCCGGGTCGAGACCAACCTGGCCCAGTTCTTCCAGATCACCCACCCCGTGGCCAAGAGCGTCAACCTGAGCGTGACCTCAAATCTGGACGGCACCCTCTACAATGGCGGCTGGAGCACCGATTCCAACAGCCTGTTCGGCCCCGAACTCAAGCGCACCCTGAACTCGGTGGGTTCCCGGACCATAACCTTGCTGGCCAAATATGGCAGCAGCCAGGCCAGCAGCAGCTTCGTGGTCAACGTAATCAACACCCCGCCCACCCTGAACCTGCAATACGGGGGAGACCCCCACCAGGGCGAGGCCTACCCCATCACCGCGCTAATCACCGACCCCAACGAGCCCGACACCAACAAGCTATGCGGTGCTACCACCTGGTCGGTCGATGCGCCCGATGTGCTTTCGGCAGGTACGGGCTGCTCGGTCTCGGTCACGTTTGGGTCTACCGGACTCCGCCAGGTGCGCGTGAGCACCCAGGATAGCGATGGGGCCACCGCTGCCCAGACCCTCAACCTGAACGTGCTGCCCCCACCCCCCAACCCCTACCCCAAGATCACCGATTATGGGGTGTACTCGAGGGAGTTTACCGGTGGGCAGTTCCGCTTCTGCGGGAGCGTGAGGGTGGCGGGTGGCAGTACCATCGTCTTGAGCGAAAAGGGTTGCACCCTTGTCATCGGGCCTACCCCCACCCGCTACTACGGGGGGATCAGCGTAGAGAACCCCAGCAACGAAGCCCTCACCTACGACTGGAAGCTCTATGTAAGCGGCCCGGGGTTTGATAAAGTCCTCCTCGCCGATACCGGCTCCACCAGCAACGTCTTCGACCTCTACAATGTCCATAACGCCGGGCTAGGCACCGACAACTGCCGTGTAACCGTAAAGGTCAATGCCCCCGACCCTAGCCGCAGCAAGGGGCCCATCACGGTGTGGGCTGGCAGGTGCACCTACTACTCCTTCAGGCTCAACTAGGGCCCTGGCCCACGCCCGGGTCGTGGCCAAGGTTCGAACCCAGTCGCCAGTTAAGCAGGCGTGCTACCCATGGGCGGCACGCCTGCCTGGTTTTTACAGACAAAAAGCACGATCACAGCGATAAACTGGGGATGCCCAGCGCCTGCCTTCACCAAACCTACATATCTCGTACTGCACCTTTACACAAGCTTGCCAGAACATGACTGCCGCGGAGGGAACGTGAAGAACCTAGTACCCACCATCGCCACCCTGCTCGCCTTAGCACCTCCTGTCCTGGCCCAGGGCGCCCTCGAGCTCCCCCAGGCCCTGCAAGCCCTGCCGGGTACCCTGGACTGGAGAAGCGCCGACCTGAACTACGAGAGCGCGGTGCGGCAGCTGGAAGCCGCCCAGGCCGCCCTGGGCTTCAAGCTGTCGGGTGGGGCCGACTACACCCTGCGCGAGAGCGGCAGCAACCTGAGCCTTTCCGGCACGGCCAGCCTGGGGGTGCTGCCCTGGTCTACGAGCGCCGACGCCGCGCGCAGCGCCGAGCGGGCGCTGGAGCGGGCCGCCCTGACCCGCCGCGATGCCCGCAACACCCTTTACCTGGCCCTGCACACGCAGTACTTCAACCTGCGCCAGGCCCAGACCGACCTGAGCATCGCCCAGGCCACCCTGGCCCTGCGCGAACGCCAGTTGCAGATTGTCACCGCGCAGAACCAGGCCGGCACCGCCACCCTGAGCGACCTGCTCACCACCCAGCAGAACCTGGACACCGCCCGATCGGGGCTGGTGAGCGCCCAGGGCGCCCTCGAGCTGGCCCGCCTAACCCTGGCCAGCACCCTGGGCCTGAGCCCCCAACAGCTCGGCAACCCCGTCACCCCACCCGAGGAACCCAGCCTGCCCGGCGAGAGCCTGGAGGCCTTGCTGCAAAGGGCTCTGGCGAGCCGCTCTGATGTTCTGAGAGCCCTGTCCCAGCTGCGCGATGCCGAAGAAAACCTGGCCAGCGCCGAGCGCGACCGGCTGATTCCCAATGCTTCGGTGAGCGCGGTTTACAGCGATAGCGGCATTTCGCTCTCGAGCGGGCTGAACTTCAAGAGCGGCACTGCCTCACTTTCTGGAGCGGTGCCGCTGGTGCAGGGGAGCGGCGGGGCCTTGCAGCAGGGTTGGAGTGTGGGGTTCTCCCTTAGCATGCCCATTTTCGACCCCGTGGCCGACAGCCGCATCCGCACGGCCCAGACCGCGCTGCAAGTGGCGCAGCAAGCCCTGGAAAGCACCCGCAAGGCCGCCGAGCTGGACGTGCGGCAAAAGTACCAGAACCTTCAGACTGCCCGGGCCGCCATTTCTGCCGCCCGGGCCGGCCTGAATGCGGCCAACCAGAACCTGCGCACCGCCCAGGCCCGGCTGCAGGCCGGCACCGGTACCAGCGTGGACGTACAGGCCACCCAGCTCAACCTGCTCCAGGCCCAGCGTAACCTCGAGGCCGCCCTGACCCAGGCCCAACTGGCCGCCCTGGCCCTGCAAAATGCTCTTGGTCAGGACCTTACCACCACTCTCGGAGGGAGTAAATGACGCACCGTGTCCCGAACCTTCTATCGAAGCCCTTGCTTTTGCTGGCGCTGCTGTCGGCTTGCTCCCTGGGGTTAGCCCAGAACACCCTCACCCTGCCCCAGGCCCTATCGCAGGCCTATAGCCGGGGCCCCTCGCTGCAAAGCGCCCAGGCCACCCTGCAAAACGCCACCCTGCAGCTCAATGCGCTCAAGGCCGACCCCAGCACCCTGGTAGTGGCCCGCACCCAGGCCGAGCAGAACGCCCGGCTGGCCGAGGTGAACCTCGAGGCCACCCGGCTTTCGGTCATGCAGAGCGTGGTAAACGCCTACGTAAGCCTCTACGAAGCCCAGCAAAACGTGGCCTTGTTCCAGGCCCAGGTGGCCCTGAACCAGCGCAACCTGGAGGTGGCCAGGGCCCGGCAGGCCGCCGGCAACGCCACCGCCCTGGACGTAGCCCGGGCCCAGACCACCCTGGATAGCTCGAGGCAGTCCCTCACCAACGCCCAGTCCCAGCTCCCGGTGCTGGCCGCCCAGCTTGCCGCGCTGCTGGGCCTGAGCGACCTGGGCAACGTCGCGGTGGCCGCCCCTCCGGCTCCTCCGGTGCTGCAAGCCGACCTCCAGGCCCTGAGCCGCGACCTCTTTAGTCGGCTGCCCAGCGTGCTGCAAGCCCAGCAGGCCGTAGAACTTGCCGAACTGAACGTCAAGCTGGCCGATAACGACTACACCCCCGCCGTCCAGCTCAACACAGCCAAAACCAGCCTGGAGAACAACCAGCGCACCCTGCAAACCGCCCAACAGAATGCCCAGACCAACCTGACCAACACCTACCAGGCCGCCCAGAACGCCTACCGCAGCATCGCTTTAGCCCAGGCCAACGTTGCCAACGCCCAGCGGGTGGTGGAGCAGAGCCAGGCCGCCCTGCGGGCCGGCACCATCTCGGCCTTGCAACTGCAAACCGACCAGGTCTCGCTGCGCAGCGCCGAGTATGCCCTGATTCAGGCACAAAACACCTACTGGAAAGCCCTGGCGGCTTTCTCGGTGGCAGCAGGCCAGGACTTTACCGGCCTGGTGCGGGCGGCCAGTGGGCCATAGTCAACCATGCGATTTGGACTGTATTTACCCCTGGCGCCATCTATTCCAGGGCCGGGGCTAAAGTGAGGGTAGAACCCGCGGCACTGGCAGGGAGGGAGCTTTTCTGTGTGCACGGATGATTGTGCTGGTACTGGCTGGGGTTCGGCTGGCTAGTTCTTGCGGGCTAACTCGACTGCACCCTCCCTCGGCCAGCCCAACCTCCACTACCTTCTACTTTTTCGAGCGATGCCGCCCGGCGCCCGCACAGGCCATGTCCGCAGCGAGTGGGGTAGCGCCTTAACGGCCTGCGTTTCAGCCGCCCGCGTAGCGGAGCGAAGCGCAGCGGAGCGGGTCGGCTGGAAACGCTTGTTGGGCGGCTATCGGTGCTTGATGGTAGCTTCAGCAAAGAGCTTCAAGACTTGAGCCGAAGGATATGTTGATAAAGACGCTATTGAGTTTGCCATCTCTATCGGAATCAACGCATTTTCGTGCCTGCTGCTTATCATTCCTGGAAGTGTGGCTAGTATTCTGTCGAGATTAATAAGCTTAGACGAATCAGGGCGGTAAATGAACTCGCTCATCCTAACAGAAATAGGTATGTTCAATACTAAGCGACAGCGTTCGTTCACCACTGTAAAGACTTTTGCTCCATAGTTTGTATCTCTTCCGTAGGGAGCACCACTAGAAGGGCGGCTTTGAATCTGCTCGCATATATAAACATGGTTAGGAATAAAAAAGTGATTGGATGGCGTATTTTTACCTAACAGTAAATTCAAGTGGTCAGCAAAGATTCCTGTTTTTTCTTGGCCTACTATACTGATTGGATATCCTTCTGAATACGCATGCGACAAAAAGTTTCTGATAGGGTTAACCAGTTTTGAGTATTGCGCACGAATTTGTAAAGGACCATCTTTCAGAAACAAACAGCGTTTAAGTGTCTCGCGACTAGATTCCCAGAAATAGCGAACACCTGTGAACAACAGTAAAGTCTCGTGAATATTCATGTAAGCTGTAGCAACACTCTCTGATGCGGCATTTTCGCTCATTTCCAAATGAAAACCGAGCATGTCAGTGATGAAAATCTTCTTACCGCAAGTCGCACACTCTCCTTCTTCAGTGTCAAAACTCAGGGTTGCATCATGTGCCACACCATCAATTTCACTGTGTGGACATTGGAAAGGGGGCAATGAGGAACGGGGTGTGCTAGACCACTTTTCGTAAGCCAGCCATTTGAACGTTTCCATCACTTCGCCGTTGAGAGATGCATCCTTAAGCGACTCGAAAATAATCTGGCGAATTGCATCGTAAACACTGAGTCCTTTAGAATAGACGTGTCTTAACGGAAAAGCGGTTGCATGATATAAGGCGGCTTCAGCCATCAAGTCTCGTAACGCCAAAGGATGTGGCTCATCTTTATCAATTCGTCCTAAGGCAATTTGGTCTACCTTCATCAAGGCTGTCTTGATAAACGCGATACTTTTGTATGGTGGACGTTCATCTGTCACAGGCTGCCACGAACCGTCAACAGCAAAGACTAAATCAAGGGGTTCGCCAAGAGAGGGAAAGGGTTCCCATTTGATATTAGCCGAGGTCTCTACTGCTTCAGGTTGTTCAAAATTCTCAACAATTTGTTGGACCAGAGGACTCTTGAGCACTTCTAAATGCCCAAGTTTGCTGGCGTGCTCGCCTGGTAGATTCCTTCCTGCTTGATATGGCATAGTATTGACTCACAATAGTGAAGGTTGGCTGGTATTGGGCTCAAATTTCAGCGCTTGTATCGGCACAACAAATCTGTGTGAACGGGTGAGCATTCGAATGTATCCTGGTGTTTTTGCACGCAATATGTCATCCTTCATGCTTTCATAAGCCACGTTCATTTTTGCCAATACATTCACTTCGTCTTGCGACGACATATGAGCAACAAAGAAATTCTCAGTCTGAGCTAAAAGATCGCCACTTATCGTGGAGGGGGACTGTGTTGAATAAACGATACCTATGTGGTACTTTGCTCCTTCCTTCGCGAAGCGGCTATAAATGTCCTTTGGCTCTTTCTGGCGCGGAAAGAGGTTATGGGCTTCTTCAAAGTATAGTTGAATGTATTTATCTCCCAACTTGTCGTTGCTAAACTTATCAACTTGGTGACTGAAAACGGCTTTGGATAACAAATCTGAGAAGTACTCCAAAAGCACAGGATGGGCATTACCCAGGTCGAGTATGACAGTCCTGCCATCATCCAGAAGCTTTAGAATGTCTTTGACGAAATCACTTGCTTGAGGGTGATGGTAAATGCGGTATGGTTGAATTATGGCTGGTCCGCTTCGGCCAGGAGACGGCTCAAGAAACTCCAGTAGCGCAATATCATCTGGATCAAAAAGCGCATTGCCACTCTGAGTAGTCAAGTTTGGATTGCTTGGATGGTCTCGTCGAAACCTAGCCATAATCTCCATCTCACGCATAAGCTCGTCTAATGAGCGAGGTGGCTGTGGCACAGTCTGAATCCCAGCGGCTGAGTATGCTGCACTTCGCAGCTGTTGGCTGAAACCAGGATTAAACCCGCTTGGGGGTTGTCCTGATGGCGCAATAGCTATTAGCCGTTTTTCATCCGCCTGGAAGCCAGCCTTTTGAAGTATCGCCCAAAACACTTGTACTTTGCGATATGTTCGCGTTTTCTCGCTACCTGCATTCATTTTTTTGATTTCTTCCAAGGGCAAGAGCTCAACACTCATAAAGCGGCGAATATAATCCGATGTGGCACGGTTATCTTGATTAATTAGGCTTGCCAAGATATTCTGTGCCGTATCAGGTTGTTCGTAAAAATTCAGTTTCAAAGGCTTGGACGGAGTAGCGGCTTTAGGGGTCAGCGCATAAACAACACAACGGTCAGGATTGGCACTTCTCAGAGATTTGCTGCCGTCCTGCGGGTTATCGTTTGCATATTCGCCATTAATGTCAAAAATTAGTTGCCCTACGTTGCTGTGTTGCGCAGTAGCATCAAGAATACTCTGGGCAATAAGTTTCACGACGTTGGATTTACCAAGACGAGTTTTCCCAAACATCGCCGTTCGAGACGCAAGAAAATCTCTTGGGGACACATAAACTGGAACTTGTAGGATTGGTTTGTCTGGCAAAGGCAGTCGACATTCTGTCAGTCGCAAAGTGCCTATCTTGAATCTCTTGTCTTGCGAGACAAGTGAATTTATGACCAGATCCAAAATAGCAGCGTCAGGCGCATAGACGCGATATTTGTGAGCGCTGACGAAATTGTTCATGTCTCCTGAAAACTCTACTGCATCTTGTTTCTCTGGGTGGGGATAGAACATTCCGAGCACTTCCGTATTTAATGCTCCCCACTGTAGTTCGGACTGTGTGAAAATGTCGAGTTCTGGCATTGACTTTTTTTGTAACTCAAAATATGTCTGCTGTGTCTCTTTACTCAATGGCGTAGGAGCCGCATCCAGAACACGCAGGAGCGTGAAGTGGGGAGTGGCTATTCTCTCTTGTTTTGCGGGTGTCATTATTAGCAACGAATTGCGCGGTATACCGCCAACTGCAACTTTATAAGGGTCGGACGTAATTATCGTGACAGTGTTATAGTTTATATCAAGGACATAGCCCACAAATCGCATCTCATCGTATTTCTTGGCAACCTCATTAGCCTGTTCTCTGTCAAGAAAGTCTTTGAGAACTCGTAAAGGATGATGCTGTTGAGCCGCGCTGTTGAAAAAGTCTTTCATAGTCTCATTCCACCTTCGACTGGGTAGGATGTGACAAGCACTTCTCCAGAATCGGACGTAAGAATGCCAGGCATCTTGCCTGTTCCACGAGGAATTCTTAGCACGTGGTTTCCTTTAAGTAGTCGCAATATGTCTTCATGAGACGAAATAGTCATTGCCCATCTCACACCACGTGATTTTGCGTATTGAACGGAATCTGCTAGTCTTTCGTAATCATTATATCTGAATTGATGCCAAACGTAATGGCTATTTGAGCATTCTTTGTGGCCAGGGCGATAAGGAGGATCAAGGAAAATGAAATCGCCTTTTTGCGTTTGATCAATAATGGGCTGAAAGTCTGCACATTTCAGAGATACTCCGCGTAATACAGTAGCACAAAATACAAGATCTTCTTCAGTAATCACCCATCGGCGCTCCTGTCCACCGTATCCGACATTGAAACACCCATCCCGATTATGCCGCCACATTCCTTTGAAGCATGTACGATTGAGGTAGAGTGTTCTAGCAGCTCGCTGAATAAGTGTCTTGGGCTCATATTCATCTCGGATATGATGATAATCCGATTTTGTACTCCCAAAGCTACAATAAGTAGCCCAAACTTTTCTCGGAGCATACTTTATAGCTCGATACAGGTCAATTAACTCTGGATTTACATCTGAAAGGATTGCCCGTTTAGGTTGCAGATAGAAGAAGACAGCCGCACTTCCAACAAATGGCTCTATGTATCTCCCTTCAATATCACTGAGGTTAGGAAGAAAATCCTGTAAAAAAACGAGCAAGCGGCGCTTTCCGCCAGGGTAACGTATCAGGAGTTTCTGATTCACCGTCATTTCCCGAATTCTTTCAGCAAGACTCCAATGTGGTGAATATGCCGCCCAACTAGTGATTAAATAACACTCTGTCGTCTAACACCCCATACCAGGGTTTTATATAACCCGCCTGCCCCAAAAAATAGCCAACCATCACCACCCAAAACCGCCTCCTTTCTGGAGCTATGTCTGTTGCCTTTCATCTAAACATTCCTGGATGTTGCACAGAACATGCTTTATTTTCTCAATACTAGCCATCAATTCCCTGCCAATCAAGCGCCAGGGCTCGTCTTCATCAAACCTTCGCATTCCATACACCGAACATTGGCTATGCTAGAGGAACATCTAGGGGTGAACATGACTGGCTCCCGTACACGTACCCGCGTACCCTGGCTTTGGTTGGTTGTGGCCCTGGTCTTGGCCGGGCTGGGGGGCGCAGCCTATTGGTTCTTGCGGCCCAAGCCCACCGCCAGCAACACCCCCGCGGTGGAGACTGCTCCCGTGCAGCGGGGGGTGTTTCGGGTCTCGGTCTCGGGGCCGGGCACCCTCGAGGCCGTCCAGACCCTTGCGGTCAAACCGGCAGTCAACGGCACCGTGCTCAGGCTGCCCACCGTGGGTGACCGGGTGCAGCGGGGGCAGCTTATTGTGCAGCTCGACCCCACCAACTACACCCGCGCCCTGGAAAACGCCCGCCTGACCCTGCAAAAGGCCCAGGCCAACCTGGACAAGCTGCGGGCCGACCAGGCCAGCACCCAGGCCGCCAACCGGCAAAACATCGCCAGCGCCGAGGTGGCCTATGCCAACGCCCGGCGCGACCTCGAGGCCGCCCGCACCAACCTGCAGGCCACCCAGAAGCTATATGAGCTGGGGGGGGCCAGCGCCCAAAGCCTGCAAAGCGCCCGCGACGCCTACGCCAAAGCCCAGGCAGCCCTCGAGGTAGCCCAGGTCAACCTGAACACCGCCCGCCAGGCCCTCTCGCTGCGGAATAGCGCCAACGCCCAGGACCTGCGCAACGCCCAGATTGCCGTAGAGCAGGCCCGGCTCGAGGTCAAAAACGCCGAGGAAAACCTGGCCAACACCAAAATCTACGCCCCCTTCGACGGCGTGGTAGCCGAAGTCAACGCCCAGGTGGGCAGCATTGGGGTGGGGGCTACAGTCAGCAACAGCACTGCCCTGCTCACCCTGATCGACGATTCCAGCGTGAACCTGCCGGTGCAGATTGACGAGAGCGAGATTGCCAAGGTGCGGGTGGGCCAGCGGGTCGAGGTAACGCTGGACGCCTTCAGTGGGGAAACCTTCGAAGGCAAAGTTACCGCCATTGCCCCCAAGGCCCAGATTCAGCAGAACATCGCCTTTTTCTACGTAACCGTGAACATCCCCAACCCCCAGCGCAAGCTGCGGCCCGGCATGAGCGCCGAGGGCGAGATTATCATCGAGGAAATCCAGGACGCCCTGACCATCCCCAAGCGGGCCGTGCAGACCGTGCGCAACCGGGCCTATGTAGATGTGCTCATGCCCGACGGCAACAAGGAGACCGTGCGGGTGGTGCTGGGGCCGGACGACGGGGTCAACCAGGTGGTGCTGGAAGGCTTGCAGCCCCGCCAGACCGTGGTGCTGCCCAGCCGGGTACAGCCGACCTCGAACAACCAGGGCGGGCAGGGCGGCCTGCGCCTGCCCCTGGGCGCCCCGCCAGGAGGTGGCCGGTGACGGTGGTAGCGCTAGACCAGGTGCGCAAGGTGTACAAGAGTGGGGCGCTCGAGTTCGAGGCGCTCAAGGGGGTTTCGCTGGAGATTCGCTCGGGCGAGATGGTGGCCCTGATGGGGCCTTCGGGCTCGGGCAAAACCACCCTGATGCAGATTATCGGCCTGCTCGACCGGCCCACCAGCGGGCAGTACTACCTGGCCGGACAGGACGTGACCACCCTGAGCGAAAACCAGCGGGCCGAGGTGCGCAACCAGGAGATTGGCTTTGTGTTCCAGGCTTTTCACCTGCTGCCGCGCCTGAACGTACTGGAAAACGTGGAGGTGCCGCTCATCTACGCGGGCTACAGCCCCGAAGAACGGCGCGAACGGGCCCTCGAGGTGCTGCAAAAGGTGGGGCTGGGGGACAAGCTAAAAAACCTGCCCTCGCAGCTTTCGGGGGGCCAGAAGCAGCGGGTGGCGGTGGCCCGGGCCCTGACCATGCGCCCCTCCATCCTGCTGGCCGACGAACCGACCGGCAACCTCGACTCCAAAACCGCCGCCGAGGTGATGCGGCTTTTTCAGGAGCTTAACGACGAGGGCACCTGTGTGATTGTGGTGACCCACGAGGCCGATATTGCCGAGTACACCGGTCGCATCGTGCGCATCCGCGACGGGCAGATCGAGTCCGATGGCCCCAACCTCCATCGCAAGCGGGCTGTAGGAGGTGTGGCATGAGCGCATCTATGGTAACCCCGGCCCCCAAAAAAGTGCGCTCGCGCATGGCCGGAATGAACCCCTGGCAGGTGTTTCGCATCGCCTGGCGTGCCATTCTGGGAAACCCCCTGCGCTCCATCCTGACTACCCTGGGGGTGATTATCGGGGTGGCGGCGGTGGTGGCCCTGACCATGGTGGGCCAGGGCTCTACGGCCAACATCACCCGCACCCTGCAAAGCCTGGGCACCAACCTGCTCACCATCGGGAGTGCCACCGGGGGGCGCGGGGGGGGCTTTGGTCTGGTGCGCTTTGGCGGCCCCCAGACCATCACCCTGGCCGATGCCGAGGCGGTCAAGGCGGCCTTTGCCGGTCGCCTGGCCGGGGTAGCGCCCGCCCTGCAAAGCAACCAGCAGGTGAAGGTGGGGGCCAACAACCTGAACGCCACCGTGATTGGCACCTGGCCCGACTATGCCAGCGTGCGCAACGCCCAGCCTGCTGAAGGCAGCTTCTTCGGCGAGGCCGACGTGCAAAGCCGAAGGCGAGTGGCGGTGATTGGCTACGGCATCGCCCAGGACTTGTTCGGTGGGCAAGACCCCATCGGCCAGCGCCTGCGCATCGCGGGTATCTCCTTCACGGTGGTGGGGGTGCTGCCCGACAAGGGCGACTCGGGCTTTGCCAGCCCCAACTATCAGGTGATGGTGCCTCTTTCGACCTACCTTCAGCGCCTCGCCCGCAGCAGCAGCGGCGAGCCCCGGGTGAACGCCATCTACGTGCAGGCCCCGGACAAGGACTCGCTCTCCCGCCTCCAGCAAGAACTGACCGACTTCATGGCCCAGCGCCGCAAAGTGAGCGACCCCAGCGAGTACGACTTCAGCGTGCAGAACCAGGCCGACGCGCTGGCCTCGGTCAACCAGGTCACCCAGACCATGACCCTCTTTCTGGGCGGGGTGGCCGGGATAAGCCTCCTGGTGGGGGGTATCGGCATTATGAACATCATGCTGGTCTCGGTGACCGAGCGCACCCGCGAGATTGGCATTCGTAAGGCCCTGGGGGCCAAGCCCCGCGACATCCTGACCCAGTTCCTGGTGGAGTCGGTGGTGCTCTCGGTGGGGGGCGGCATTCTGGGCATTTTTTTGGGGCTGGCCATGGCGGGCAGCGTGGGGCAACTGCTGCGGGTGACCCCGGTCTTCGACCCCTTCAGCATGGTGCTGGCTTTCGTATTCTCGGTTGCGGTGGGGGTTTTCTTTGGCTTTTACCCCGCCTCGAGGGCCGCCCGGCTCGACCCGGTGGAGTCGTTGCGGTATGAGTAGGGTACGAATAGGGTCAGAAGCCATAGACTGCCGTTTAGCCGGCTTTCTTTACCACTTCTACACAAAGCAATTGCAAGCTATGGGCGTTTGAGGAGGATACATGAAGAGATTGCTGAGCCTGCTGGCTACCCTGGCTCTGGGTCTGTCCTTGGCCCAGGGAGGGCCACCCAACCTCACCCCGGAGATGCGCCAGCGGTTTGAGGCCTACCGCCCGGTCTTCGACCTGGTGGCCACGGTGGGCCTGATGGACGAGTTGGACAAGCAGCGTGGCTTGGCCTTTACCAAGGCCCAGGCCCAGAAGCTACTGCCCATTTTGCGCGACCTGCAAAACCGCGCCGACCTGAAGCCCGCCGACGCCAGTAAAATCCTCACAAATATCGAGGACAACATCCTGACCCCGGCCCAGCTCAAGTGGATGGATCAGACCATCCTGAAGCAACGCGAGGAGGCCCGCCAGCGCCGCGAGCAGGCCACCGGGCAGAACCCCCAGGCCGGGCAAGGCAACCCCCAGGGGCCGCCCGGAGGCCGGGGCGGGCTCTTCCAGGCCATCGCCCAGGGCAAGCCCTACAACCCCTTCAAGGAGCAGCCCCGCACCGCCGATAACCTCAAAAACCTGATTGCCCTGCTTGCCAAAAAGTAGGAGGGCAGATGGCCAGACTGCTGTTTGTCCTGCTTTTTTGTGGAGCGGCCCTGGCGCAAAGCCACCTCGAGCTCGTCCCGGCTCAGAGCGAGGCCCGCTACCGGGTGCGCGAGCAACTTGTGGGCCTCAACTTCCCCAACGACGCCGTAGGGGTGAGCAAGCAGGTGCAAGGGGGGGTGCGGCTCGACCGGAACGGGCGGGCCCTCGAGGGTTCCCGCTTTACGGTAGACCTTTCGGCCCTCACCAGCGACGAGGCCCGGCGCGACAACTTCATCCGCCGCAACACCCTCAACACCGCTCAGTACCCCCTGGCCGAATTTGTCCCCAAGGAGGTGCGCGGCCTGAGCTTTCCGCTGCCCACCAGTGGCAAGGCCCGGGTGCAAATACTGGGCGACCTGAAAATACGCCAGACCGTGCGCAGCGTAACCTGGGAGGGCGAGGTCGAGTTTAGGGGCGATACGGCCGTGCTACAGGCCAGTACGGCTTTTACCTTCAAGGACTTTGGCCTAACCCAGCCCCGGGTGGCCGTGGTGCTGAGTGTGGACGAAAATATCCGCCTCGAGGTGAGCTTTACCTTCCGGGTGCTGGAGCGCTAAGCCGGCCAAGAAACCCTTGCAGGCTTTGCAGCGAGTCTATGGGGGTGAGCATCCGCAGGGCTTCGGGGGTGACCTCGAGGCCCGCCCGGATGACCCCCAACCACCCCACATGCACCCCCAGGGGCTTCTGGGGTTTGCCCTGCATCTCGGCGATGTGGTTCAGGTTCCAGGCCGCCAGGATTTCGGCCAGGGTGCCCACCCCGCCCGGCAGGGCCAGGCAGGCCACACCCACATCAATCAGCCGCTCAATGCGGGTGAGTAGCGAGGAGGACGGCAGCTCCAGATCCACGTGCGCGTTGGGTCCATCGCGCTGGGGAAACAGGACGGGCGCGGTGATACCCACCACCAACCCGCCGGCCTCCTTGGCCCCTTGCGAGACGGCTTCCATGGCCCCGTTGTACCCGCCCGTAGCCACGCCAAACCCGGCCTCGGCAATGGCCTGCCCCCAGGCGCGGGCCTCAACAAAAGCCGGGGTGCCGGGCTGCACCCTGGACGAACCAAACACGGTTACCAGTCGCATGTGCACAGCCTACCCTGAAGTCCAGGCTTCGCCCTCGAAAAGACCTTGTGTCGAAACGATGTCCCATCTAATCTGCTTTGTCGAGCTTTGGCCTGCGCACAATAGGTTTTATTGTGATCGGCTTTCGACCCTTTCGACCATCGGCTCTTGACTGTCCGCTCTGTTCAAGCTTTCGGCTATCGGCATTCAAGCTTACCCCCTGATGGTCTACTTGCACTGACTTATTTCAAACAGCACCCGGTTCTTCACCGCATCGGCCATCAAGGCCACGCCCGAGTTCAGCACCACCAGCCCCAGGGTGCCCAGCCAGAACCAGGGCTCTCCCTGTGCTTTGAGGTAGCTGGCGTGATCGGTCAGGGAGATGCCGGCTCCAATCAGGGTAAGGCCCAGGGGTGCAAAGATCTGCCACTTACGAAAAGGGGTCATGGCCTAAATTGTAGGGGATCGGGAACCCGCCTAGGGGCACCAACGCCTTCTCATACCGGATTCAAAAAGACAGTTTACAAAACCAAAAACCCCATAGGCTGTCTTTTTGAATCCTAGAGCACACCCCTCCCTTGAGTACCGGCGCTAGCCGGGAGCCGATGGCCCTTCACTGTCGGTCGGCGAAGAAAGCGTCTCCCTTCCAAGGGGCGGTATCGCCCTCCGCTACGCGGATAACTTCCAAGGGGCGGTATCGCCCTCCGCTACGCGGATAACTTCCAAGGGGCGGTATCGCCCTCCGCTACGCGGATAACTTCGGTCGGGTTAGTTCGTCACCCTTTGGTGACGAACTAACCGAATCTGGTATCATGTGGAGGACTATTTCCAGTCCCATTGCAGCACAATGCCCTGGGCTTGCAAGGTGCGCTCCAGGTTGTTTTCGTGCTGCCCCAGGCGGTTGATCAGGTCGTGCAGGGTTCGGGTGGCCAGGAAGGCTTCTTCCAGGCCGATGAGGCCCGCACCGACCGCCTCGAACAGTTCTTGGGTGTCCATCAGGGTAAGGGTGCCACTATGGGCAATGCCCAGATCAAGGTACAGGTCCTTGACCATCAGGACATGCCCCTCCCGCTCGACCTGCACGATGTCTATGTAAAACTCAAAAGGATAGGGTTCTTGGTGGGTAAAGTACTGGCACACTTGCAGGTGCTGGGCAGGCAGAATATGGGCCTTCCAGTAACGGTAGCTGGGGTGCCCTACAAAGGCCCGCTCCACGTAAAGGCCATGTTCGTGCTCGTGGTATAACACCACCGGAAAGGTTCCCGCTTTAACCGTGTGGGCCTTGGCGACCAGATGGTGGAACTCCACCTTGAGGTACATGTTTCAGTTTACGGTGTAATAAGGACAACTACCCCAAAGCCCACTTTCCCGTAGGAAACGCGCCTCAACTCGCCTGCTACTTCACGTAGGTCAGCCAGGCCTCGTATTTGGGGTTTTTGCCCTGCACCACGTCCATGTAGGCGGCCCGGAGCTTCATGGTGTGCTCGCCGGCCTTGCCGGTGCCAATGGCCCGGTGGTCGAGGTAGGAGATGGGCGTAACTTCAGCGGCGGTGCCGACCATGAACATTTCGTCGGCCATGTAGAGCTGGTCGCGGGTGGCCCGCACCTCGCGTACCTCGTAGCCCAGGTCGCGGGCAATGGTGATGACGGAGTCGCGGGTGATGCCCATCAGGTTGACCGAGTGCTCGATCACGTAGAGGGTATTTCCCCGCAGGAAGAAAATGTTCTCGCCCGAACCCTCGGCCACAAAGCCTTCCTTGTCGAGGAGCAGGGCTTCGTCGGCCCCGGCCTGCTGGGCTTCCACACGAGCCAGGGCGCTGTTGACGTAGTTGCCCCCCACCTTGGCCTTGCCCGGCATCACGTTGGCGGGGAAACGGGCCCAGGAGGAGGTGATGAGCCGGGCCCCCTTGCGCACGGCCTCGTCGCCCAGGTAGGTGCCCCATTCCCAGGCGGCAATCATCACCTCGGCGGGGTTGTTGGGCAGGGGATTCACGCCCAGGGTGTTGGCTCCCATCCAGGCCAGGGGGCGGATGTAGCAGCTTTTGTAGCCGTTGGCCCGGATGACCTCCTGAATGGCCTGGTTAATCTGCTCGGGGGTGTAGGGCATCTCGAACATCATGACCTTGGCGCTATGGAAGAAGCGCTCGGTGTGTTCGTGCAGGCGGAAGATGGCGGGGCCTTTGGGGGTCTCGTAGGCCCGGATGCCCTCGAAAATGCTGGTGCCGTAGTGCAGCGCGTGGGTGAGCACCGAAACCCTGGCCTCTTCCTGGGGCACCAGCTGCCCATTGAACCAGATCAGGCCCGCCTTCATTTTGCTATCGCCGCCAACGCTTTTGGGTTTGGTTTCGGTTGACATAAATCCTCCAGAGTGGGTACCGCGTCTGGGTTTACACGCTTATAGGGGCCCCGGATGCTACAGCAGAAAGGGGCCGCGGGTGCTACAATCATACCTCTTTGAGCAGAGAGCGCAGGGTCTCGGGCAGCAGATGGCGGTGGCCCCGAACCTCTTTTTCGCCGGCACAAAGCTGCAAGTAGCGCCTTGCGGTGTCTTGCAGGATGGGCATCAGCTCAGGCTGCTGGATGACCTGGGGCAAAAGCTCCCGGAGCTGGGCCTCGAGCTTCTGCCGGGCCAGGTAGCGGGCAGCCTCGAGCGGATCGCCCTCGAGGCGGGTCTTGAACGGAAAGCGGGTTAGCCGCCCCGCCTCGCGCTGTACGGCCGGTTCGCTCAGGAGCTTCTGGCAGGGTTTGCAGGGATGCTCCGGGCTGGGTGCGCCGCAGATGGGGCAGGGTGGGTGGGGGTTCTCTTTTTGCTTCTGCAAGACCGCCCTGCCGGCCCGGAGGATTACCCCCTGAAGGTCTTGGGGGGAGTGCTCGGTTAGCTTTCGCAGGCGAGCTTCTTCCTCGGGGCTCAGTTTTGGCAGGGCCACCGGTTTGCTCTTGGGTTTACTCTTTTTCTCTGCGCCTACCAAGAACCGCAGCTCCTGCACCAATCCGGGAAGCTTTTCCTGGTAGCGCTTGAGGAACTCCTCACGCAGGTAGGTCAGTTGGTGCGCCACCACCGAGTCGGCCACCCGCACAAACAGCACCCCGTCTTCCAGGCGGTCGGCCTCGGTTAGCTCGCTCAGGGCAGGCCCGGCAATCTCGGGCCAGAGCGCCAGTACCTGGCCCCGCTGAACCCCCGCGCTCAGCCCTTTCTGGCGCAGAATTTTGGCCACAATCTCGGCAGAGGGTCTGGCCCTGGACATCCCCTACAGGCTAGACAAAAAACCCGGACTTGGCTACAGCCTGGCGCACCCATGGGCTGGATTAGGGTATGGTAGCGGCCATGGAGCTAAGCCCCCCCTCCTGGGCCGTGGCCTTTTTGGCAGCCTGGCTGGTGGGCGCTTCCAAAACCGGGCTGTCGGGCGCTGTAACGATTGCGGTGGTCTTATTCGCCAGCATCATTCCGGCCCGCGAGGCCACGGGTGCTCTGTTGCCGGTGCTGATTTGCGCCGACTTCATTGCGGTGCGCATGCTCCGCCAGAACGTGCGCTGGCAAGAGCTTCTGCACATTTTTCCCTGGACTGCCGTGGGGATTGGCCTGGGCGCGCTCATGCTCTACTTCAGCAACGACGCACAGGTGCAGCGGGTGATCGGCGCGATTATCGTGGGCATGACCCTGTATCAGCTTTACCGCAAGGCCCGGCATCTGAGTGATGTGAACATCTCCAGGCATCCGGCTTTTGCCCCCAGCATGGGCATGGCCGCCGGTTTTACTACTATGGTGGCCAATGCGGCAGGCCCTTTTGTGCTCATCTACATGCTGGCCATGCGCATGGGGAAGCTCGAGGTGGTGGGCAGCATTGCCTGGTACTTCCTGGTGGTCAACCTGTTCAAGGTGCCCTTTGCGGTGGGGCTGGGCCTCATCACCTGGGAGTCGCTGGCGTTCAACCTGTGGCTGGTGCCCGCCGTGGGGCTGGGGGCCTGGGCAGGCCGACGCCTCCTAGACTACCTCCCGCAGAGCACTTTCGAGTCGATGGCCCTCACGCTGGCCTTGCTGGGCGGGCTTCGATTGCTGCTGGTCTGAGACCTGATTCGCTTGATTCGTTACCGAACCGTAACGAATCAAAAGGGCCGAAGTTATCCGCGTAGCGGAGGGCGATGCCGCCCCTTGGAAGGGAGACGCTTTTTTTCGCCGACCGACAGTGAAGGGCCATCGGCCCCCGGCTAGCGCCGGTACTCAAGGGAGGGGAGTGCTCTAGGATTCAAAAAAACAACCTATGGGGTTTTTGCTTTTATGAACTGTCTTTTTGAATCCGGTATGAGGGTGCTTCGGAATTCGCGAAGGAAATCCGTGCCGGGCAAAGCCCCTCGAGGCTGCTTGCTTTTTTCCTTCGACCCTGGGCTTTGGGCTCTCGGCCATCCTTGCGCAAGCAACCCGCACCACCTTCAACGTTTGCGCTTCTTTTTGGACGGTTTTCTTTGCGCCCGCTTCGGATGGGGCTGGGCTTCGGCCAGCGGAACCCTGGCCCACCGCCGCAGCCAGAGCAAACCCCACAGCGAGGCCACAAAAAGCCCGAGCGAAACAGCAAAAGCCATGATGTTTATCCGAAACCAGGAGGGATGTATTTGCTCCCCTGAGGGCAGGGTGACGAGTTCGCTCGAGGTCGCCAGCAGGCCCGCGTAGGGCAGCAAACGCACCAGGGTAAAGCCCGCCAGCAGGGCCACAATCCCGGCCAGAATAACCAGCGAGAGCAAGAACGCCCAGGCCAGCCCGCGCTGGGCCTCGCGGATGGCATCGGGGTTCACCGGCTTCTCCCTGGACATTTTCAGCGCCACACCCCCGCTTCAATCTCCATCACGGCCCCCTCACCCGGGGTTTCCAGGCCTGCCAGAATGGCCTGGGGCAGGCTCTGTGCATAGGCCAGCAAGGCCCCCCGGCGGCGGGCGTCCAGCTCGGTGTTCCATTCATCTACCAGCAAAAGTGGGGCCTCTTCGTAGTGAGACCAGAGCAGGCGGTGTTCGGCCAGGCGCAGGGCCAGGGCAATGCTGCGGCACTCCCCCCGGCTGCCAAACCGGGCGGCCTCGCGGCCCGAGAGCAGCAGGGTCAGGTCGTCGCGGTGGGGCCCCACACTGGTGGCACCGCGCTGCAGGTCGTCGGGTAGGTTGTCTTCCAGGGCCTGAAGGAAGCGCTCGGGGTCGGTGGTCTCGCACAGCTCCAGGCCCAGTTCGCCCGGGGCCAGCTCGCGGTAGGCTTCGCGGGCCAGGGGGGTCAGCTTGGCGAGCATCCGGCGGCGCAGGCTCAGGATTTCGCTGCCGTACTTGACCAGCTCCTGGTTCCAGATGCCAATGGAAGATTGGATGGAGCCAGGCCTCTCCCTCTCACCCCCCCTGGAAGCAGGGCGAAAGCTGCTTTTCAGAACCGCGTTGCGCTGCTGCAAAGCCCGGCTGTACTGACCCAGCATGGCGCGGTAGCGGGCCGAGAAACGCGAGAGCAGCACATCCAGAAACCGGCGGCGTTCTTCTGGAGGCCCCAGCACCAGCTCCAGGTCGTCGGGGCCCAGGAGCACCGCGCCCGGCAGTTGCGAAAGCTCGCGCAGCGAGGCCGGGGCTTCGTTGAGCTTGTGTTCGCGGCCCTCGCGGCTGAGCTTTACTTCCAGGCGGCTGTTGCCAAACTGGGTCTCGACCTCGGCATAGAGCCAGGCTTCGCTCTGGCCGAAGGCAATGCGCTCAGTTGTGCCGTTGCGCAGTTCCCCGCCCAGCACCAGCTCGATGGCCTCGAGCAGGTTAGTCTTGCCCTGGGCGTTGCCGCCCACAATGGTGGTCAGACCCGCCCCCGGCGCAAAGAGCGGGGTGGAGAGGTTGCGAAAGTTTTTTTGTCGTAAGCGCAACAGACGCACCAAACACAAGGCTAAAGGCAGAAGGCTCAAGGCTCAAGGCCCGGCGGCTCATTTGCGGGTTCCGTTCGAGGCTCGGCGGAACAATACCACCAGCAGATACACGCCTCCAGCCCCCATCCCCAGGGGCATGGTTACGAGCGACATCCAACCCAGCACAACCATGGTGTAAAGGGTTTCGCCGTAATCCCGCCCCCCTACCACGCAGGGGTGGACATTCCCTTCGTGCAGGGTACAGCCATTGGCATTTGCAAAGGCTCCGGCCAGCAGCGCTAGCAGCAGGGGGCTGAGGCTCAGGAGGGCAATGATAAACAACACCAGTCCATGTCGCAGCCAAGGCTTCATTGCCGCAGTGTAGCTCGAGCCGGTACTCCATCCCGGTAAGATGACGGCATGACACGCGGGTTCTGGGTGTTGCTGCTTTGGTTGGCCCTGGCCTGGGGCCAGGGATCAGGTCAGGCCGCGCCGGTACAACAGGGCTTGGTGCTGCCCTTCGCGGGGCCAAGCGGCCATGCCCTGGCGCAGGCGGTGGCCGGAGGGCTGGGGGTGGCCCCGCCTTCGCTGGCCGCCATCCTGCTGCCGGACATGCCCTGGCAGGGCAGCTACGACCTGGCAGCGGGTTCGCTTTTCACTGCTGGCGGGGCGCGGCTGGCCTGGGAGATTAGCGGGGCGAGCTGGGTTCTGGTGGGGCAGGTAGACCCTCAGGGCTGGCTACGGGTCTTTCTGGCCGATGCAGGGGGCATTCGCAGCGCCCGCTTCAGCCGGCCGGAGCTGGTGCTGTACTGGGCAGCGCGCCAGACCGGGGTCAGTCCGGGAGCCTGGCGGCTCGAGACCGCCCGCAACGACGAACTGGCCCGGCTGGCCCAGGGCGACCTGACGGTACAGAACACCCCCCTCCCCCTCCCCTACTACCGGGCCGCCGTGGCCCTGCGCGACAACGGGGTGGCCTCACTTTTGATCACCGAACAACTACCCAGGGAGCTGCAAGATTTTTGGAGCCAGGTGCGGCAGAACAGGCGGCCGCTGGCCTACCAGGCTCTGGTGGATTTCTCCGAGCGCCGCCGCACCGAGGCGCTGAATGCGGCCCGCAAGCTGGCCGAAGGAAAAGTGTATGAGCGGCTCACGGCCCTGCTGCTGTTTCGGGGCCTGGAGGATAAGCAGTGGGGCGCGGTGGCCCGCCAACTGACCGTGCTGGCCCCCGAGATGCCGCTGGCCTGGGAAGAGCTGAGTTTTGTGGCTTTCGACGAAAATAACCCCGCGCTGGCTAAAGAGGCCCTCGAGCGCGCCGCCGCACTCCTGCCAGAGAAAAACCTCTACTGGACCAACCTGGGCTGGGCCTACTACCTGCTGGGCGACTATGCCCGCTCCATCCGAGCTTCGCAACGCTCGCTGAAGCTCGAGGCCCGAGCCCGCGAGGAGTACGCCGTGCCGGCCTACAACCTGGGGCTGGTGCGGGCTTTGTATGGCGACTTCCTGGGCGCCCGCGAGGCCTACAACCTGGCCCTGCGGGTAGACGAAGGGGAGGAGTTCAAGGCTGCCCTGAAGGACTTGCAGGAGGCCAGCGCGCCCCAGCTGGCCTTCTGGCAGGGCTACCTGGCCGAGCGGGCTGGCCTCTGGGAGCAGGCCCTGGAGCACTACCAGAGCTTCTTGCAAAACCACCCCAGAAGCCCCCTGGCTGCTTGGGCCCACCGCGCCATCCGGCAGATGGTCGGGGCTAAAACCAGCGTATCGCTGCAACGCCTGATGCTGCGGGCGGATGACCTCGAGGCCCGTCCCTTCACGGCGGGCGAGGCCGTCTTTCCTCAGGTCAACATCGAGGGGGTTCCCTACCTGGCCTCGGGCACCCTGGTCACCCGCTTACTGGATGCCCAGGGCCAGGTGCTGCAAAGCGCCAGTAAAGCCGTTGCGGTGCAACCCCTGACCACCGGCCTGGTTTTGACCGGGGCGGCAGTGCGGCTGCCTGCCGAGGGCACCTACACCCTCGAGGTGCTCTACGGTGCGGCCAGCACCCGCCTTTCGCTTACCGCCCTTAAGCCCAGCCTGGCCCGCCAGCTCTACACGGCGGGGGTGGAGCTGCGCAACCTGGACAACGCCCCTTTGCTAAGTAGTGCCCAGATGCTCTCCCCCCAGGGCGAGGCCCTGGCCATTCAGCAGGTGCAGGTAGCCTTGCAGGCGGCGGCCCCCCGGGCCCGGCAAATCCCCAGCCTGAGCCGCAAACTGACCGGCGGCCCCTACAACGGCCAGAGCATTGCCGAACTTCTGGAAAAAGCCGACGAAGCCCTGGTGCGGGCTTTCCTGGAGGCGGTGGTGCGCCAGCCCGAGCTGATCGGCGATAACGACGTGGTAAACAGCTTTGTTGGCTGGCTCCAGGGCACCGAGCGTTAGAAATCCATCCAGCGGATATGAGCGCAGAACTGACGGCGGTTTTCTTTGCCTTACTCTCGGCCATCTCCTGGGGGGCGGGCGATTTTGGCGGCGGGGTGGCCTCCCGCAGGCTCAACCCCTACCTGATTGCCCTGCTGGTACACACCACCGGGCTCTTGCTGTTCGCTCTGCTGGCCCTCTTGCGCGGTGAAGCCTTTCAGCCCCAGGATCTCCCCTGGAGCGTGGCCGCCGGGTTGGCGGGCTGTGTGGGGCTGGTATTTTTGTACCGGGCCTTCGAGGCCGGGCAGATGGGGTTGGCGGCGCCCATTGCCGGGGTGGTGGGGGCCGGGCTAGCCGCCCTGGTGGGGTTTGTGCTCGAGGGCCTCCCCACCCCGTTGCAACTGTTGGGCTTTGGAGTAGGGCTTCTGGGCGTTTGGCTGGCCGCCCGCCCGGAAGGCGGCGCGGGCCCTGCGCAGGGCCTGGTTTATGCGTTTCTGGCCGGGCTGGGCTTTGGGGGCTATTTCGCCCTGATTCACCAGGTGGAGGGCCTGTTCTGGCCCTCGGCCCTGGCCAAGCTCACCGCCACCCTCCTGATGCTTGGTCTGGTGGCGTGGCTGGGCTTGCTGCGCCGGGAAGCCAGGCTCTTCGCCAGCCTGGGTTTGGTGGGCCTGGCCGGGCTGCTGGATGCCGGGGGCAACGTGCTCTTTTTGGTGGCGGCCCAGACGGGCCGGCTGGACGTGGCCGCCGTCATTTCCTCGCTCTACCCGGCTTTTACCGCCCTGCTGGCCTGGGGCTTGCTGCGCGAGCACCTGAGCCGGGGCCAGACCGTGGGGGTGCTGCTTTCGCTGGTGGCCATTACCCTGATTGCCTCGGGCTGAAGACGGGGGTCTTTACAGACCGTCTCCCCGCATAGCCCCTGGCCCCCCCATTACAGCTTCAGACCGTACTCGTAGCCCCAGGGAAAGGTCTGCAAGCGCACAAACCCCATGCGCTCGTAAAAGGCCACCGCGCCCACGTTGCGCTGTCCCACCCCCAGGTGCACGCCCGGCACACCCAGCTCGCGCAGGCGGCTGAGGAACACCTCCATCAGCCTGCGGCCCTGGCCCTGGCCCTGGGCCCTGGGCAACAGGTCAATGTGCAGGTGGGCGGGGTATTCAGGCGTGAGGCTCGAGGGAATGTAACCTTTGTGAATCAGTCGAATCATGGCGGCATCTTTGGAGGTATCCCCTTCGGGCGGCAGGGGGTATCTGCGCCGCAGTGGCGGCAGCCATTCGGCTTCCATCCAGGCGGCAAACTGAAGCGAATCGCGGCAGCCCAGCACATAGCCGCACACCCCTTCCTCGTCGGTGAGCACAAAGGTCAGGTCGGGTTCGTGCACCGCATAGGGCGCGGCGTAAAAATGACCCAGCAGGTCGGGGTCACGGTATAGCCCGCTGGCATCGGCCCCGCTATCGCCGGTGAGCAGGCAGACGCGGTAGAGGTGGGGCAGGTCGGGGGGCGCATAGGGGCGAATGGTAAACGCCATGCGCCCATCCTACCCGGCTAGGTAATTGCCAAGAAAAAGGCAACCACCAAGAACCCCGCTCCTGTCACAACCATGCTCCACAAAGTATAGGAGACCAGCACAGGCCGCACCCGCATGAGGGTATGAAGCCATTTATGGGTCAAGCCAAAAAACGCCTGGAGCATGAGAATTAGGCCCAGCACGGCAAACCAGGCCGAAGGTTCTGGCCAGGAATAGCCTTTTGTTCTCCATTGGAGAAACTCGGCAACAAACATCAGGTTGCCCGCAGTGAAGTATAGCCCTCGGGCAATCATGAGCAGCACCTGGAGGTGTGGTGGAATCACTTTTTGAGATTCTTGGGTCATAGGCTCCTCCGAGAAAAAAGTCTGTTTTCTAAGCCGGCTGCATCATTATCAGTAACTCGAGCGTGTTTTCATCCCACCACAAAGGGATTTGCGCCACCCAAGATGGACAGGTTTCACGCTAAGGCAAAAATGTGTAGGAGGGTTTTAGGAAAAAAGCGAAGAAGACCGCGAGCAGTAAAAAAAACAGACCTGACCCAAAGTAACTCCAGTAGACGAAATTTGTAAGCTCGGGCCGAGCGGCAATCAATTTACGATTGACCCCAAAGATCGCCTGAAGGCCCATGACTAGCGCAAACAAGAACCAAATAAACTCAGGGGTCGAAAGCCACCGGCTCAGCGCAAGTACCCCGGCAGTCACGCCAGCAATGGCCTTGCCCGCTATTAACGATGCGCCAAGCAAGTAGGCCCACCTACCGAATATCTCCAGGAAGTGTTGGTGCACTGCATTCACAAAGACCCCCTGCAAACTACACTAGCACCCGTATCTGATTGCCTGGTTAGCCCAGTAGTTGTAATTACTCAGCGCTAAAGCATATCCAGCCAGGGCAGCAAGGCACCATGGTGTCCAGAAGGTGAAAGGGTTGCAAGCAGACAAACCATAAGTTGCCAAAGCAAGTGCTGCTCCGGCAGCAATGAGTTGAGCAACAATCTCGGCGCAATTGGCTTGCTGAAAAGAAGGCATTTCAGTTCTATCCACCTGAACCGCTAAAAGGCTGTTTATGGAAAGGGCGTTTTTACTGGCGCCCCATTTGACCATTTGAAAGGCGGGACGCCCAAATTCACTCGAGACCAAACCTACTACCGCGAGACCGGTGGTGAGTTCTGTAAAGGCTATTTGAACAGGTTCCCCCTGTGCCTGGAATGTAACACGTGACAACACAAGGCTGATCGCTTGCTGATGGTTGAGTGTCACCGCCAACAGCTCGAGCGTGTTTTCATCCCACCACAAAGGGATTTGCGCCACCCATCTGCCGCTTGGATCGGTGCTCTGGGTAGCCTTCGACCAGTCCACCCTCTTGCCCTCCTTTTCGGCCAGCGTCGCCACCATTTGAAAGTCCGGGTGGGCCTCGATCAAGGCGCGGTAGGCGGCGGGAATGGGCTCTGGCGCTTGACCTGTTTCAACAACCCTGGGTGTACTTGAGCAGGCGGCGGAATCAGCAACAAAACCATTGGCCCAACCGATGCAGTACGAGCAATTCTTGTCATCACACACCTCCTTGGAAGAGAACGCATGATGCAAAAAGCAAGCGTTTTTATGTAGTTGATATAAGTTTAGGGGTAGCCCCCCCACTTTTTGCAGTCCAACACACATTACCTTCTTAATGCATTTCGGAAATCCCAGTTCTCTGACACTGGAATTTTGCATGCAACCGAGCGTTTGCAGGGGATCAGATAAAACTAATCCTCGAGCAACCCCACAAAGCGCTGGGGGTCGGGGTCTATGCGAAGCCGCGCCCCGCGCAGGTGAGGCAGGTTCTCCATCAGGGCCTGGATGCGGGCTTCCGAGCTTTTAAGCAGCAAGTGAAACACGTACTGGCCCCGCAGGCGGGCCACGGGGGCCGGGGCCGGGCCCAGGAGTTCGCCCGGCTCGGCTTTAGGTTTGAGCGCTGCGGCAAGTTGGAGGATGGCGTCGCGGGCCACAGGCTCCTTGGGGTGGGCCACCTCGAGCTTCACCATCCGGCTGGCCGGGGGGTAGCCCAAGGCGTGGCGCAGGGCCAGCTCCAGGTTCATAAAGCCCTGGGGGTCGGCGTCCTTTAGGGCCCGGTGGGCGGGGTGCGCGGGCTCGAAGGTTTGCAAGGCCAGCAAAGGGCGGCGGTGGGGGTGCAGGTCGGCGAGCTGCCACAAGAGCCGGTGGTAGCGCTCGGCAGCCCGGAAGTCGGACTCGAGAATGAACCCGTCGGCATAGGGTAAGAGCACCAGGGCCAGCTCGGGCAGCACCGGCCCCCGCAGAATGGCGGTCGTACCTACCAGCACGCCAGGTTCACCCGCCAGCAGGGGGCGCAGATCGTCTTTGGCCTCGGCGGTGTAGCGGTAGCGGGGCAGGGCCGGGAGGTGCTGGGCCAGGGCCTCCAGAAGCCACTCCACCCCCGGCCCCTTGGGGTCGAAGATATCCGACTGGCAACTCGGGCACAGGTCGGGCGCTTTTTCCTCGTGGCCGCACTGGTGGCACTGCAAAAGGCCCAGCCGCCCGCTTTTGTGGTAGCGCAGCGGCAGCGCGCAATTGGGGCACATGGCCTTCCAGTCGCACTGTTTGCAACGCAGCACCGCGCTGTAGCCCCGCCGGGCCGAGAGCACAACGGCCTGGCGGTTTTTCTCCTGCACCTGCTGCAAGAGGGCAATGGCCGCCCCCGAGAGGGGCCAGCCCCGCTCCCGGCGCAGATCCAGCAGGTAAAGCCGCGGCTGGGGCGGGGGCAACAGATGGGCCGGTTCATCCCAGACTTCGGCGCTGTTGACACTGGAGCAGTAGTGGATGGGCACCCCCAGCCCCTGGGCCCGCAGCCGGGCCAGGCGGGGCACAAAAGCCCTCGAGCCCCCCGGTAGTTTGTAGGCTTCGGCGGCCTCCTCGATAACCACCATGCGCTCCCAGGAAAGCGGCAGCAGCAAGCCCTGGTAGGTTGCCAGCACCCATCTTGCCCCCTGGCTGGCCTGCCCCCAGACCCGACGGCGCTCCTCGGCTTTCATCTCGCCGTGCAAAACCAGCGCTTCGGGGAAATAGGGCTGGAATCTTCTGAGCAGGGCCACCTCGGGAAAAAGCAGCAAAACCGGGCCGGACTGCACCCAGGCGAGCAGCGCGCGGATGCGCTCCAGGAGCCGCCCCCCCTGCAACCGCACCGGAATGGCAGGTAACTCGAGGGGCTCGGGGCTGCGCGTCACCACCGCTTCAGCGGCTGGTTCTACCTCCACAAAGCCGATGTAGCCCTTGTCCACCAGGCCCTTCACCACCCCCACCCCCACCCCTGCCGCCCGGGCCAGGGCAGCCATGCTCTCCACCTGCCGCAGGTCGCGCAGGGCATACCAGGCCGCTTTGGCCTTCTCGCTCAGTTTTTCCGAGGGCTCCTGCAACACCACCAGGGCCTGCTGTCGGCTGTGCCACTCCGAGACTTCTTCCTGCAAAACCCCGGCCTCGCGCAGATAATCCAACAGCTTGGGGTCAAAGCCCTGGGCTCCCTGCCAGCCTTGGGCCAGGGCCTCCAGGCCCCGGGGCAGCACCGCCGGGTCGGCTTCCGGCAACAGCCTCACGCGGTGCAACAGGGGGGGCTCGAGAAACGGCAACAGGTCGTTGAGCAGTGTGCCCACCATACAAAAGCTGTCGCGGGCTGCCTGGGCCAGGTATTCGATTTCGGCAGGTCGTAGCCAGGGTCGCTCGTCCAGGTAGGCAATGGCTTCGCGCAACGCAAAGCTCTTGTGCTGCCCTTCCTCGAGCTCCACCACCACCCCCACCCGCAGTTCGCCGCGCCAGGGCACCACCACCCGGCAGCCCAGCACCTCAGTGCGTCCGTCGGCATGGGGTGGTAGGTACGACATCGGCTCTAAGGGCAGGGGCAGGGCAACCTTCAAAAGCCACATCCCGCTCAGATTACCTGAAGCGGCGGAACAGGTTGCACCGATGGGGGCCTCTTCAATCTGGGTGCTTGTTGACTACCGCCTGGGGTTCATAGCTAGTTTAGAGCGCTCTTCACACAGAATGAGCCTCCCAAGAATCAAGAATCCTCTATCCCAGACAGAACAGTTGCCGCCCGGAAACTCGAAACCCAAGCACCCGTGGGCCGGGCCCGGCCCACGCTTGGGTGCGTAACATGCTTCTGGGCGCAGACGCATTCTCGTTTTCGCGGGCGGCAACGTCTGTGAAGGGCGCAATATGGACTTCAGACCACAGACCATCGGTTATAGACGATTGGCCTTGGCTCTTACGCTTTGGGCATGGCCGATATGTGCCGGGCTGGCTGCCGGGGGCTGCGGTAGAGCAGGTCCTGGGCCTGGGCCAGCGCTTCTTCCTGGGTCAGGCCGTTGCACACCACCCAGACCACCCGGGCCTGGGGCAGCCTTTTGCTGAGCCGCTCGGTCAGCTCGTGCCCACTGACCAAGCCAATGTGCAGGCCGCAGAATTGGTCGTCGCCCACCCGGTACAAGCCATCCCCCTGGCGCATGGCCTCCCGCATCACCTGGGCCAGCTCCTGCAATAGCCGAGGGTTTTGCCCCGAGATCCCCAAAAGCCAGCAGGAAAAAAGCAGGGGCTGGTCACTGCGGCTGGCCAGGGCCTGGTAGCGCTCGTAGTCGGCCTCGAGGGCCAGGCGGTTGCTCAGTCCGGTCTGGCGGTCTCGTAAGATTACCCTGGACAAATCTTGCTGGGCGGCCTCGAGTTTGTGTATCGCCTTAAAAACCGCCAACCCCACCAGTCCGGCCAAAGTCCACAGCGGCCAGACCGCCCAGTACAGCCCCACCTCTGGATAAGGCAGCAATGTCGCCAGGAAGACCAGGCCCGCAACCATCGCCCATAGCCCACCAAACATGGCCAGCACTGTCAGGCCCAGGGTGGCCAGGGTTGCACTGACATAGAGCGTCATCTGCTGGTTCCACCCCGGGAGAATGGCGTCCCAGGGCTGTTGGCCCACCCATACCAGCATCCCCAGGGCCGCCACCAGGTGCAAAACCGGAGCGGTTTTGGGGTAGCGGCGGGCCAGCAGAAAGGCCGCCAGGGTAGCCAGCAAATAGACCACCGAAACGACCTGGAGGGCCCATTGCCCCCGCCACAGTTGCAGCAGGGCCAGGGCCACCCCCACAAAAGCGGTATTCCAATACAATCGGTAAAACCAGGGCCAGATCGACTCGGACGAATGCGACATGGGCTCATTTTAGGTAGACCTTTGAATCCGGCTCGGGCAAAATACCCATAACCCCCGCCTCACAGCGTTACATTATGGGCCAGGCACGAGACCACCTTCTGGGGGCCAAAGCCACAACCCACCGGTATGCTTTGAGCATGGCCTGGGCCTTAATTCCATCGGGCATTTTGATCTACGTGGCGCTGTACTCAGTAGTGCCCATGCTGCCCGGATTGGAGCGCCTCTTCGGCACCGCCCCTGGTAGCACCCACCTGGGCATCAGCCTGCCCTTTCTGGTGCTGGTGCTGCTCTCGCCGGTGGTGCCGCGCATCCGCCTGCCAGCAGGGACGGTGATAGGGGGTGGGCTATTCGGGGTGGGCTTGTTCGGGGTGCTGGCCGGGCTCGCGCCCAGCCTGGAAATCTGGACGCTGTGCCGCACGCTCCAGGGGGCCTTTGCGGCGGCAGTTCCCGGGCTCTCACTGGCCCTCCTGCCCAGGCTGTACCCCCGCAAACGCGCCCAGATGGCCGGTTTATGGGTGGCCGGGAATGTGCTGGGTGGGGGCC
>NZ_QWKY01000049.1 GCF_003574035.1 Meiothermus hypogaeus | reverse complement strand
TCGCAGGCTGGCGCGAGACTATGAGCGGCTGGCTGAGACCTTGCGAGGTTGGCACTGGTTGGCTTTTTCGATTCTGATGACAGCGAAAACTGTGGAGCTTTTACGAACAGCTAGTTAGCAGGCTCTAGGCCAGGCCTGCATTCCGGTAATGCTGCTCACGCTGGGTATTCAAATTGCCAAATCCAAGCCCGAGTGGGGCCGGTTTGAGCTTCAGGCCAGCAGCCTGCGGCTTTTAGCAGCCCCAGTGCTGGCTGGGCTGGCCGGGTGGGCCCTGGGCCTGGAGCGCCTGGACATTCAGGTGCTGGTACTGCAAAGCGCCATGCCCATTGCGGTGAATGCTTTTCTGATGGCGGGGGAGTTTGGTGGGGATGGTCTCCGGGCGGCCAGGGCGGTGGTGGCCTCTTCGGTCTTATCTTTCCTCACGATTCCAGTGGTGCTCCTGTTGATTGGCATGGGTTAAGCGCTGTAAAACCAACTTTAGGTGTGTGGCCAACTTTCAGTGATACACGCGTGGGGGTGGGTGGTGGTTTTCGACGTCTACACCCTGCTACCTACCTCCTAGTCCTAGTGCGCTCTTCTCAATGGTCGAGTCCTCCCTGAGCTAAAAATCCTTTGTCCCAGACAGTAACGTTACCGCCCAGATGGGCAGTAACGTCTGTGAAGGGCACGATAATACGAACTTCGGCCAGATTCCTAACTCTCAGCAAACCTGGTATATCAAGCCCGTCCCTGTCCCCCGATCCCTATTCCCTGGGTTCAGGAACCGGGTGGAGACGCAGGCGGCGCTGGAAGCAAGGGGGTGCCGACCTCGAGCTGCAAGACCGGGCTTTTCTGCACCAGCACCATCAATCGGTAGTAGCCATCGTCCAGGCGTTCGAAGTGGGCCTCGAAAGTGCCGGGTTGTTCGACCCAGATGGAGCGCTCCTGGAAGAGCTGATCGCCCTTGTACCAGCGCAGCTCGAGGTAGCCCGGCTCGGCAATACGCCGGACGGTCAGCTTGGCGACCGCTCCACGTTCGGTGGTTTCCAGGGTTCCACTCAGGCTGGTGCGGTCCGGTAGCGTAGCCCGACCAGGGTCCAGCGGAAGGAAGGTATAGCGGCAGCCTGGCAGCAGTAGCCAGCCCAACAAAAGAATCCAGCGCAGGTAGTTCATAATCCTTCTGCCGCCGTGATCAGGCTCAAGAGGGCAATGGGGGCGGTCTCGGCCCGCAGGATACGGGGCCCTAATGTGACCGGGGTGAAGCCTTTTTTTTCAAGAAAGCCAATTTCGGCATCGCTCAAGCCCCCCTCGGGGCCGGTGAGCAGGGCCGTGGGCTTTTCGGGGTTATAGGCATCCCGCACCCGCAGCGAGACCCTGGGATGGGCCACAAAGCCCTGATCGATGGTCGGAACTTCGTTGAGGGGTAGCATGGGCGTGACTTCGGGTACGACGCTGCGCTCACACTGCTTGGCGGCCTCGAGTACAACCCGACGCAGGCGCAGTAGCTTGTTTTCGCTTAGTTCTCTCACCACGCAGTGCTGGGTCAGGATGGGCACAATCCGGCTGGCCCCCAGCTCGGTAGCCGCCCGTACCACGTCAGCTAAGTGGTCACCTTTGAGTAGAGCCACAAACAAGGTTATGGGCTGTGGCGGCTCTTTGCGGGCCGGCCAGGTTTCTACGACTTGCAGGCGTACAAAGCCTTGCTCAAGCTGTAAAACCCGGGCACGGCCCTCCAGGCCTTTCCCATCAAACACACCTAAGAAATCGCCCTCCCTGGCCCGCAGCACCTCCAGCAGGTGGTGTGCTTCCCGCCCGGATAGCTCAACCTCGGACCGGATAACCTCAACAAAAGCACGGTGTGGGCGCATGTACTAAGCCTTTTGAAGGGGAGTCAGCGTGCGGCGTAGATCAGGCAAACCCACTCGCCCTCCTGTCGTCGGGCCAGAAGCGCGAAAGCGCTGGCCTCGAGGGCCTCCCGAACCAGGGCCTCCCGCTCGAGCAGTATGCCGCTTAAGATAAGGGTTCCGCAAATGCCGAAAAGCCCCCGGTATTTTGGAGCAAAATAGGCGTGAAGCTCGGCATAGAGGTTGGCCACCACCAGGTCAAAGGGGCCTTCTACATCGTCCAGGCTGCCCAGGTCGAAGGATACCTTAACCTGGTTTAGCTTTGCATTTTCGCTGGCCTGGGGAATCACCGCCGGGTCTATGTCGACGCCCACCGCTTGGGCTCCCAGCATGGCCGCCCCTATAGCCAGGATGCCCGAGCCAGTCCCAAGGTCGAGGACGCGCATATCCGGCTCCACACGCTCGGCCAGGGCTTCCAGGGCCATGCGGGTGGTCTCGTGATGTCCGGTGCCAAAGGCCATGCCAGGCTCGAGGAGGATGCGCTTTTCCTCACCACTCCACCCGTGCCAGGGAGCCAGCACCACAAAGGGCCCGGCCACCACCGGTTTTAAGTCCCGCTTGTAGGCCTCCAGCCAGTCGGTGTCTGGGAGCTCGAGCCACTCCCCAGGAAAGGGCAGCTCCCTGCGTTCGGGAAAATAGGCCCACACTTCACCGGGTTTTTCCTCGAGGCCCCGAGCCCCCAGGTCGAACAGGGCAGCTGAATAAATGTCCACAGTTTCAAAGTCACCGCGCAAACGAAAAACGTGCATACCGTATTTTATCGCTTTACACGCCAGGCTTCCCTCTGATACCGGATTCAAAAAGACAGTTTACAAAACCAAAAACACCAGAGGCTGTCTTTTTGAATCCTAGAGCACTCCCTTCGGTCGGGTTAGTTCGTCACCCTTTGGTGACGAACTAACCGAATCTGGTATGATTTGTAGACCGATTGACGGGGGGGTAGCGATGCCTCGATCTAAATGAGCGCCTGACTGGTTATGCGCCAGGCAGCAAGCCCCGTATTACTGACCCTTGCTGAGGGTGAGCCGAATCCTGCCCGAAATTGAGCCACCGGGTTCCAGTACCTGCACACCCGTATCGCTCCACCCTTGTGCCAGCAGGTTAAAGCCATTGGTGGCATGTGTCACCGGTTCCAAAGCCACGCTCCCGTCCGGTGCAGTGAATACCACCAGATGCGAATAAATACGGTCTGCGCGGAGTTCCAGCCGCCAGCCCGAACCAGGCCATTCCAGGTGCAGCACCCCCGTCCAGCCGGCAAAAACGTGGTCCAGGGCAGCCGTGCCCAGTGCTCTGGGCTGCGAAAAGTCGAGCTGTGGAGGGATGGCCTCCGCAGGCCGGGTAGGAATGCAGGTGGCATCGGTCAGATAGACCCGCTCGGCCTCGAAGGAGAGCCGGGCTTCGCCAGAATTGTTCAGGTGACGCATAAAGTAGGGGTGATGTCCAAACCCAGCCGGCATCGGCCCGGCACCCACGTTTTGCAAAGTGGTCAGGACTTCTACGCCGTTCTCGAGCAGCTTATACTGCACCTGTACGGTAAAGGGAAAGGGAAAGTTCAGCTTCTGGAAAGCCCGGGCATCAAACTCACACTGCAGGACGTGCTCATTGAAACGCTGCGCCTTCCAGGCCCGTCCGTGAACTTCCCCGTGAATGGTTTGCCGTCCATCGATCCAGTTTGGGCGAAGCTGGTAGGTTCTCCCCGCAAACTGAAAGCGCCCATCCCGGATGCGGTTGGAATAGGGGGCCAGCAAGTAGCTCGAGGTATCGGGTGAGTGCCTTTGTACCAGGGCTGCCGGCGAAGTAGGGCGCAAAACAGGTAGCCAGAAGCCCTGTTCATAGAGCTCGAGACCCACCACACTGGCCCCAAGTTCCGGCGCAACCGTAAGACGCAAAAGGGGGTTCTGCAAGATCTGAAGGTTCATCAGCCTCAAGCGTACAAAATCGGGCCGGGTTTGGGGCCAATCGTAGAAGGCTTCGCTGGACTTCTACGATTTTTGCACTATTTTATCGTGAATCTGTTTCGCCAGCGCTTCCAGGTAGGCAAAAAAACCGGGGCCATAATGGGCCAGTTCATCGCCCCCGGTAACCACCAGTGGAAAGGGCCAGTTGCGCTCAACCATGAGGCGCTGCGCTTTCTCGATGGGGCGCGAGCGGTGGGGTTTAGGCTCATAAATAACCAGGTGGGGGGCCTGGTGGGCTACCTCGGCCAGATTGGGCGAGAAATAGCTCTGAGGGTGCGCATCAAAGATGTTTTGTAAGCCCAGATGCCGCAGGGCTTCCCCCACATAGCTGCCCCGCCCCACCGTGATGGGGCCGCCGAGGTCGAACTCCAGGTACACCCGGTAAGCGGGCAGGCTCTGGTATAGGGCCTGATAGCGCTGTGACAGATGCGCCACAAGTCGGGTGGCCTGCTCGGTTATCCCCAGCAAAGCCCCCATCAGCACAATGTTTTCCAGAATGCCGTGGGGGCTATGGGGCAGGGGCACCGGAAAGATGGGGTAACCCCGCCCATGAAGCTCCTGGAGCAGGTCGCGCTGCACCCCGGTGCTGATGAGCACCAGGTCGGGCTTCAGGCTGTTCAAGAACTCCCAGCGCAAGCGGGTGTAGCTCGAGACCACCGGCAGTGCCAGCGTAGCCGCAGGGCGGTAGCAGAAAGCACTGCGCCCCACCAACCGCTCATGCAGGCCCAGCGCGAAAAGCGTCTCGGTAACGTTGGGGGCCAGCGACACAATGCGCCGGGGGTCGTCGGGCAGCTCGAGGGGGCCCAACCAGTCGTGCACCAGCTTCACTTCACCACCTCGCGGTACCAGGCATCTACCCGCGCTCGCAGCGCCTGCAGGTCGGCGTCGTTCCAGATAACCCAGGTAGCCCGCCGCACCTTCTCTTCCTGGGGCATTTGGCTCTGATCGCGGGCGGTGAATTCGTCCTTGCTAAGGCCGCTACGGGCCATCACCCGGGCCATGCGCAGTTCGTTGGGGGCGGCCACCACCAGCACCCCGGCAAAGTCTCCTTCGCGGCCCGTTTCAAACAACAATGGTATGTCGTGAACCACCAACTGGTGCCCCTTCGCTTTGGCCTTTTCGGTCTCCTCGTGCATGCGGCGGCGCACGTAGGGGTGCAAGAGGGCCTCGAGCTGCTTACGGGCTTCGGGGTCGTTGAACACCCGTCGGGCCAGCGCCGCTCTGTCGAGTTCATCGCCCCGGCAGGCCTCCGGGAAGGCCCGGCAAATTTCTGCTTTGAGAACCGCTGCGCCCTCTCGAGCGTACTCGTCCGCATCAAGCACCAGCACACCCAGCTCGCGCAAACGTTGGGCCACCGTGCTCTTGCCGCTGCCTATGCTCCCCGTCAGGCCAACCAAGCGCATCAAGGCCTAGCATACCCTTCCTCTTCATGTAACGCTGCCCGGTGATTTCTTCACCGCAGCGGACACGAGAGGCTGGCAAACTGTGGCCATGCGTTGGCTGCTTTCAATCGCTGTAACCCTTCTGGCGGCCTGCTCCAGTAGCCCCAGGCTCGAGTACACCCCACCCGATTTTCAGACTGCGCTTAATGCGGTCAACGCGGCTCGAGACGCTGCCCGCACCTGCACCCATGGCAGCAACACCCAATCGTATGCCGCCGCCCCAGCCCTCTCCTGGAACGGTCTGCTGGGGGAGGTAGCCCGACAGCGTGCTAAATACATTCAGCAAACCGGAGAGTTTAGCCACCAAGAAGGCTCCAGTTCCACCTTTGCAGTAGTCACCCGCAGCCAGCAAAACGGCTACCGCTTCAAGGAAATCCGCGAGAACCTGGCTCAGGGCTTCAGCACCGCAACAGAAGCGGTGGATGCCTGGCTGAACAGTACCCAGGGCCACTGCAACACCCTGATGGCCGCGAACCTGCGCGATATGGGCATGGTGAAGGCGGGTGACTACTGGGTGCTGGTGGCTGCCGAGCCGCAGTAGTGGCGCTCACCGCCGTTTACGACGTTTCTTCTGGGCTTTTGGTTTCTCCTGGGCGGGCGCGTTGGTTTCCCCGCCCCAGGCGCCAAAGTAAATCTTCTGGGCCTTCACCTTGACGGGCTTGTTGAACCCCTTACGTTCGTCTGGGGGGCCTACCACCCGCCTCGAGCGAGCCCGAGCGTGGGGAGCTGGGCTTTTGGGCTCGGTGGCTACCACCTTGCGCGTGCGCTTCTCCTGCGCAGAGGCCTCGGTTTGCGTCGTAGTGGGTTTTGCGCCCTTGCCCGATTTCTTTTTGCGGCGCTTCTTGCCCGGAAGTTCTTGTGCAGCCTGGGATTGGTCCTGGTAGAAACGCTCGGTCGGCACAAAGTCAATCTGGCGGGACGAAGGGTTGGATCCCTCGATTTTTACTTCCATCTCGTCTCCAATTCGAATACGGCGTTTGGTTCGCAGACCCTCCAGGGCCAGCAGTTCTTCGTGGTAGTGGTAGTGGTCGTCCTGAAGGGCCCCCAACCGTATCATGCCCTCTACCCCATTGTCCAGGCTGACAAACACCCCAAAGCCGGTCACGCCCGAGACCGTGCCCCGGTAGATTTCGCCCCGGTGTCGCTCGGCCCACAAACACTGGTAGTACTTGGTAAGCTCACGCTCAGCGTTCTCCGCGGCCCGCTCGCGCTCGGAGGCGTGCTGGGCAATTTTGGGAAAACGTTCGGCCCAGTCTTCTTTGCGGGCTTGAGAGACCTTACGGTGCATCATCGCCCGCAAGACCCGGTGCACCACCAGGTCGGGATAGCGTCGGATGGGGCTAGTAAAGTGCAGATAGTGTTCGGCAGCCAGCCCAAAATGCCCCAGGTTTTCCGCGGCATAGCGCGCCAAACGCAAGGAGCGCAGCAGCAGGGTGGAGATCACGGCCTCCTCGGGGCGGCCTTCAGCTTTCCGCAGGATGCTTTGCAGCGCCCTGGGGCTCAGCTCCCCCCCGGGCAGGCTATAGCCCAGCCTGCCCAAAGCCGCCACCAGCTTGTTGTAGGCCTCCTGGCTGGGGTCTTCGTGGACGCGGAACAGGGTGGGAATCTGCTGCTCGGCCAGGTGCTTGGCCACCACGCGGTTGGCCAGGAGCATCAGCTCTTCGATCAGGCTACGGGCCCTGGGTTCTTTTTGCGGGATAAGGTGTAGATCGCCCTCCTCGTCTACTTCGACCTTGACCTCGGTGAAGCGAAAGTCCAGGGCCCCTTGTTCCAGGCGGCGCTCCTTCAGGATGTGGGTGAGCTTGAGCAGGAGTTCCAGGTCGGCCTTGAGTTCGGGGCTCCAGTCAGGGGGAACCGGGCTTGGGTCTGCTTCGGGCGCCTCGAGGGCCTCCGCAAAGGCTTCTACTTCGGTGTAGGTCAGGCGGGCCACGCTCCGAATGATCCCCTCGGCAAAGCGGTAGCTTTTGACCCGACCTTTGGGCGTGAGCTCCACCAGCACCGAGAGCACCAGCCGGTCTTCGTAGGGCTTAAGCGAACAGATACCGTTGGAAAGCTGCTCGGGCAGCATGGGCAGCACCCTCCCCGGCAGGTACACGCTGGTGGCGCGAGCATAGGCCTCGTGGTCGAGGGGCGAGAACTCCCGCACGTAGTGCGAAACATCGGCGATATGGACGCCCACCCGGTAGTTGCCGTGGGGCAGGCGCTCGATATGGATGGCATCGTCGAAGTCTTTGGCGTCGGCACCGTCTATGGTAAAGACCCGCAGATTGCGAAAGTCCTCGCGGCGCTCGAGTTCTTTTGCATCCAGATGAGCCACCCGCTGGGCTTCGGCCAGGGCCTCGGGTGAAAATACACTTTTGAGCTCATACTTGGCGATGATGGCCTCGGTCTCGACCTCGGGACCTTCGCCCTGGCCCAGGTAGGCCGCAACCTCCCCGTAAGGCTCTGCCCCTTTACGTCCGGTGGGGAACACCACCCGGGCCGCCAGGCGGGCCCCGCTTTCCAGTCCCTCGAGCCCTTCGGGTTTTAGTTTCAAGGCAGGCAGTCGGGGCTCGTCGGGCTTAAGCCAGGCAAACCCCTGTTTGAAGTAAAGGCGCCCTACCACCTGATGGTGGGCACGCTCCAACACCTCGGCGACCACCCCCCAGGGCTTTCCATCGCGGCCCGGTGGGCGGGGTTCCGCCCGCACCAGATCGCCGTGCCAGGCCCCGTTCAGATGGCCTTTGGGAATATAAAGGTCGGGCAGGTCGGGGTTGGTGGGGACCACAAAGCCAAAGCCTGCAGGATGACCTTGCAGCCGACCCTCGAAGCCTTTGCGGGCTTCGGCTTCGGGCAGATGGTAGAGCTTGCGGCGGGGCTCCAACACCTTGCCCTCGGCCACCAGCAAATCCAGGGCTTCTTTGGCTTCGTCTTTGTCGAGCCGTAAGCCGCGCACCACCTCGCGCAGACTGAAACGCTTTTTGGGGTGTTTTTTTAAGTAGGCGTAAATCTGCTGTTCAAGCATATGAGGTGGGGAAATCCCCGGTTCTACAATACGCCCTCGAAGGCCAACTGGGTGGCTTTCAAGGCACCATCCAAAGCCTCAATGCACTGGTCGATGTGATTCTTCTCGACAATCAGGGGTGGCTCCAGGCGCACTACCTTGGGGTTGTTGAGGCCAAAGGCGGTCAACACCCCACGGGTCGCAAGCTCAGCCACCACCACCGCGCCAATGTCGGCGTCGCTGAACTCGAGGCCCACCAGCAAGCCCCGCCCCCGCACCTCCTGGATAAACTCGGGGTAGGCTTTTTGCAGCTCGGCCAGTTGGCCCAGTAAATACGCGCCCATCTGGGCAGCCCTTGTGGGGATGTCTTCGCCGAGCGTAACCTCGATGGCGGCCAGAGCGGCAGCAGCGGCCAGCGGGTTGCCCCCAAAGGTGGTGGAGTGAATGAGGGGCTCGGTTTTGTAGATGCTTAGAATCTCCGGGCGGCAAATGGTCGCCGAGATGGGCATCACCCCCCCGCCCAGGGCCTTGGCGCTGACCAGAATATCGGGCTCAACCTCTTCCCAATTCACCGCCCAAAGCTTACCGGTGCGGCCCATGCCGGTCTGCACCTCGTCGGCTATCATCAGCACGCCTTTTTCGCGGGTAATGCGCCGCACCTCGCGCAGATACCCCTCGGGCGGCACCCGGATGCCGCCTTCGCCCTGGATGGGCTCCACAATGACCGCCGCCGTATCGGGGCCAATGGCGGCCTCGATGGCCTTTGCATCGCCAAAGGGAACCACCGTCACGCCCGGTACCAGAGGCCGGGCCGGGAGCTGGTAATGCTCCCGGGGCGTAACCGAAAGGGCGCCCAGGGTTTTGCCATGGTAGCCCCCCTGGGTGGTGATAAAGCCCGGTTTACCGGTGTAGAAGCGGGCAAACTTGAGTGCAGCTTCGACACCCTCAGTGCCAGAGTTGCCAAAGTAGACCATAGAGAGCTCGCCCGGGGTGATCTCGGCGAGGCGGGCCGCCAGCCGGGTGGCAGGCTCACAGACCAGCACCCGCACCGACATGGGCATCCGGTCGAGCTGAGCCTTAACTGCCTCCACCACTTTCGGGTGGCGGTGGCCCAGGGAAAGGGTTCCGTATAGCCCCAGAAAGTCCAGGTAGCGCTTGCCTTCGGTGTCCCAGACATACACCCCCTCGGCATGCGACTCCACTTTGTCCAGCCCGGTAAACCGTAGAAGCCCGGCCAGACCAGGGTTGATGTGCCGTTCAAACTGCTCAAAGGTGGTCATGGTCGGCCTCGAGTTTATCATGCTTGTGGCAGCCCGAACGCCTGCGATCGTCTGGCATCACTCCACCAGCCCGCTCCAGCTATTAGCAAGCGCTACTTTTGCGAGTTGTGGAACTGTGGAACAAAATACGGAAAAAATCTCAGTATCGCTGAGTCGTCATTGCTTTTTTCTGCGGAGTTGCTTCCTTTCCTCTTTGCGCCTCTTTTCTTCTTCATCCAGCAAAACCACCGAACCCCCCGGTAAGCGGCCTTCCCGCAGGATGGCCTCGTAAACAAGGCGTTCGTCGTCGGTGAGTTCGGGGTCGGTTCCCCGTTCCTCAATCACCAGGCGCATTGGAATAATGTTCCAGGGGCCGCCAATCCGGTCAGGTAGCCGCCCGTGCATCCGCAGGTAGGGCACTACGCCCAGCCGGGCATACACCACTGCGGTCAGGCGCAGCTCTCGGTCGCTGATTAACCTGGATGACTCTTTCGTCTTGCCCATACATCTCCAGGTTAGGACCTGGGAATTTTCAGCTCGACGGACGCAGGTGTGCCACCAAAGCGTCTGAAATGTTCGGCGGGATTCGCACCGCCTTACCCCGCGCATCCTGACAAAGATGCCTTGTAAAACCCTCGGCCAACAAAGTTTCACTCCGCCACACCCGGTACTGGTAGCGCAGGGTACGTGAAGAAGCTTCGGAGAGCCAGGTTTCGACTTCGACCCGATCCCCAAAGCGGGCTGGGTTGCGGTAGGTCAGGCCCAGTTCAATAACCGCAAAAGCCAGGCCCTGGACTTCAATCTGGGTGTAGGGCAAGCCGATCTGCTCGAGCCACTCCACCCTTGCGGCCTCGAGCCAGACCACATAGCTGCTGTGGTGCACCACGCCCATAGCGTCGGTTTCGGCGTAACGAACGGCAATCGGTAGGCGAACCGTCATAGGGGCCCCCTGGCCGTTAGGACGCGCTGTCGAGGCGCTCTACGGTAGCGACCAGCTCCGCCGAAACCTTCTCGATCAGTTCTGCCGGGCCCTCCACCATCACCCGCACCAGCGACTCGGTGCCCGAAGGCCGCACGTTGACCCGGCCCTGACCGGCCAGTTGGCTTTCGGCTTGCTGGATGGCCGCGTGAAGCTCGCTATTTTTCATCAGGCTGTGCTTGTCCCGCACCCGCACGTTCTTGAGAAGCTGAGGGTACATGGGCAGGGCCTCGTACCAGTCCGAGAGGTCGCGACCGGACTCGCGCATGGCCTGGAGGGTTAGAATTGCCGTGAGCATGCCGTCGCCGGTGGGGGCGTGGTCGAGGAACAGCACATGGCCGCTCTGCTCGCCGCCTAAGGTCAGGGCCGAGGCTTTGAGCTTCTCGTAGACATAGCGGTCGCCCACGGCGGTACGGTAGAAGTTGATGCCGGCCTCGCGCAGCTTGACCTCGAGGCCCATGTTGCTCATCAGGGTACCCACCACCCCCGGCTCGCGCCGCACCAGGGCGTTCAGGTACAGCACGTAGTCGCCGTGGAACTCGCGCCCCCGGCGGTCTACCAGGATGGCCCGGTCGCCGTCGCCGTCGAAGGCCACCCCCGCATCGAAGCCCATCTCCACCACCTGCTGCTGCAAAAACGCGGGGTGGGTGGAACCACAGCCCTTGTTGATGTTACGGCCATCGGGGGTATTGAACATCACGAACACCTCGGCTCCCAGCCGCTGAAATAGCCGGTGCGCCAGGCGAAAAGTAGCCCCATTGGCAGTGTCCAGGGCCACCTTGAGGCCCTCGAGGCTGCCTCCTTTGGAAGACAGAAAGTCCAGGTACATCCGCTCGGCCTCGCGAAAGTCGGAGACTGTGCCGATACCGTCGGTACTGAACTCGCGCTCCAGGAGGCCTTCAATCTCGCCCTCGATCTCGTCCGGCAGTTTGTCGCCGGCGGCGCTAAAAAACTTGATGCCGTTGTCCTGGTAGGGGTTGTGGCTGGCCGAGATCATCACGCCGGCGGTTGCCCCCAGGGCCTTGGTCAGGTAAGCCACTCCCGGCGTAGGCAGTACGCCCAGGTGCTCCACCCGCACCCCCTGGGACATCAGCCCGGCGGCCAGGGCAGCCTCGAGCATGTCGCAGGACTGCCGGGTATCCTTGCCCAGTAAAACCACCGGCTTCTTGTGGGTACTTTTGAAATAGGCCCCGGCGGCCTGGCCTAGCTTCAGGACAAACTGCGGCGTGAGCGGCGGTTCCCCTGCCACGCCCCGCACCCCATCGGTTCCAAAGTATCTACGTTCCATCTCGCACAGTTTATACCTACCCCTAAAGGTGCGCGGTTCTCTTGTGGAGGAGATTTCAACCTGTCAGGGTAGGGGTATGCAAAGGTTCCTGATTTTGTTGCTTCTGGGGGGCTCGTCGCTGGCACAAGGCCAGCCCCAAGCGGGCACCTCTCCGTTTGTGGACGTGCCGCCCTGCCACTGGGCCAGGGCTGCCGTAGAGGCCATCTCCCGCCCAGACCCCAACCAGCGCCCCCAAGCCTCGGTGCTGCTGGCCGAAAACGCCCTGAGGCAGGTTTTCGAGGGCCTCAAGTGCAACGACCCGGTCTGGAGTGAACGCTTCTTGCAAAACCCCGCACCTGGCTTTGGCCAGAGCGAGGTCGGCCTCAGAGGCTTTGAGTTAAGTGGGCTGCAAACCGTGGTTTCGGGCAACCAGGCGACCATCCGCTTCCGACTCAGCGCTCTATTGAACAGCACAACCCTTGAACGCAGCGGCACGGTTCGGCTCCTCTTTACTGAACAAGGCTGGAAAGTGGATTATGCCAGCCTGGCTACGCTGAACCTGCCGCTGTTTCCACGCTAATGCCGGATTCAAAAAGACAGTTTACATAACCAAAAAACCCCATAGGTTGTCTTTTTGAATCCTAGAGCACTCCCTTCGGTCGGGTTGATTCGTTACCTAACGGTAACGAATCAACCGAATCTGGTATAAGCTGCATTTCCAGGCCAACCGACTGAGTCAGCCAGGCCCGGAACCTGTCCAGGCCGCGCCGGTACATGCGGGTGCGTTTCTCGGCTTTTTTACCTTTGCCGCTATCGGCAGGAACCAGGCCCCAGTTGGCATTCATAGGCTGAAAGTTGTCCGGGTTGGCGCTCGATAGATAGCGCACCAGACCACCTAGCATGGTTTCTTCCGGGGGCACCAGGGGTTCCTGGCCCCCAGCCAGCCGGGCGGCGTTAAGGCCTGCCAGGAAGCCAGTTGCGGCAGACTCGAGGTAGCCCTCCACCCCGCACAGCACCCCACATACCAGCAACCCGGGATGGGCGCGGAACTGTAAGGTGGGCTCCATTAGCTTGGGGGCGCACAAGTAGGTGTTGCGGTGCATAACCCCATAGCGTACTATTTCGGCGTTTTCCAGCCCAGGAATACTCTGCACCACACTCTTTTGGTCACCCCACTTCAGCCCAGTCTGAAAGCCGACCAGGCTCCACATCTGGCCCCGCCGATCCTCGGCCCGCAACTGCACCACTGCATATGGCTCCCGGCCGGTTCTGGGGTCAGGTAAGCCCACCGGCTTTAGGGGACCAAAGCGGGGAGTATCGTAGCCGCGGCGGGCAATCTCTTCGATGGGCATGCATCCTTCGAAGAACTCGAGCCGCTCCCAGTCGTGCGGGGTGTGTTTGCGGGCCTGGGTCAGCACTTCGTAAAAGTGTCTATACTGCGCTTCATCCATGGGGCAGTTCAGGTAGTCGGCGCTCTGGCCGTAGCGCCCTGCCCGGTAAGCGATTTCCAGGTTGATGCTCTCGCCCAGCACCACCGGCGCAGCGGCGTCGTAAAAGCCCAAAAACTCACCACCCAGCAACGATTGCAGATGCGCGGACAAGCCCTCGGAGGTGAGGGGGCCGGTGGCCAACACCGCGATGCCATCGGGGGGAATCTCGGTGATTTCTTGCCGTATGACCTCAATCCGGGGGTGGGCTTCCAGCACATGGGTAATTTCTGCAGAGAACCCCTCGCGTTCTACCGCCAGCGCACCCCCGGCAGGAACCCGGTGCCGGTCGGCAGCCTGCAAAACCAGCGACCCGGCGGCCCGCAGCTCAGCCTGCAGCAGACCTTTAGCGTTGGTCTCACCTTCTCCGCCCAGGCTATTAGAACAGACCAGCTCCGCCAACTGTGCGGTGTGGTGGGCGGGGGTCATCCGGTGGGGCCGCATCTCGTACAGCCGGACCTGGGCTCCCAGACGGGCCGCTGTAAAAGCAGCCTCCGCACCTGAGAGGCCAGCCCCAATCACATGAACCTTCATCCCCGTAGTGTAATCCAGCCTTCACCGTCCGTACATGTCTATGTGGCAACATATCGTTACACCAACCTGTACTCGTTCTCTTTTCGTTGCGTGTACCGCCTGGTAGGAGGTAGCCATGCGCTTTAGGGAGGAGCTGGTACTCAACATTCAAGCCCCGCGAGAAGCGGTTTGGGCAGCCTTTCAGGACTTCTCGAGCTGGCCGACCTGGGCCAGGGCCATCAAGGAGGTTAGCCGGGTGGGCTCGGCCTGGCGTTTTAGGGCCCGCGGCCAGCCGCCGGTAGATCTGGTCTGGGTAGCCGAGGCCACCGAGCGGCAGCCCCCGGAATACCTGGAGTTCCGCAGCGTACCGGGTGTTCCACACAACTTGGAAATATCCGGCTGGGTTCGCCTGAGCGAGGCTGAAGACGGGGGAACCCACCTAGAACTCCTGTTTGAAGGCCACCCCCATTACGACACCCCTTTGCTGGACAAAGTCGCCGACCTGTATGCCTCGGTTTTTGGCGAGCCCAACAAGCTCCTCAAGGTAACCTTTGAGCAGTTCAAGGCCCACCTGGAAGAAATACACCGCCCGCGCGAGCTTACCTCTGCCGTAACCTGATCGCTGGGCAAAATAATAAGGCCATGGGTTGTCTGGTTTCATTGTAGATCCTGCCAACAGTTCCACTCACAAGCGCAGGGGTCTCAAAGCAAGTCTCAACACCGAGGCGCAGGATCGTCCTGGCCAAAAATGCGCCATCTATGGCGTAGCGGTCTCCCTTCTTGGGGGCATCCTCGAGGGCCTTGCCTGGCTTTTCGTACCTGGCGGCTTTTTACTCGAGTGCCGTAAGATAGTGGCATGGATAGAAGAATACGGGTGCTCATTGCTAAGCCAGGGCTCGATGGCCACGACCGGGGGGCCAAGGTAGTGGCCAGGGCCCTGCGCGATGCAGGCATGGAGGTGATCTACACGGGCTTGCGCCAAACCCCAGAGATGATAGTCTCGGCGGCCTTACAAGAAGACGTAGACGCCATTGGCCTATCGGTACTGTCGGGCGCCCATATGCACTACTTTGGGGAGGTTCGCCGGCTGCTCAAAGAGCAAGGCGCCGACGACATTTTGCTTTTTGGTGGCGGTATCATCCCCGACGAGGACGTCCCCTACCTGAAGGAGATGGGTGTGGCCGGAGTTTTTGGCCCCGGTACCAGCACCCAGGACATCGTGGAGTTTCTAAAGCAGGCCACCCCAGAGCGCTGGGCTTCCCAGGGGTAGCCAGAGCACCTTCAGAAAGTTGCTTAGCGGAGTAAGCATGGCAAAAGCCAGAACCCCCAAAGCCAGTCAAAAGAAACCGGTCGCCAAAGCCAAAGCCCAGCCTACCGCCTGGGTCAGGGTACCGGAAGAAAGTGAAGTACCAGAGGATGTCCGGGTGCTGTTTGGCAAGTTTAAAGAAAAAACCGGCTTCATTCCGAACGTGGCCCGCAACTTTGCCCTTACGCCGGAGCACTTTTTGCGCTGGTTTCGCTACTACGACTTTCTGATGCGCAACGAAGACCAGAGCCACCTGAGCCGCAAAGAGCGAGAAATGATTGCGGTGGTGGTCTCTTCGGCCAATGAGTGCGAATACTGCCTGGCCTCTCACTCGGCTTATCTGCGCGAAATTACCGGCGACCCGGTCCTGCCCGATGTGCTGGCGGCCAACTTCCGGCGCGCCCATCTGACCCCCAGGGAACACGCGCTTCTGGAGTTCGCCCATCAAATCACGGTGGACTCGGCGGTGATGAGCTCAGCCGATGTGCAGATGCTACGGGCCATTGGGCTAAGCGACGAGGCGATCTTCGAAGCAGCACAGGTTGCGGCCATGTTCAACTTCACCAATCGAATCGCCAACGCCATGGGCTGGGTGCCCAACGAGGTGTACTATTATCAGCACCGCAGCAAAAAAGTAGACTAGGGCCATGGAAGGAATTAAGCCATTTGCTCTGTGGGCACTGATTGCAGTGCTGGTAGGTGGGCTGGTTTATCTTGCCCAGTGGCAGGGTTGGGTTCCGGGTACGTTTCCCTACTGGGCCCTCGGCGTGGTGCTCATTTTAGCCCTGGGTTTTGCCAACTTACTGGCAAGGGGACCGCGCTAAACAAACTTGGTCGCATCAGCGCTTGGCGCCTGGGCTCACCAGCTTGCAGGTACCGCACGTTTTAAGCAGATCTTCGGGGTGCTTATCGCGCCCTTCACAGACGTTGTCGCCCGCAAAAACGAGAATGCGTCTGGGCCCAGATGCATTCTACCCAAGCGTAGGCCGGGCCCGGCCCACGAGTGCTTGTGTTTCGAGTTTCCGGGCGGCAACTGTTCTGTCTCGGATAGAGGATTCTTGATTCTCGGGAGGCTCATTCTATGTGAAGAGCGCTCTAGAGCAGTTCCTGGAGACGACTCCTTGGGCTGGAAGTCCAGGGCTTCTCGGTTCTCATGGGATGGCCCATTCCTTACCCATCCCCGAAGGCTCCATCCGAGGCAATGTATGGGGTTCACCGATGTTGAAGCGCTTCCTTTGCTTGCATCGGAACACTCTCGGTCAAGGTTTTACACGGGGAACTTATACCGGATTCAAAAAGACAGTTCACAAAGACAGTTCACAAAACCAAAAAACCCATAGGTTGTCTTTTTGAATCCTAGAGCACACCCCTCCCTTGAGTACCGGCGCTAGCCGGGGGCCGATGGCCCTTCACTGTCGGTCGGCGAAGAAAGCGTCTCCCTTCCAAGGGGCGGTATCGCCCTCCGCTACGCGGATAACTTCGGTCGGGTTGATTCGTTACCGTTCGGTAACGAATCAACCGAATCTGGTATTAGGTTGGCTACCGTCGTGATCAGGCCAACCCTTTGTCCCCGCAACCCCGACTTTCGGGGTACTTGGGGAGCCTTGTCCCCAAGGAGATTCCAACCACCTTTCTAAATGTGAATCGGCTTGTCCCAGGCCGCCAGCGCCGCTTCCTTTAGAACCTCTGCCAGCGTGGGGTGAGCGTGGGAAGCCCTGGCCAAATCCTCCGACGAAGCATGGAAAGCCATAGCTACGGCGGCCTCAGCGATGAGGTCACCAGCGCGTGGGCCGATAATGTGCACCCCCAAAATCCGGTCGGTCTCGGCATGGGCCAGGATTTTGGCGAAACCGTCAGTATCGTTCATGGCCCGGGCCCGCCCGTTGGCCGAGAAGGGGAAGGAGCCCTTTTTGTAGGAAATTTCCGCCGCCTTGAGCTCTTCTTCTGTTTTACCTACCGAGGCAATCTCGGGATGGGTATAGACCACGTTTGGAATGGAGTTATAGTCTACGTGCCCGTAACCCGTCACCATGTACTCTACCGCGGCGTAGCCTTCTTCCTCGGCTTTGTGGGCCAGCATGGGACCCGCAATCACGTCGCCAATGGCAAAGATGCTGGGTACGGCGGTCTGGTAATGAGCATTGACCGGGATGCGGCCCCGCTCGTCGGTGGAAAGCCCTACGTTCTCCAAACCCAGTCCATCGGTATTGGGCACCCGACCGGTCGCTAGCAAGACCCGGTCGGCCACCAGGGGTTCGCCGCCTTCGTACTCCACAACACCCTTGCCATCTCTGGCAAAGGCCGCCGTCACCCGCACGCCGGTGCGGATTTCCAGGCCCTGTTTTTTGAAAATTTTCTCGGCGGCTTTGGCAATCTCGCCGTCCATCCCCCCCAAAATGGTGGGGAGGTATTCCAGCACGGTCACCCTAGAGCCCAGGCGGTTCCAGACTGAGCCCAGCTCGAGGCCAATCACGCCACCCCCTATAACCACCAGGTTCTCCGGTACCTTGGGGTAGGCAATGGCCTGGTCGGAGGTACCCACAATGTCATAGTCAAGCTCAACCCCCTTCAACGGGGCTACCTTGGAGCCGGTGGCTATCAGGATGCGCTCTGTCTCGAGTTCCTGCACGCCCTCCGGTCCCTCGACCACGACCTTGTTGGGTGCAACAATTTTACCGTGCCCCAGGTAACGCGTTACTTTATTTTTCTTGAACAAATAAGCAATGCCTTCTGTATTGGCCCTGACCACTTTGTCTTTGTGGGCCATAAGGGCGGGCAGGTCTAGCTCGGCCTGGCCGATTTTTACCCCGATAAACTGGTTGAGCTCCGCAGCGTGGATTTTCTCGCTGGCATCCAGCAAAGCCTTGGAGGGAATGCAGCCTACCCGCAGGCAGGTTCCACCCAGTGCTTGTTCTTTCTCAACGCAGGCCACATCCAGACCGAGCTGAGCTGCTTTGATGGCCGCGACATAGCCACCTGGCCCCGCTCCGATTACCACCAGTTGATGTTTTGGCATAAGACCTCAATGAGTTGCAGACAGCGGTTAGCCCAAAGCCAAGGCCCCTGATCTGCGCATCTAAACTTCCAGGGTCAGACGTACCGGGTTCTCGATCAATTCCTTGACCCGCTTGAGGAACGTCACCGCCTCGCGCCCGTCCACAATGCGGTGGTCGTAGGAGAGCGCCAGGTTCATCATGGGGCGGATCACCACCGCTCCATTTTTAGCTACGGGGCGCTCGTTGATGGCGTGCATCCCCAGAATGCCTACCTGGGGGGGATTCAGGATGGGGGTGGAGTTGAGCGAACCGTAGATGCCACCGTTGGTAATGGTGAAGGTGCCCCCCATCAGCTCCTCAGGTTTGATTTTCTTTTCCTTTACTCGAGCCCCAAAGTCGGCGATCACCGCCTCGATCTGGGCCATGGAAAGCCGGTCGGCATCGCGAATAACCGGCACCACCAGCCCCTCTCCCCCACCCACCGCAATTCCGATGTCGTAGTAGCGGTGATAGACAATGTCGGTTCCACGAATTTCAGCATTGAGCTGTGGGATTTCCTGCAAGGCCTGCACTACGGCTTTTACAAAGAAACTCATAAAGCCCAGCTTGAGGCCGTGCTTCTTTTGGAAGGCCTCGCCGTACTCCTTACGCAAATCCATCACCATGCCCATATCGGCCTCGTTGAAGGTAGTGAGCATGGCGGTATTCTGCTTGGCAGAGAGCAGGCGTTCAGCAATGCGGCGACGCAAGGGGGTCATGGGCACCACGTCGTCGCGGCGCTCACCCTTGCCCAGCACCGGCGAGGGGGGGCTATAGGGCTGAGGCACAGGAGAGGGCGTTGCCGGAGCGGCCACAGTTGCCCGCTGCACATCCTCTTTGAGCACCCGCCCCCCGGGGCCGGTTCCGGGCAGGGTTGCCGCCTGGATGCCCGTTTGGGCCGCCAGGCGTTCGGCGGAAGGCATGACTTTTGCTTCGGCCACCGCAGCAGCGCCCTGGCTGGGCACCGAAGCAGGGGTCGGTTGGACGGGCGGGCTGGTCACTGCAGCAGCCCCTTCCTCCAGTAAAGCCACCACATCCCCTACTTTGGCCTGTCCGCTGGGGATGAGAATTTTTGTTAATCGGCCCTGGGCCGGCGAGGGTAGTTCCAGTGTGGCCTTATCGGTCACCAGTTCAACCAGGGGCTCGTCTACCGCCACCGCATCGCCCTCTTTCTTAAGCCACTGTCCAATTTCTACTTCGGTGATGGATTCTCCTACTGCAGGAATTTTTAGTTCCAAGGCCATGTTGCCTCCCATTCAGGGGTGCCGCAGCACCTCAACCTGTACAACTTTACTTCAAATGAGGACTCAGGGCTCAGGGTGGGTGAATTCTGTTTTGTGCATTATGAACCCGAAACCCTTTTTCGATCTCGCTGTGGCGCTCTTGCTATCTTACTTACCATAGCCCGCTGCCCTGAGCCCAAAGCCCGTCCTACAAGCCAAGAGCAGCCGATACGATCGCCTTTTGCTCCTTATCGTGCACTTTCTTGGAGCCCACCGCCGGGCTGCTGGACTCTGGGCGGGCCACCACACTCAAGGGACGACCAAACATCCGGTCGCTAAAGCGAGCCCGAATGAACCACCAGGCCCCCATGTTGGCGGGTTCCTCTTGAGTCCAGACGACCTCGGTATTGGCCGGGTACGGCGCCAGAGCAGCCTCGAGCTCCTTCATGGGGAAAGGGTACAGTTGTTCCAGTCGGATGATGGCCACGTCTTCCTTGTCTGCGGCCCGTCGAGCGGCCTCGAGGTCGTAGTACACCTTGCCTGAGCAGAGCACCACCCGCTTGACTTTGGGGCTGGTATTCCCGCAAAGCACCCGCCGGAAGCGGCCTTGCGAGAGTTCCTCGAGCCTGGAGACAGCGTCCGGGTTGCGCAGCAGGCTCTTGGGGGTCATGACGATCAGAGGCTTGCGCCAGGGGCGCACCACCTGCCGACGCAGCAGATGAAAATACTGCGCGGGGGTGGTGGGGTAGGCCACTTGCATGTTGTCGTTGGAGCAAAGCTGAAGGAAACGCTCGAGGCGCGCGCTGCTGTGTTCAGGGCCGCCCCCCTCCATGCCGTGTGGCAGCAGCATCACAAGGCCCGACAGGCGGCTCCACTTGGCTTCTGCCGAGGCAATGAACTGGTCAATAATGACCTGCGCAGTATTTACGAAGTCGCCGTACTGAGCTTCCCAGCCTACCAGCGCATCGGGCATGTCCAGGCTGTAACCGTACTCAAAGCCCAGAACCCCCGCCTCCGACAGGGCGGAATTGTAAAGCTCGACCACCGCCTGCCCTTCCGCCAGATGATTGGCAGGAATGTATCTTTCGCCCGTAACGTAATCGGTGAAACCCCCATGACGCTGGGTGAAGGTTCCGCGAACTACGTCCTGACCCGAAATCCGCACCCGGTGCCCCTCCACAGCCAGGGACGCAATAGCCAGCATTTCGGCCGACGCCCAGTCCAGGGGCCGCTTGTTCTGACCCATCTCGCGGCGACTTTCAACAAGTTTGGTTAGTTTGGGGTGCAGATGGAAACCTTCCGGAAGGCGCGTAAGGCCCTCCATCAGGGCCGACAGCTTCTCCACAGGAACCCCGGTCTCTGGATCAGGTACCCCTTCTTCGGGACCGCCCAGATAACCCTTCCAAAACCCGCCGCCAGCCGGGGGACGGGTGGGTGTGGGTTCACGTCTCGCGCCCGAAAAAGCCGCCTCCATGGCGTCCTGATACTGCTTCGCCAGGGCATCGCAGATCTCCTGGCTGCAGACGCCCTCACCCTGGAGTTTGGTCTGATAGCTCAAATAAAGGGGCTTCTTGGCTGCAATACGGCGGTACATGTCCGGCTGCGTAAAACTGGGTTCATCGGTCTCGTTGTGCCCACGTTTGCGAAAACCGATCAGGTCTATGAACACATCGCGTTTGAACGCCTTGCGAAACTCCATGGCAAGCTCTACAACCCCTACCAGCGCCTCAGGGTCTTCGGCATTCACGTGAAAGATGGGGGACTCGAGCATCTTGGCGATTTCGGTGGAGTAACGCCCGGCAGTGTACTCGTGAGGCTCGGTGGTGAAGCCCACCTGGTTGTTCAGGATGATGTGCACCGCACCCCCCACAGTGTAGGCCGGGATCCCCGAGATGTTGAGGGTTTCTTGTACGATGCCCTCGCCAATGAAGGCGGCATCTCCGTGAACCAGCAGCAACATGCCCATCTCGCGCTTGCGATCTCCAAATCGGTCTTGTTTAGCCCGGGTACGCCCCATGGCCACCGGTGCAACGAACTCGAGGTGCGAGGGGTTGAAGTTAAGGGACAGGTGCACGTTGCCGTATGGGGTTGGCAGGTCGTTGGAGTAGCCAAGGTGGTACTTAACGTCACCGTGGTAGCCTTCGGGAAAGTGCTCTTCAAACTCTAGAAAAATGTCCCGCATGGGCTTTTTGACCACGTTGGCCAGCACGTTCAGCCGACCGCGGTGTGCCATCCCCATTACCACTTCCACCACCCCATGTTTGGCCGCATTTTCTATGGTCAGGTCCAGCAGCGGAATGAGCGATTCAGTACCTTCCAGGCTAAAGGTCTTTGCCCCCAGATATTTCTTTTGCAAGAACTCCTCGAAGAGCGTGGCTTGCATGAGCCGCTCGTAAATTTTTCGTTTCTGCTCCACGGTGGGCCGGGTAAACCCTGCGGCCAGACGTGCTTCAATCCAGTTGCGCACCGCCGGATCGTCCAGGTGGCCGTACTCGATGCCCACCGTACCACCGAACCGGGCCTTGTACTGCTCCAGTACAGCCCGCAAGGTCGGCGCACCCAACTCCAGCGGAACCGGGCGATCCAGATCGGCCTCGCTCAAGCCAAAAAAACTGGGGTCTAGTTCGGGAGGGGTACGTCGTTCGCGCTCTAAGGGGTCTATCCGCGCTACCAGATGGCCACGTTCCCGGTAGGTACGCAAAAAACGAACCGCCCGCAAGAAAAAAGAGGCCAGTTCAGATACTGAGGCCCCGTCCAAAGGTTCTCGCTGGGCCGCCGCGCCATTTCCGCCGACAGGCTCGGCCTGAACGGCATGAAAATAGCTTGACCATTCAGGGGGAATGGATGCCGGATTCTGCTCGTACTCCTGGTAGAGGGCCTCCAAATAGGCCAGGTTCGAACTGTCCACTGTGTATTCCATACTCACGGTTCTCCAGTCTACTAGGTTCGTTACAGATAGAACGTGTCAAGAGATAGCAGTGGGCTCCTAAGGGCCATTTCTTTCACACCATACACGCCTATAACAGAATACAATCAGAAGTTTATTGCCAGAACAAACTGCATATAGATACCTGTAAAGTTACAATGAACTACCCACGACCAACCGCTATCGCGGTGTGGTCGGGGTTTCGCGGTTCAGCGGGGCCAGACCGTCAACAACCTCAAGACCGTCACCAGTCGGGCGCTACGCAAAAAACATGCCCAGCACCTCAGCAAGTTTTACCGCAAAGCGGTTCTCTGGTCGGGTTCCTACGCCATCATGACCGCCGGGGGTGCGCCCCTAGAGGTACTCATGCAGTACATCCAGGGCCCGCGCAAGCCCACAGAATAGCCGACAACACCGGGCGGCGTGGGGCTATCCTTCCCCGACCAAGATGGTGCGCTTCGGTCGGGAACTGCCGCCCCACTCCCCGAACTGCTCAAGACAGCAATTCAAGGATGAAAGCCCCTAGACGAGGGCATCAATCTGCGCCGCCGCCTCGAGGTCTAGCGACGTAACCCCCCCTGCCGAGTGCGTCACGTAGGCCACTTTAACCTTGCCCCACATAATTTCCAGGCTGTCGGGGTGATGGTCGACTTTTTCGGCATGCAGGGCTACCTTGACCGCAAAGGCCACTCCCTCCGCATAAGTATCGAAAGTGAAGGTTTTCTCGATTCTACCCTCCACCAGCGCCCACTGTGGAAGACCTTGCAAACCATTCCGAATTTCTCCTTCATTTAGCCTGGTTACCATAGAAACCCTCCTTTACCAGCCAGTACCACAAAGCCCGGATGCCCCTAAAGCATCCTTATCATTTTGCGTTTGCAAGACCACAAAAAAGTGTGCTATACTCCGCGTTGGCGCTTTTTTTGGGTGGTTTCCCCGAGCCGCTCAAACAAAAGCAAATCAAAATCTGCAACGGCGTTGGTAGGCGCTGGTGCAAAATGGAGAAAGCAGTGTTCAAGACGTTTGTTCCTGAACCCAAAGAACCCGGTTGGGTGCTGATTGACGCCGAAGGCCAGTCCATCGGGCGGGTGGCCTCCAAGATTGCAGCGGTGTTGCGCGGCAAACACAAGCCCGACTTCACCCCCAACATGGCCACAGGCGATTGTGTGGTGGTCATTAATGCCGATAAGGTGCTCCTGAAGGGCTCCAAACCCCGCACCAAGGTCTATACCCGCTACTCTGGCTACCCCGGTGGTCTCAAGCGCACCGTAGGCGCGGTGATGCTGGCCGAAAAGCCGGTCAAGGCCGTGGAGCATGCGGTCAAGGGTATGCTTCCGAAAGGCGCCCTCGGCAACATCATGTTCCGCCGTCTCAAAGTCTATGCTGGGGCAAACCATCCGCATGCGGCCCAAAAACCCGTCAAGATGGAGGTCGAATAATGGAACAGTATTATGGCACGGGCCGGCGTAAAACCAGCGTGGCACGGGTGTTTTTGCGTCCGGGTACCGGCAAGATCGAAGTCAACGGCAAGACCTTTGGCGATTACTTTGGCGGCCTGGTAAAGGCAGTCTCGGCCCTGGAGCCTTTGCGCCGCGTGGATGTCAGCAACCGCTTTGATGCTTATATCACCGTGAAAGGCGGTGGCAAGGCCGGACAGGTAGATGCTATCCAGCTTGGCATTGCTCGCGCGCTGGTCAACTACAACGGCGACTTGCGGGCCAAGCTCAAGCCTGCCGGGCTGCTCTCGCGCGACCCCCGCGAAGTCGAGCGCAAGAAGTACGGCAAGCACAAAGCCCGCCGTGCACCGCAGTACAGCAAGCGCTAGGTATCTTCCCCCTCGAGCCCTCACCCAAAAAGGTGGGGGCTTTTTTATCTGAGATCGAGGGCGTAATCTGGGGTATGGACAAAGCTGAGTTAAAGCGAATCGTGGATGCCAACGACTGGCTCTGGGAAAAGTGGTGGCCTGCCTTGCAGGAGTTATCCCTCGAGCAGGCCCGTCAAGAGGTTGGGGGTTCCTTCAGCAGTGTGTTGGAAACCACGGCCCATATGGTTGGGGCCGAAACAGTCTGGCTCGAGCGGCTCCTGGGCAACCCAGCGGCCAGCTTTCCGGTAAGCCCAACAGACATTGCAGGCTTGTACAAATCCTGGCAACTGATGGCATCCAGGAGACAGAACTGGCTCACCACCGCTGACCCCGCGGCCAGGATCACCTATAACTTTACCGGCGGAACCGCCACCAACACCGTCAGCGAGATTGTACTGCACTTTACCAGCCACACCCACTTCCACCGAGGCCAGTTGGCCAGCCAGTTTAGATTGCAGGGCCTGAAGCCCCCCTCCGTGCATTTCATCGGGTTCTTCCGGCTTTGAGATTTTCCTCTACCAATACTGCTAAATGAGCCGTTTCTGAACTGACTATTCTTGCTGCCTCCACAAGGTTGCCAAGCGCGTAGTTAGCTCATGATGGCCAGAAAAAACACCGTGTTGGGGGCGGTATCGTTTCCTTGACAAGGGTGGTTCTGGGTCGTGTTAGCCACTGCTTGGGCTATGTGTGGAGCAAACCTGAAAATGACATGGGCCAAACCTAAGGAAAGCCTGAATGAAGCCTAAATGTAAATCGGTAGGCTGAGCCGTAAGCTACGGGCTAGTTTGGTCGAATCGCGATAGCTTCCTTCGATTTCATACACGCTTCTAACCTTGTGGAGCATCGTGCATCCCCTATGATCGAGTATGACTGAACCTCTTAAAGTCGTCTCTGGAGCCTAGATGAAGAAGCTTTTGTGGATCATGGCCTTAGTCGTCCTGGGAGCTTGCAATGAAGCGGTTACACTCCCGGCTCCCCCCACACCCAATCCAGGCCCCACACCAACCCCCAATC